>CAMAOY010000043.1 GCA_945859865.1 Phenylobacterium deserti
CCCTCGCGCACCCCCAGGCTCTCCAGGCCCCTTGCGGCCTTAAGGGCGCGCTCGCGGATGGCCTCCGCCGAGGTCTCTCGATCTCCGCACCAGAGCTTTCCCATGTCGTTTTCTCCCGTTCCGGGGATGCAAACACGAGCCCGGCCCAATGGAAAGTGCGGGGAGGGGTTGCCGAAGGGTGAGGATGGACGGCAGGGACCTCGTCATGTCACCTTGGGGACCTGCGAGGCACCGCCTGCAGGCACTCTTCACACGCCTTGAGAACTCACCCATGCCCGACCGGATTACCTCGCCCTTTGGCGCCTTCAGCACGGCCCGTGAGGTTGTGGCGGGCCGGGACCTCACCGGCCGGACCGCCATGGTCACCGGGGCGGCCACCGGGATTGGCATCGAGACGGCCCGGGCCCTGGCCGAGGCCGGGGCGGAGGTCATCATCGCGGCGCGCAAGCCCGACCTGGCGGCGAGCGCCGCAGCGGATATCAACCGGACGGCCAAGGGCCCCGAGGCGCGGTTCGAGATGCTGGACCTGTCCAGCCTCGCCTCGGTCCGCGCCCTGGGTGCGCGTTGGGGAGACCGACCCCTGGACCTCCTGATCAACAATGCCGGCGTCATGGCCTGCCCCCTGGACCGCACGGCGGACGGGCTGGAAATGCAGGTCGGGACCAATCACTTCGGGCACTTCCTGCTGGCGGTGCTGCTGGCGCCCGCCCTGGAGGCCGGCGCCCGGAAGTCCGGAACGCCGTCCCGACTGGTGAGCCTGTCGTCGATCGGCCACAGGCGCTCGGACATCCACTGGGACGATCCCAACTACCGGACCCGTCCCTACGAAAAGTGGGAGAGCTACGGTCAGGCCAAGACCGCCAACAGCCTGTTCGCCGTTGGCTTCCACAAGCGGTTTGCCGGCCGCGGGGTGAGCGCCAACGCGGTCATGCCGGGCGGGATCATGACCCCGCTGCAGAGGCACATGGAGCGGGCGGAAATGGTCGCCATGGGCTGGATCGACCCCGAGACAGGCGCGGTCCGTGAAGGCTTCAAGACCCCGGAACAGGGGGCCTCTACCAGCGTCTGGGCGGCCGTCGGTCCGGAACTCGAAGGGATTGGAGGCCTGTATCTCGAGAACTGTGGCGAGGCCGGGCCCTGGACCGCCGAGGCCCCCTACGTGGGCGTCATGCCCTACGCCCTGAACCCGGAAAGCGCAGATCGCCTGTGGGCGCTCTCACTTGAGGTGACGGGGGCTGTAGATCCAGGGTGATATTGATCCAGTTGATGGTGTCTAAAAGAACTATCGATTTGTCCAATCCGCCTTGCCTTCCTACATAGAGACCATGACGTCGCGGATCTCTGGCGGCGCAAGGAAAAGGAAGCGACATGTCATCTGATGAAGGCAAGTGCCCGTTCGGACACGGCGGCCGGACCACCGCAAAGATGCAGTCCAATGCCGACTGGTGGCCGAACCGGCTTAACCTGAAGATCCTCAGCCAGCATTCGGCCAAGGCCGATCCGATGGACCCGGGCTTCGACTATGCCGAAGCGTTCAAGTCCCTCGACCTGGCGGCGGTCAAGGCGGACCTGCACGCCCTGATGACCGATTCCAAGGACTGGTGGCCGGCGGACTGGGGTCACTATGGCCCGCTTTTCATCCGTATGACCTGGCATAGCGCCGGCACCTACCGGATCTCGGACGGCCGCGGCGGCGGCGGGACGGGTAACCAGCGGTTTGCGCCCATCAACTCCTGGCCGGACAACGGCAACCTCGACAAGGCTCGCCGCCTGCTCTGGCCGATCAAGAAGAAGTACGGCAACAGCCTGTCCTGGGCCGACCTGATGATCCTGGCCGGCAATGTCGCCCTGGAGTCCATGGGCTTCAAGACCTTCGGTTTCGGCGGCGGGCGCGCCGACATCTGGGAACCCGAGGAGGACATCAACTGGGGGGCCGAGGCCGAATGGCTGGGCGATAACCGCTATTCCGGTGATCGCGTCCTGGCCCAGCCCCTCGGGGCGGTCCAGATGGGACTGATCTACGTCAACCCGCAGGGTCCCAATGGCAACCCCGATCCTGTCGCATCTGGCCGGGACGTGCGCGAGACCTTCGCCCGCATGGCCATGAACGACGAGGAGACCGTCGCCCTGGTGGCCGGCGGTCATACCTTCGGCAAGGCTCACGGTGCTGGCCCCGACTCCCATGTCGGACCTGAGCCCGAGGGTGCGCCCATGGAAGCGGCTGGCTTCGGCTGGCTAAGCACCCATGGCTCCGGAAAGGGCGTGGACGCCATCACCAGCGGCATTGAAGGCGCCTGGAAGCCCAACCCGACGACCTGGGACAACGGCTATTTCGACATGCTGTTCGGCTATGAGTGGGAACTCGTGAAGAGCCCGGCCGGCGCACACCAGTGGCGGGCCAAGGACGTGCGCCCCGAGCACATGATCCCCGACGCCCACGATCCTTCGGTCAAGCATGCGCCGATGATGACCACGGCGGATCTCTCCTTGCGGTTGGACCCCCTCTACGAACCCATCTCCCGCCGGTTCCACAAGGATCCGCAGGCCCTCGCCGACGCCTTTGCCCGCGCCTGGTTCAAGCTGACCCATCGCGACATGGGCCCGCGCGCCCGCTACCTCGGGCCCGACGTCCCGGCCGAGGTGCTGATCTGGCAGGACCCCGTGCCGGCAGTGGACCATCCCCTGGTCGACGCCGCCGACATCGCGGGCCTGAAGGCCGAGGTCCTCGCTTCAGGCCTGTCGGTCCCTGAACTGGTCACCACGGCCTGGGCCTCGGCCTCAACCTTCCGCGGGTCAGACAAGCGGGGAGGGGCCAATGGTGCCCGGATCCGCCTGTCGCCGCAGAAAGACTGGGAGGTCAACCAGCCCGCCCAGTTGACCCGGGTCCTGGCGGCCCTGGAAGCGATCCGTTCCCGTTTCAACGCCGCCCAGTCCGGAGGGAAGACGATCTCGCTCGCTGACCTGATCGTCCTCGCCGGCGCCGCGGCCGTCGAGGCGGCAGCGAAGGCTGCGGGCCATACGGTCACCGTACCCTTCACCCCAGGGCGGACGGATGCGACGGACGCGCAGACCGACGCCCATTCCTTCGCCGTGCTGGAGCCCCGGGCCGATGGCTTCCGCAACTACCGCAGCGAAGGCGTGACGGCGCCCGGCGAGGAGCTGCTGATCGACCGGGCCCAGCTCCTGACCCTCACCGCTCCGGAGATGACGGTCCTGGTCGGCGGCCTTCGGGTCCTGGGTGCCAACCCCGGCGGTTCTGCCCACGGGGTCTTCACGGACCGCGTCGGTGTCCTGTCCAACGCCTTCTTCGTGAACCTGCTGGACATGGACGTCGCCTGGACCTCCAACGGTGCCGACCTGTTCGAGGGCCGGGACCACACCACGGGTAAGGTCGTGCGCACCGCCACCCGCGCTGACCTGGTCTTCGCCTCCAACTCCGAGCTGCGCGCCCTTTCCGAGGTCTACGCCCAGGACGACGCCGCCGGGAAGTTCACGGCCGACTTCGTCAAGGCCTGGACCAAGGTGATGGAGATGGACCGGTTCGACCTGGCCTGATCCGCGCTCGGAGACTTTGAAAAGTCACGGCCCCTCGGGTGATCACTCGAGGGGCTGTTCGTCTTTTTGCGAGGTCCGACTTGCTGCCGAGAGGCCTCAGGCGGGAGCTTCGCTGAACGTCGTCCAGGGGCCCTCTATGGCGAAGGTCCGCCCTGGCGCGTAGGCGTTCACGAACAGGAAGCGCCCGTCTGGCGAGAAGCAGGCGCCGGCCAGTTCTGTGCGCATCCGAAGGCGGGCGAGGGCGCAGACCTTTCCCGCTGGCGTGACGACCTTGAGGTGGTTGGGGCTCAGACCGACCCGGTCCTCGCAGACCACGAGGTGGCCCGAGGGGGCTATGGTCAGATTGTCCGCATAATCCATCACCCGGCTGTCACGGGACTCCAGGAACAGTTGCAGCCGGTCCGCCCCGGCCTTGGGCTGGGAGGTCAGACGGAAGATCTGTCCCAGCCGCCGGTCACCGCCAGAGGTGCAGGTGAAAAAGACGTCACAGCCGCCATCCGGCCTTACCGCAAGGTGGACACCCTCGCCCCGGGCGAACAGGGCCCCGCCCGCCACATGTCCCCGCTGGCGCAGGTCATCCTTCGGGCTCTCGACCTCATCGAGGTCAATCCATCGCACGGCACGGACCTCGCCGACGGTCAGGTCGGTCCGGCGCCAGTTACGACTGTCGCTCCCCCCAGCGTCGAAGGCCAGGGCCTGAAGCCGCCCGCCCCCCGTGAGCCGGCCGGGTGAGGTGGGCAGGAACCGGTAGAGAAGGCCGTCGTCGCGGTCCTCGGTCAGGTAGACCGTCCCCGAGGCCGGATCGACTGCCGCCGCCTCATGCCGAAAGCGACCCATGGCGGTCAGCGGAACCGGTACCACGGGGGCTGGTGCCTCCGCGGGGACCTCAAAAATCCAGCCGTGGCTGGCGCCTGTTTTCGGCGCAGAGAGCACAGTCTCCTCGCAGGTCAGCCAAGCGCCCCACGGGGTGGAGCCACCCGCGCAGTTCAGTGCAGTCCCGGCCAGGGAGAGGAACTGCCGATCTCGCCGCCCTGTCGCGGGATCGATGATCAGGGTGGTCACCCCCCCGGGCAGGACCCGGCCATCGGCGCTACGGTCGAAGGCAGGTAGGGCACCCAGCTTTGCCTCCAGGTCCGGCCGGCCACCGGTGGGTCCCAGCCTGTTTTCGCCCTCGTCCAACTCATGGTTGCGCATCAGGGCCAGGCGGCCGTCTGGCAGGGCCAGGCACCCCATGCCGTCAAAGTGGTCCGGCGCCAGGAAGCCGTCATCCATCACCTCGCCGGCGGTGGAGACGACCTGGTAGGAAAACCCAGCAGGAAGGTCCAGCACACCGGCCGGGTCCGGCCTCAGGGCACCGTAGCCCCGCACCTGATCGAGGATGTCCCCGCCCTCCGCGGCCAGGGCAGCGCGGGCACCCAGCCCGGAGAAGGCCAGGGCGGCGGCGGACAGGACCAGGCCGCGACGGCTGGGGCGGGCAGAAACGGGAGGAAAGGAGGGGGTCATGACAAGTCCGTGCCAAGGATTTCGGAAACCTTGATGACAGATAGGGCACCGCACACGGAGAGGCGAGCCAGGAGCACCCATGCCGATCCGGATTCGACGTGGCGTTTCGTCCGATACCCTTGTGGCCCTTCCGGGCGCGGGCGCGGGCGGGGAGGTGGAACTGGAGTAGGTGGGGTTTGTCCGGCGCTTGGCGGAAGCGGTGGCTCTGCTAGGCTGACGCTCGGACCCCAATCCGGAGCCCCTCCATGATCCTGCTGCGATCCACGCCCATCCTGCGGATCTTTGACGAAGCGCTGGCGCGCGCCTTCTATCTCGACTTCCTCGGTTTCGGCGTCGACTTCGAGCACCGCTTCGAGCCCGGAGCCCCCCTCTACCTAGCGGTCAGCCGGGATGGCCTGGCCCTGCATCTTTCCGCCCACTACGGCGACGCCAGCCCGGGCGCGTCGGTGCGGTTCGAGACCTCGGACGTCGGCACCCTGTGCGCCGAACTCCAGGCGCGGGACAACCCCCACGCCCGGCCCCAGGTGGAGGACACGCCCTGGGGGACCCGGGACTTCACCGTCTGGGATCCCTTCGGCAACCGCCTGACCTTCTCCAATGTCGTGGACGACTGAAGGCGCTTTCGGAGCGCTAGGGCGGCGATCTCCTGTAACTCCAGCCGGCGGGACAGGTCCGGGTCGCGACGGGTGAAGGCGAGGTCCCTCGCCTCACGACGCCGAGGGAACTCTCTTCGAGGGCAGGGGCACCGAAGGACGGCTGAGCCACCCGCATTGCAATCCTTCCATCGAAAACCCCTTGCGGCGACGGCCCGGCTCGCGGCTAAATCCCATTCTTAAGCGTCTGGTCGAAAGACGCGAGCTTGAGGGGAGTCCAGTTTAGGTGTCGCTATCCCAGTCCGGCCCTGCGGGCGGTCAGATCTCCTTGCCACGAGCCCTGGTCTTCGCCAGTGCGGCCGTCCCCATCGGGGCTCTCGGCGTCGCCGCCACCGTTCACCTGCCGCGCTATTTCGCAGCTGAACTCGGCCTGTCGCTGGCATTGGTCGGCACAGTGTTCGCGCTGGTTCGGTTCATCGACATTCCGATCGACACCGCCATGGGCCTGGCGATGGACCGGACCAAGACCCGCTTCGGCCGCTACCGGATCTGGATGGCGCTCGGCGCTCCGGTGCTCATGCTGGGCTTCTACATGCTGCTGATGACCGGCGCAGGGGATGGCCCCCTCTACCTGGGTCTGTGGCTGTTGGTGATGTACCTCGGCTATTCCGGCGTCCTGCTCTCCCATCTTGCCTGGGCCGGACGACTTGCCCCCACCTACAAGGAACGCTCCCGGATCTTCGGGGCCATCACGGGGCTGGGTGTCATCGGTGCCATGGCTGTGCTGCTGATCCCGATCTTCATGAACCAGCAGGGCTATTCGGACGCCGAGGGCGTCCAGGCCATGATCTGGTTCATTATCGCCAGTGCGGCAGTCACCTGCATGCTCGTGGTCTTCAACTCACCGGAACGCATTACACAGGATCGGCCTGCCCAGTTCACGCTGAAGGATTATGCCCAGCTGCTCACCCGGGGAAACGTGATCCGGCTGCTGGCCGCCGACCTTATGGTCACGCTCGGGCCTGGCTGGATGGCCGCGCTCTACCTGTTCTACTTCAAGGACAGTCGGGGTTTTGACACCGCCTCCGCCAACCTGCTGCTGCTGATCTACGTCGCGGCAGGGTTCGCCGGCGCGCCCTTTGCCGCCTGGCTCGCGAACAAGATCAGCAAGCACATCGCCTTCCTGGTGACGACTACCGTCTATTCCGTCGGCCTGATGTGTCTGCCCTTCCTGCCCAAGGGGGACTTCCCGATCTTCTCCGCACTCATGTTCCTGGTGGGCGCCATGGCCGCCGGCTTTACGGTGATGATGCGGGCCATCGCGGCCGACATCGCCGACGAACTCCGGCTCGACAGCGGCCGGGAGTGGATGGGTCTGATCTATGCCGGCCTGACCGCCACGGCGAAATTGGCCACAGCCGGCGCGATCTTCCTTACCTTCAACGTTCTGGCCATGGTCGGATACAAGGTGGGTGCCGGGGTCACGAACACGCCCGAGGCGATTCGGGGCCTGGAACTGGCCTATATCGTCGGCCCGATCATCTTTGTGATGGCCGCGGGAGCCTGCTTCCTCGGCTACACGCTGACAGCCGAGAGCCATGCCGAGATCCGCCACAAGCTCGACCTACTTGATGTCAGCGAGACCGACCCCGGCGCAGCGGCTGAAGCCCTCACCGGCGTTGATCTTGGGCCGAGGGGCCGGGTGTGAGGTTCGGAAGGCGTTCAGACACTGGCGCAATGACTGTGGGCTTTTCGTGCCTGCGGGGCTGGCATTGGCGTGGAAACGGCGACACGAGGTGCCCATGACTGCAAGGCCGACGTGATCGTCCCGGGCATCCCCGGCTGCCAGGCCCGGCCTACCTCCAGGCCCGGATCAAGCCGGACCGACAAAGGCCCCCAAACCAAAAGGGGCGAGCCGTTGCCAGCCCGCCCCCAATCGTTTCGCGATGTCGCCAGATTTACGGCAACAGAACGTTGTCAACGACGTGGATGACGCCGTTCGTCGTATCAAGATCGGCGGTCGAGACGTGAGACATGCGGCCCTTGGCGTCGGTCAGCATGACCTTGCCGCCCATCACAGACGCGGTCAGCTTGCCGCCCTGGACGGTGGTGACGACAGCCTTGCCACCGCCGGCCGTGATCGCGCCGAGGACGTCCTTGGCCATCAGCTTGCCGGGGACGACATGATAGGTCAGCACCGACTGGAGCTGAGCCTTGTTTTCCGGCTTCAGCAGAGTGTCGACGGTGCCGGCCGGCAACTTGGCAAAGGCGGCGTTGGTCGGGGCGAAGACCGTGAACGGGCCAGGGCCCGAAAGCGTATCGACGAGGCCGGCGGCCTTGACGGCAGCAACCAGCGTCGTGTGATCGGCCGAACCGGCGGCGGTGGCGACGATGTTGGCGCTCGGCGCGGCGAGCGCCGGCAGTGCGGAGGCGGTCAGGCCGGCGGCGACAATGGCGAACAGAGCAGCCTTCAAAGACTGGCGGCGAGAATGCGGCTTGGCAGATGTCATGATGAGTCCTTAGCCCGGAGGGGTATGCAATGCCGGCAGGATAGCCCGGCATGCGAAGCCGGACATGGGGGCGGTGTGATGCAACCGCAAGACGACGTGCCGGAATGCGGCGGCGGTCCAGAGCTGGCCGGGTTGAAACTGGATTAGACCTTCGGCCCCTGGGTGGCGAGAGCCTGGCACTCGGCCCTGGAGAACGCCTCCAAATCGGCAAACGGGTGTCACAACTGTCCTTTGGCCTCGACAGCGGGATGCGGATCCCGAACACGCGCAGCCCACCGCTCGACGGTCATGTTCCGCACCGGGCGTAGGACGAGATCGTCAAGCCGTGGGACTTACCGCCGATCCACGTTTCTAAATAGTTCCCGCAGCTTAGATTTGAGGATACCCTCAAAGAATATGGAGAATCTTGCAATGATAATAGACGCCTGCATATAAACGAAAAGAATTTCGATTATTCGATAAATTACAAATATGCATAATAGAGATATTAATACTAAAACGTGAAGATTTCAATATATTCTTGACATATTATCAATTGCGTATCTAAAATTTTTGTAAAGATAAATACTATAATTGATGATTTTGATATAATTACAGGGTTGCGGTGCAGGAGCACTGATTTCAACTCATAAAATTGTGATATTCCATCTGCTATAGAAGATTGTCGCACAATGCTGCGCTATGGCTGAACCAACCGGTCGCATCAATGCGTCCAGGGCCGGGCGCCTGGCGAGGGGAACCACGGGTCATGGAACGCAAGATTTCTGACGCTGATTTCGAATGCACGGCTTTGGTGCTTCAAGGTGGGGGTGCTCTAGGATCCTACCAGGCAGGTGTCTATGAGGCGCTTCATGAACACGGCGTTGAACCTGACTGGATAGCGGGCATATCGATCGGTGCCATCAACAGCGCCATCATCGCCGGGAATGCTCCGGGAGACCGGCTGGACGCGCTGCGGGGTTTCTGGGACACGGTCACAGCGTCGGGCACGATGCCCTGGTCTGATTATGTGATGGGGCCCTGGACGGCAGACGAAGGTCGGCAAGTCACCAACCGCATAGAAGCCGGTCGCGCAATGCTGACTGGCGTTCCAGGCTTTTACACCCCGCGCGTACCTCCGCCATCGCTACGGTCAGATGGGTCGCCGGGTGCATCAAGCTACTACGACACCAGTAAGCTTAGATCGACCTTGGAACGCCTAGTCGATTTTGACCGTATCAATCACACGAAGGCTATGCGCTTCGGCGTCGGTGCCGTGAATGTCCGCTCCGGTAATTTTGCCTACTTCGATAATGAAACTGCCACCATCATTCCAGAACACATCATGGCCAGCGGCGCGCTGCCGCCAGCGTTCGAAGCGGTCGAAATCGATGGCGAACATTATTGGGATGGCGGGTTAGTATCTAACACGCCGCTCGACTGGATACTGAACACCTACCCCTTACACGATACACTCGCGTTTCAGGTGGATCTGTGGACTGCTTACGGCAAGGTGCCGCGTAATCTTGGCGAAGTCGCAACCCGGTTGAAAGAGGTACAATTTTCTAGCCGCACGCGAAGCAGCACGGACAATTTCCGCAGACTGCAAAAAGCTCGTGGAGCGTTGAGCGAGATACTGGCGCTGCTGCCACCCGAGTTGCGCGGACATGAGGCCGCCCGGTACCTGGCCGATATTGCCGATCCTTGTGTCTACAACATTGTCCAGCTGATCTACCGATCACCAGATTGGGAGCTAGAATCTAAGGACTACGAATTCTCTCGGATAAGCATGCTCGAGCATTGGAAGGCAGGCTATGTGGATGCGCAGTACACCTTGGCGCATGGGGAGATATTCAAGCATCCGAAGGAATCACATGGTGTCCAAGTCTTTGATTTCTGCACGCCAGGCGCGGAGACGGTAAAATGAAGGTGTCTGAAGTCCGCGCCAACGCATTTGCGATGCCATTGACCAGCCCCGCCTATCCACGGGGCCCGTATCGGTTCGTCAATCGTGAATATCTGATCATCACTTATCGTACTGATCCGGCAAAACTGCGTGCTCTGGTGCCCGAGCCGCTCCAGATCAACGAACCGCTTGTGAAATATGAATTCATCCGAATGCCAGACTCTACTGGATTTGGAGACTACACCGAAAGCGGTCAGGTAATACCTGTGATCTTCGAAGGGCGGCATGGAAACTACACCCATTGCATGTTTCTTAACGGCCATCCGCCAATTGCCGGTGGCAGGGAAATCTGGGGGTTTCCGAAGCAACTTGCGGAACCGACGCTCACGACCAATGTCGATTCCCTCGTCGGAACGTTGAGATATCATGGCGTACCGGTAGCCTTAGCCTCAATGGGTTACAAGCACAGGATGGCCAACCATTCGGATGTTCTGGCGTCGATGAAGACGCCAAACTTCCTGTTGAAGATCATTCCGCATGTCGATGGTACGGTGCGTATCTGCGAGTTGGTCGAATATCATCTTTCGGACATCGACCTGAAGGGCGCCTGGACTGGCCCTGCGGCGTTGGAGTTGACGTCGCACGCAATGGCGCCAGTCAACGAACTCCCGGTGCTGGAAATCGTATCGGCGGTCCATATCGTTGCCGATCTCACCTTGGAGCTCGGCACGGTCGTCTACGATTATCTGGATAAGGATGACCGCTGATATTGAACGATAAGGTTAGCGGTGGCCCTTGCGCTGTCAGTGGGATCAGCAGGGATGTCCCGACACCGTTTCTGCGGTAGGTGCGAGGGTCGCGATCGCCGGGCTGAATATTGACGGTGCCAGTGCGACCCTAGCTATAAGAGGCACAGCGACCTCCCGTCGCGGGGACGTTGGTTCGGTGAAGTCGGCTCTCCTCGTCCTGCTCAGCGCACTGTCTCTGTCAGCCTACGTGAGCTACGCGCCCGCGCCGCTCAGGCCCTCGGCCATGGCAGCAGAGCCTCGGACCCGAACCCTGGATCTCGAGCAGGTTCGGGAAGAGGTCGCCTCCATAGCGCCGGATGCGCGCTGGAGCGGCCCGTGCCTCGACCGCTTGGCCCTCTTCGCTGTCGCCTTGCTCAACAGTCGCAGTATCGCCGCCGCCCGAGCGGGCATCCAGAGCGCCCAAGATAGAGATGGCTCTATCTAGAAGCGCGCCTTGACGCCAAGGAGGAAGCGGCGTCCGAAATATTCCAGCTCGTAGGGCCTTTCGCGCGTCCCCTGGAAGCGCAGGCCCCGCTCATCGGTTATGTTATTGACGTCGGCGTACAAGGTTATGTTCTCATTCACCTGATAGCGCCCGGAGAATTCGACCCGTTGCTGGTCATCCCATACCAGGTCACCTGCTGAGGTCGACCCGGGAGAGACTTCGTCAATCCAGCTCGTTCGATGCTGCCAGCTCAAGCGGAGTGAGAAGCCATACTTCTCATAGAACACCGCTGCCTGGCTGATACGCTCCGAAGTCCCGGGGAACGGCGCCTTACGGCCGTTACCGATATCGAACTCCCCATCAAGGAGCGCGACACTGGCCTGAATTCCGAGGCCCGAAAGGGGGCCAGGGAGGAAGGTCCAAGGGTGATAGTATGAGAACTCGACGCCCTGCAGGAACCCGTCGCCGCCATTGAGGGTCGTGGAGTAGGTGTAGCCGGACCGGCTGATGCCGCCGGAGTCAAACCGGTTGTCCCCGACAAGCTCGGTCGCATCGAACAGGACATCCTTCACTTCACGACGGAAATAATTGGCGGACAGCAGACCGGCCGCTTCGAAGTACCACTCGGCGCTAAGGTCGACGCCGTAGGCCGTCTCCGGCGTCAGGGCTGGATTGCCCCCGCTGATGCTCTGGACGCCCGGCGCGTCATTGATGGAGACTGTGGCGCGCTGGTCGGAGAAGCTCGGACGTGCAGCGCCAGTAATAAACGCCGCGCGCAGTTTGATCTCGTCACTAAAGTCGTAGGTGTAGTGCAGGCTGGGCAGGATCTGGGTATTGTCCGACTCTAGGCTCAGTGGCTCGAGCGCGGCGCCGACCTGGGCGCTTCCGGATGCCTCAACCTTGGACTGCTCGACCCGGAGGCCAGCCAGCAGCTTGTGGCGCTCCCAAGCCCAGGTATTTTGCGCATAGACCGAGATGATCGTTTCATCCACCGTGTTGGCTAGTGCCGGATTAGGCCGCGGCACGGGGAAGGTTCCGCCAGCCGCGTTGGCCGAACTGGCAGCGGCGATCACCGCCTGCAGCTGCTTGTTCAGAGCGACATTGTCGATGAAGTTGGACTGGAAGCCGACATTGATATTGCCGATCGCCGAACGGTCAGTCGTGAACGCGTAGGGGGTCCAGGGCACGCCCAGCTGGGTTGCCGTTGGACCTAACACCAGCGTGCTCGCCGTACCGTTGGGCCGCAGCACCGCCCAGTTGCCCGGGTCATCGAACTTCCGAACGTTGTACTGGAAGCCAGCCTTGAACGTCGCCTCAGCGCCGAGATTGTCCCAAGTCCGAGAGATGTCGGCCTTGGCGAAGTTGTCTTCCTGCTCGTTGAGCTGGCGGAAAATAGCCAGTGTTTCCTGGTTGAATGCAGACTGGTTCAGGCTCGTTCGGGCTGAACCGCGCTCGAGTACCCCGGCACCGTTTCGAACCGTCTCGAACAACGAGATCACGGGCGTTCCAGCCTCGCCAGCCGTGAACGTGAGCGAAGGGCGCAGCAGCGCGCCTGTCGTATTGCCTGTCGTGGAAGCAGCTGTTGCCGTCAAAGGGAGGTTCTGGAGAAACTCAGCTTCTGACCGACCGACATCCCAACTGAACTTCCAGCCCGAAAACTCATGGTCGCCGTGAAGAATGAAAAGGGTATTTTTGGTGGCGTAGTTACCGTCTTCGAAGAGGCCGGCCACCGGCACTGACACAAGGTTCCCGGATGTCGGAGTTCGCGTGCCAGAGGCGGCCCCGGCGAAGTTGAAAGTGTATTGGTTGCGCTCCTCCAGGTCGATGAATTCGCTGCGCAGTGCCGAGAAGCGGATGCTGTTCTCATCATTGATCCGCCATTCCAACTTTCCGTGGTAGGCGCTGGTCTCTCTTTTGATGCGATACTTTGCAAACCGCACCTGGGTCATGCCGACCGCGTCAAACCGCGGTTCGTAGTTGTCGGTTTCCTGGATGAAGCTGAACTGCGAAGCGCCCAGGACGATCCCGAATGTGTCGTTGGACCAGGAAACCCGGCCACCATAGCTCTCCACGTCGTCGCCGAGGTCGACGGATCCACGACCGATGTCGGCGTTGGCGTGAAAACCCTGCTGGGAAAGCGGTGAAAAGGTGAGAATGTTGACGCGCCCCGCCAAGGCCTCGCCGGGCATGTCCGGGGTCAGGGTCTTGTTGAGTTCAAGCTGGCTGATTACCGACGCCGGAACGCTGTCGAAGCGGAAGATCCGGTCTTCGGCACCCAGGACGTTGACACCGTCGAACGCGACGTTGGTCCAGCGCGCCGGTGCCCCGCGGACCTGGATGTAGCGCTCCTGGCCCTGGTCGCGCTGAACGCCGGTCCCGGGCAACCGTGAGAGCGCCGCAGCAGCCGTCTGGTCCGGAAAGCGTCCGATCGCATCGGCGGCGACGACCGATACGATGTTGTCGGCAAGCCGCTGAACCTCAAGGGACTTCACAATAGAGTCGCGGATGGGTGTGGCGGTGACCACAACCTCTTCTACCTCGCCTACGGCAGCCACTTCGGTCTGAGCGTAAGCAGGAAGTGCGCATGCCGCAGCCAAGGCCAGTGTAGCAATGGCGGTCCCACCTAGAGCGGCGCTACGGCGACTTATCGCTTTCATATCATTCCCCTTATTGGTCGCGGGTTCCTTACAGGCGGGGCAACACAGTTTCGCTGCGATAGGATTATGTTCTGGTGACGTAGGGAAAAGTTGTCGGTATGGAGCAGGCATCTTTGGAGGGCCCTGGTTTGCAAGGGTGCATCCGGTGGTGTCAGTCGAACGGCAATTCGTCTCCTGCCGGGCGCAATTTCCCCACCCCCAGCCTGGCTCTAACCCATGACGGCCCGCCACTCGGCCAGCGCGGCAGAGCGTCGTTCGCGGTACAGGTCTCGGCTGATGAAGTGGCGTTCCTGGCTGAAGTGATTGTGCCCCGCGCCATCTAAGGCGGCGAGTTTCACCGGCGAACATCGGCCAGGACCACCAACAGCCATCATGGCTATCCGATCGCCCCGAACAGGCTCGTCCGTAGCTTTCAGGCCGCGCATCCGAACCAGATCTGGCTCGCCGACGTCACCTACATACACACTGCAAAAGGCTGGCCATACCTGGCCGCAATCCTCGACATGCACACCCGCAGTATTGTCGGATGGTCCATGCGCCAGACCCTGTACGCCGTCGAGGCCTACCGCTAAACCCCCGCCGGGTCAGCCATTACGCCCTCCATGAGCCGGAAGGGACACTGCTTGCACAACGCACGGATTGAGATCTCTCCAGACGCTCGAGACCGAGCGCGTTTACCGCCGGGTCTACGCCACCCACGGCTAGGCCCGGCGCGATCGGCTCCAATACATCCAAGGTTATATAGACCCTTCTGCTTGCACTCTGCCTTGGGCTAACTCTGCCCAGAAAAGATGGAGCGCAGAGCGACTTACCCCCGTTCAGTTTTTCGGGGGAAGATCAGAATTCTACTGAAATAACTGATGTTTTCAGCTCCACACCAAATCGCCCCGGTGCGGAGGTCAAGAGACAATCAGCCCGGAGGGGTATGCAATGCCGGCAGCATAGCCCGGCGTGCGCCGGACAGGGGTACGGTGTGATGCAATCGCAAGACAATGTGCCGGAATGCAGCGCCGGTCCAGGCCTTGCACGGTTGAAGCTGGATTAGACCTTCGGCCTGTGGGTGGAGAGAGCCTGGCACCTGCCCCCGGATGAACGCCCGAAAGCAGACACTCCCAGAGTCCGCTTTGGGTGGGTAGGAGACCTTGCCTACCCTCTCCAGGACTGAGACGATCCAATGTGGCCTGGCGGCAGGAGCTGGATTTCGAATGTTTGACCATCTTGGATTCTACACCGCTGGAGACCTTCGCGCGCAGGGCGATTTCTACAAAGCGATCCTTGAGCCGCTAGGCTATCACCTCCTTCAGACCCACATCGAATCCGACGGCGGCGGTCGTATCGTGTTCGGAAGCGGCGTTGAGCAATCACCCTTTTTCGTACTGGCGAAGGGTAAGCCGGATCACTGGCGCGCTGAACAGCAGAACGGCCTGAGCGCGATGCACCTTGCCTTCCGCGCGCCGTCGAAGGCCTCAGTAGACCAGTTCCACTCCAGCGGGTTGCAGCTTGGAGCCCGCAATAACGGAGACCCGGGCCCTCGGCAGCGGAGCTGGTACAGTGCATACCTTATCGACGCAGACAGCAATGGCATCGAGGCAGGGCTCTATCTGTAACGCCGCGCGCGAAGGGATCCAAGGTTCTCGCCTCCTCGGCCAAAACCAGACTATTTCACCGTCCGTTCAGGGTCGATAGCGGTCTTAAGGCTCGAGCCAGAAAGCGGACCTTTGCCAAGCTGTCCGCAACCGTCTCCCACGAGCGGTTCTATCCACTCGAAGCCTAAAGCGGTCGACCAGGCTGGCGATTGCCGTCCGGACGGACAGGCCATGCGCGCCCGGAAATGCGCGCCAATACCTCCACTTCGGTTTCTCTAACTGCACATTGGGTGGAACATCGCCCACGAACTTCCGGACAACCGGCGCCACCACAAGCCCGGCTCTATCCCTTCGAGTTAGGGCTCTGTTTTCTGCTTTTGTAGGCTCGATCAAAACTACTCTGGCCCTGGCGTCTCAGGCCTCGTTGACGCTATTGGCCTTAATCCGGGCAGCACCTTCCGCATCCAGGTCGCTGCGGGTGTCATACAGTTCTAGTGGCCCAATCAGTCGCGCATTGATCCGGTCCATTCCTGCCTCGGCGCCCGGCGCCCGCTCGAACAGATAACGAAGCGAAATCCGCTCCTGGTCGGCCGCACCGGGCTGGGTCCCATGAAGGGTGCAGGCGTGCCACATGTAGACCGAACCGGCCTCGCCCAGCAGCAGGGCTTGGCGACAATCAATGGCGTGGTCGCCGCTGCGATATCGCCAATTTTCGGGGTCAGTACGCTGCAGGTCATGGGGGAAGACGGCTGCACCTAGGTGGTGACTGCCCTCCAGCAGATAGAGTGGCGCGTCATCAGGCCCAACACGGGAAAGATAGACATAGAGGGTCAGAAAGTCGGCTTCGCGCCCCTTGAAGTCGATCAGATCCTGGTGAAAGTCGATCCCATAAAAGTAGGTCACATCACGGTACTGTGGCCGCACATAAGGTCCGAGGTTATTCACCGGATTACCGGCGATCCGCGTCTTCAGCCAGCCCGGCATTGCGCTATCGGGGACGCCGCAGACCACCTTTCGGTCGAGGATGCGGTAGCCGTGGCCAAGCACATCCGTCAGCCCTGCAACGATCTGTGGCGCCTGCTCGATGAAGGTGAGACGATCTGCAAACCGCTCAAGCAGGTTTCGACCGGCCCTGGGATTGACCCCGCGATACTGGGGATCGGCAAGGAACGCTTCTTCCTCCAGGAACAAGTCGGACCCCCAAGCCCGATCCACCTTAAGGTCTGCCAGTAGGTCTCCGCAGGTCCCGACATCTAGGGTTTCCTCGAAACGGTGGACGCCCTTCTCGATGAAATCATCGACCACAGGGGAGGCGAAACTCACCGACACATCCGCTGAAGACACTAGAAACTCCCAGACCACTCGCCTTCATGTTCACGTGGATGGTTAACTAAAAGCCTTAAGCGGGCGTTAAGGATAAGCCCGCCGGGTCACCCTGTACCTAGGGCCCCAACATCTGTCGCTCTATTCCCGCCACCGACCGGGCCTTCGCGGCCTCAAGGCGCTCATAGCTTCCTGACAAACGAACTACGATTTGCGGGATCGGGAAGGGGGCGGGGTAGGGGAGGTCAAGTCGCGAGGCCCGCAAACCCTGTGCGACCAAGCGAAAACAGCGAAACCGAACCACCACCCCAGGGATTGGGTGGCGGAAGGGGTGGGATTCGAACCCACGGTGAGCTTTCACCCACGGCGGTTTTCAAGACCGCTGCCTTAAACCACTCGGCCACCCTTCCGGAGGGGCGGCTATAGCAGGGGCCTTGGCAGCCCGCCAGAAGGGCGAGATGGGTGCTGGACACTTCGGCCCTCCGCCGTCCACTGTGCGATCAACAGAACTGACTCCGGGGAGGAGACGGCATGGGACCTGGCGCAGAGACTGGCGGCGCGGCCGGCAGTGGCGTGGAAACGGCGACCCGGGGCGCCTACGCCTTCCTGGTCTTCATGATGGTGCTGAACGTCCTGAACATCCTGGACCGGCAGCTGCTGCCGACTTTCGGACCGGAGATCAAGAAGGACCTGGGCCTGTCGAACGGCCAGTTCGGCCTGCTCACCGGCATCATGTTCACCCTTCTCTACGGCATCCTCAGCCCCTTCATGGGCCTGATGGCGGACGCCGTGCACCGGCCGCGCTTCGCCGCCTTCGGTGTGGGCCTCTGGAGCCTGCTCAC
>CAMAOY010000044.1 GCA_945859865.1 Phenylobacterium deserti
GTGATGTCCAGGCCGCCCTCGCTCAGGCGTTCCAGGTATTCGGCGTTGCGGCGGCCGGAGTCGGGGCTTCCGCCGACGGTGTAGCTGAACAGGACCCGGGCCCGGCACTCGGCGGCCAGACGCCGCAGCAGGGCGCCGCTGGCCATGTCCTTGCGGCCGAAGTCCACCACGTTCTGCATCAGGCCGTCCCGTGCGGCCACGGCGTGGCCGATGGCCACCACCTCGTCGTGGTCGGCGAACGTGCCGGGGATGGAGCGGCCGTCGGGGCCCACGTGGCCAGGGAAGCGGTTGGAGGAGAAGCCGACGGCGCCGTCGTCCATGGCCTGGCCGATGATTCGGGCCATCTCGGCCTTCTCCTCGGGGGTGGACTCGCCCTCTACCGAGCGCTCGCCCATGACGTACCAGCGCAGGGCCGAGTGCCCGACCATGCCGGCGACGTTGATGGCGGGGTTCAGCTTGTCGAGGGCGTCGAGGTATTCGCCGTAGCTCTCCCAGTCCCAGGACAGGCCGCCGAGGATGGCCTCGCGGGGGATGTCCTCCACCGTCTCCATCATGGCTGCCAGAAGGGGCCGGTCGGCGGGCTTGCAGGGGGCGAAGGTGACGCCGCAGTTGCCGAGCAGGGCGGTGGTCACGCCATGCCAGCTCACGGGGGTCAACAGGGGGTCCCAGCCGATCTGGGCGTCGAGGTGGGTGTGGATGTCGACGAAGCCGGGGGTCACGACGAGGCCGTCGGCGTCGATCTCCTGGCGTCCCGGCCCGGCCTTGCCGCCAACCGAAACGATGCGGCCGCCGTCGATGGCGACGTCGCCGGTGAAGGCGGCGGATCCGGTTCCGTCGACGACGGTTCCCCCACGGATGACAATGTCGTGCGCCATGATCTGTCTCCTCCCGAACGGGGCCAGCGGTCCGGTCTATGCCGCCGATACCCTATGCTCAGACTTTAGGCCCGGTGGCCGGCGCGTCAACGGACCTTGCTAGCCGGTACCGACTCCCAGACCTGCTTGACCCCCACCGTTCCGGGTGAGAGCTTACATACCATACCGTCAAAACAGGCTTACGCTGGGGAAATCCCGGCGACAGGGAGGTGGGTCATGAGCGACACCGTTTCGACCGGCAGGGTTCTCACCCGGGAAGAGGCACCCTTCGATCCCGATACCCTGCGCGACCGCTATCGCGCCGAGCGCGACAAGCGCGTCCGGGCGGACGGGAATGAACAGTATCTCCAGATCGCCGGCCGGTTCGCCGACTTCGGCGACGATCCCTACATCGAGGTGCCGATCCAGCGCGCGCCCCTGACCGACGAGGTCGAGGTGGTGGTGATCGGCGGCGGCTTTGGCGGCCTGCTGGCCGGCGCCCGGCTGCGCGAGTCCGGGGTGAAGTCCCTGCGCATGATCGAGGCCGCCGGTGACTTCGGCGGCACCTGGTACTGGAACCGCTATCCGGGCGCCGCCTGCGACATCGAGAGCCTAGTCTACCTGCCCCTGCTGGAGGAGACAGGCTTCATCCCCGAGATGCGCTACACCAAGGCGCCCGAGATCTACGCGCACTCGAAGCGGATCGCGCAGCACTATAACCTCTATGAGGACGTCTGCTTCCAGACCTCGGTCAAGGACCTGTCCTGGGACGAGGCGGCCCAGCGCTGGATCATCTCGACCAACCAGGGCGACGCCATGCGGGCGCGGTTCGTGGTCATGGCCAACGGCCCCCTGAACAAGCCCAAGCTGCCCGGCATCCCCGGCATCGAGACCTTCAAGGGCCACGCCTTCCACACCAGCCGCTGGGACTACGAGTACACGGGCGGCTCGGTCCTGGGCGGCCTCGACCGGATCGGCGATAAGCGGATCGGCATCATCGGCACCGGTGCCACCGCCGTGCAGTGCGTGCCCCACCTCGCCGAGGGCGCAGGTCAGCTCTACGTCTTCCAGCGCACCCCCTCGGCCGTGAACGTGCGCAATGACCAGCCTATCGACGCCGACTGGGTCCGCTCCCTGCCGCCCGGCTGGCAGAACCACCGGATGGACAATTTCAACCTCCTGCTCAGCGGCGGCTATGCCGAAGAGGACCTGGTCAACGACGGCTGGACCGAGGCCTTCCGGGAGTTGATCTTCATCGCCCGCAAGGAGGGCGCGGCGGGGCTGTCGCCCGAAAAGCTGGGCGAACTCATGGAGATCGCCGACTTCGCCACCATGGAGCGCATCCGCGCCCGGGCGGAGGCGGTGGTCAACGACCCGGCGACAGCCGAGGCTCTGAAGCCCTGGTACCGCCAGTTCTGCAAACGCCCGTGCTTCCACGACGACTACCTGCAGGCCTTCAACCGGCCGAGCGTCAAGCTGGTGGATACCGATGGTAAGGGCGTGGAGCGGATCACCGAGACCGCAGTTGTGGTGGACGGTGTCGAACATGAGATTGACTGCCTGATCTTTTCCACGGGCTTCGAGGTGGGCACCAGCTTCAGCCGGCGCTATGGCTATGACATCCACGGACGTGAGGGCCAGCCCCTCAGCCAGGCCTGGGCGAAGGGCGTGCGCAGCCTGCATGGCATGATGGTGCGGAACTTCCCGAACCTGTTCTTCCTGGGGTCCACCCAGGGCGGCTTCACGGCCAACTATCCGCACAACCTACGCGAGCAGGCGGCGCATGCGGCCTACATCATCGACCAGGTGAAGGCCCGGCAGGGCCAGGCCGCGGAACCCTCCGAGGCGGCCGAGGCCGACTGGGTGGCGACCATCATCGACAAGGCCCGCAGCAACCAGGCCTATCTCGAGGCCTGCACCCCCGGCTACTACAACAACGAGGGCAAGCCCTACCTGGCCAACGCCCAGAACACCACCTATGGCGGCGGACCCATCGAGTACTTCCGCCACCTTGCCGACTGGCGGGCCTCGGGCGATCTGCCCGGCCTCGAGGTCAGCTGAGGCGCGGATGGACCAGCTTTCCCTCGAGATCCGGGACGGGATCGCCGTCATCACCTTCAGCAATCCGCCGCTGCAGGTAATGACGCCCGCCACCCTGAACGAACTCAACCGGATGCTGCCGGACCTGAGGTCCGACGACGTCCGCGCCATCGTCTTCACGGGGTCGGACTCGACCTACTTCATCCGCCACTTCTCGGTGGAGGAACTGGACGAGAACGCCCGGGGCGGTGGGGGCGGCTGGGACCGGCCCATGGTCGAAATCCTTTATGAGCTTGAACATCTGCCCAAGCCCTTCATCTGCGCCCTCAACGGCTCGGCGGCGGGGGGCGGGCTGGAGTTCGCCCTGGCCGCGGACATCCGGGTGGCCAAGGATGGTCCCTTCCGCTTCGGCCTACCGGAGGTGTCGGTGGGCATTCTGCCTGGCGGCGGCGGTACCCAGAGGCTGACGGCCATCGTCGGCCGGGGCCGGGCCCTGGAAATGATGCTGAGGCCCCGCCTGGTCTCGGCCCAGGAAATGCTGCAGCTGGGCGTCTTCCAGGAGGTGGTCCCGGCGGACAGTGCCGAGACCGCCCTGGACCGGGCTCTCGGCATCGCCCGGGAGATCGCCGGCCGGCCGGCCCGGGCCGTGGCCCACATCAAGCGGCTGGTGCGCGAGGCGGTCTCGCCCGTCACCCTGGACATGCTCAAGCTGGAGGGCCGGCTCTTCGCCGACCTGATGACCCAGCCCGAGACCCAGGCCCTCCTCAAGGGCGTGGCCAACCAGCACCGGGCCGAGCGCGGCGGCTGAATTTCAAAAGGTCCCGGACGCACCGGGGCTGCAGGGAGGAATACGATGAAGGACTTCAGCGGCAAGATCGCGGTGGTGACCGGCGGCGGCAGCGGCATCGGCCGGGCTCTGGTGCAGGCCCTGACCACCGAGGGCTGCAGCGTGGCCATGTGCGACATCCGCGAGGCCGACATGCTGGAGACCGTCCGCATCGCCGAGAAGACCGCCGTCCAGGGGGTCCGGATCACCACCTTCGTGGCCGACGTGGCCCAGGAGAAGGAAACCCTGGCCTTCCGCGATCACACCGGCGAGCAGCACGAGACCGACCACGTGCACCTGTTGTTCAACAACGCCGGCATTGGCGGGGGCGGCAGCTTCGTCAACACCCCCCTGGACCAGTGGGAGCGAACCTTCGCGGTGTGCTGGTACGGGGTCTACTACAACGCCCGGGCCTTCCTGCCGATGCTGCTGAAGGCCCCCGAGGCGCACATGATCAACGTCTCGTCGGTCAATGGGTTCTGGGCCTCACTCGGCCCGCAGACGGCGCATACGGCCTATTCCGCCGCCAAGTTCGCCGTGAAGGGCTTCACCGAGGCCCTCATCAATGACTTCCGCATTAATGCCCCACACGTGAAGGCCAGCGTGGTCATGCCCGGTCATATCGGCACCAATATCGCCATCAACTCCATGTCCGAGTTCGCGCCGCCCGAGGGCGCGACTGCGGAGGCCAGGGCCATGGGCGAGGCCTTTCGTGACAATGGTCTGCCGCCCCCCGAGGCGGCGAAAATCATCCTGGACGGGGTCCGGGAGGAGCGCTGGCGGATCCTGGTCGGTCCCGACGCGGTCGCCCTGGACAGGGCGGTCCGCGCCCATCCGGAAGCGGCCTACGAGCACGGCATGGCGGATCTCGTTGCCCAGGCCCGCGCCGAAGGCTAGGCGCGTCCCCGGTTGACGCCGCGGGGATTCCGTGGAAGTTTGAGTGATCGGTATCTCATGTGAGATAGGCTTCGCTCGGGTTCGTGGTTCCTTTTCAGGGTCCGCGCTGCAATCTGAGCAAGTCTGGTAGAGCAAGTCTGGGGAGTTAAGTCATGAGCCATGATCTGGTGATCCGGGGCGGTTCCGTTGTGGACGGCACGGGTGCGGCGGCGCGGACGGCGGACATTGCCATCGACGGGGGCCTGATCACGGCCATCGGCAAGGTTGAGGCGCGTGGCCGGCGCGAGATTGACGCTGCCGGCCTGCTGGTCACCCCGGGCTTCGTCGACCTTCACACCCACCTCGACGCCCAGATCGGATGGGATCCGGACCTGACGCCGGTTAGCTGGCACGGCGTGACCACCGCGCTTCTCGGCAACTGCGGCCTGACCTTCGCCCCCTGCAAGCCCGCGGACCGGCCCCTGCTGGCGGCGATGATGGAGACGGTGGAGGACATCCCCCGCGAGGCTATCCTGTCGGGCCTGCCCTGGACCTGGGAGGACTATGGCGGCTATCTCGACGCCCTGGACGGCATCCGTCCCGGCATCAACGTCGCGGGCCTGATCGGACACTGCGCTGTCCGGTACTCGGTCATGGGCGACCGGTCGTTCTCGGAACAGGCGACGCCCGCGGAACTGGACCAGATGTGTGCCATCGTGGCCGAGGCCATGGACCGCGGCGCCATCGGCTTTTCCACCAACCGTTACGAGCCCCACAAGGCACCCGACGGCCGGTCCATCCCCGGCACCTTCGCCGATGTCTCCGAGCTGGTCGCCATCGCCCGGACGGTCGGTGCCCGGGGCGGACTGATGCAGTTGGTGGGCGCTTCGCCCGAGGTCCTGCAGGCCATGGGCGATTCGGATGCCCGGGTCCTGTTCAGCTGGGGCATCGGCGCCCAGAAGGGCGCGGGACGCGGCAGCGCCGACTTCCTCGACAAGATGATCGGCGAACGGGACATGACCGCCATCATCCAGGTTCGCGGTACGGGCTTCATGTTCGGCCTGCAGTCCCAGCTGCCTTTCCGCGGCGAGACCTGGAGCCAGATCCGCAAGCTGGACCTGGCCGGACGCCTCGAGGCCATCCGCGATCCGGCGACCCGCGAGGCCCTCACCGCTGAAGGTCGCAGGACCGATGACTGGAAGGAGCTCTCGACGATCTATGACCTCGGATCCGGTGACAGCCCCGACCACGGTCAGGATGTCGACCAGAACCTCCGTCGGACCATGGAGGCAACGGGCAAGAGCTTTGTCGAGATCTTCCTCGACCGGGCCCTGGAGACCGAAGGCAAGGCCCTCTTCAACCTGCGCATGTTCTGCCAAAACCTGGACGAACTGGGCGACCTGATCTCCAACCGCAACGTCCTGCCCAGCCTGGGCGACGCCGGTGCCCACGTCTCGCAGATCATGGACGCCGACTGGTCGACCTTCGTCATGTCCTACTGGGTACGTGACCGGGGCCTATATTCGGTGGAGGAGGGGGTCCGCCGCATCACCTCAGCGCCGGCCCGGGTACTAGGCCTGTCGGACCGGGGCGTTCTGGAAGCCGGGAAGCGGGCGGACATCAACGTCATCGACCTGGCGCAACTGAGCAGCCTCCAGCCGCAGATCGTCAACGACTTCCCGGGCGGTGCCCCGCGCTACATCCAACGCGCGCGCGGCTACCGGGCCACCGTCGTGAACGGCTGTGTGAACATCGAGAACGATCAGCATACGGGCGATCGCGCCGGCGAGGTCCTGCGCCGGGTGCACTGAGGCCCGGGTCTTCCAACCCAGCTTCAACACAACTCCTCTTGAAGCTGTAACTGCGCCGGAGCGGACTCTCGCTTCCGGCGCTCTTTTTTTCTGCGATCTGCGAGGAGGGTGCCTGTCCAGAACGTAAATAAACATTTGCATTAGCAGGGCCCGTTTTTCTAGACTGGATCACCTTCGAACCCTTGGGCCCATTCGTGATCTATTCCCGTCGCAACTTGGTTTCGTCCCAGGTCCTGGCTGCAACGGCGGCCAGCCTCACCGTACTCGCCGCTGCAGCGGCCTCGGCGGCAGAGGATCCGCAGGTGCAGAGGCTGAGGGAACAGCTTGAGCGCCAACAGGCGGTCATCGAAAGCCAGGAAGCCCGGCTGCAACAGCAAGAACGCCTGCTCCGCGATCTGGCTGCACGGATCGGGGCTCCCGCGCCTGCGACCGCCACCGTGTCAGCTGCCCCGGCGGCGGGCGCAGCCGTAGCTGCAGGCGCGTCCTTGGCGAAGGCGGACGCCGTCGACCAACTGGCCGTCGTGGATGCGGATGGCGGGCCAGATGGCGGCAGCGACCCGGAGCCAGCGCGCCCGGGGCCGGTCGGAACCCGTTTCGCAGGCCTCGACGTGACCCTGGCGGGGGCCCTTCGAACGACGGTCACCACCACCACGGCCCGGATGCAGCCCGACGCCACCCCGTTCTTCGTCCTTCCGAAAATCCCGGGGGTCCCGGATGGGACAACCAAGATTGACGCGCGACTGTCGTCCCTCCTGATCAGCATCAAGGGTGCCCAGCTGGGGGACTTCCAGCTGGGGGGCATGATTTACGCCTACCTGTTTGACGGCGACCTCCTGTCCGGGAAGTACGGCCTGTATCCCGGCTTCGCCTACATCGATGCGACCAGCGACAAGTGGCGGTTCGCCGCCGGCCTTCAGCAGGACGTGTTCAGCCCGATGATCCCGAACATGGTCGACCGCATGTCGGCCTTCGCCGGCTCCGGCAATGCGGGCAACTCGTTCAAGCCGCAACTCCGGGTTGAACGGTTTTTCGTGAGGGGGTCCGACCGGCTTGTGATCCAGGGTGCCCTTGCGGATGCCCTGCCCAGCAATATCAAGCCCGGTTTCGCCAACTCGACCGAGAACACGGGTGTGCCCAACTTCGAGGGCAGGATCGCCTGGACCCGCGGAAACGATCGCGAGGCCACCCTGCCCTGGCCCAAGTATGTGCTGGGCGTGTCCGGGGCCACAGGCCGCTTCCGGACACTATATGACCGGAATCCGGACTCAGATGTCACCGACATCGGTTCCTATACCACCACCCTGAACGGCGTCGCTGTCGAGGGATCCTGGAGGCTCACGGACCGCTTTGGCGTCCAGGGCGAAGTCTACAGCGGAAGGGCGCTTGGGGCCTATCTCGCCACCGCCTTCCAGACCGTGAACAGCACCGAGCGCACGCCGATTTCCAGCGATGGCTACTGGGGTGAGGCGGCCTATTACTGGACACCCAAGCTTCATTCCCACCTGGGCTACGGCATCGATCGTCCGGACAAGGGCGATGCCCCGGGAATCGGGGCCAATGAGACCGCCTTCGCCAACCTCTTCTGGGATCCCAGCCCGATGACCACCCTTGGGTTCGAGGCGACCTGGCGCCAGACCGCCCTGCTCGCCGGCTTCGACCCCCTGGGCCGACCCATCTATGTCGACAACGACGGCTTCGCCTTCATGCTGTCGTCGGAACTGCGCTTCTAACCCCCCAAGCCCCGGCCCGGGGCCGGTCACAATCGAAACCGGAGACTGCAAATGAGAGTCGCCTCCACCGCAGGGTTCATCGCCAGCCTGATGCTCAGCGCCTCCGCCCTCGCGGCGCCCGCCACCGTCTACAGCGGTGGGGACATTCTGACCATGAAGGGGCCGACCCCAGCCTATGTCGAAGCTCTGGTCGAGAAGGACGGCAAGATTCTCTATGTCGGCAAGCGATCGGACGCCCTTCGCGCCGCCGGGAAGGACGCCCGCCAGGTCAACCTGGCTGGCGCGACCCTCATGCCAGGGTTCATCGACGCCCACGGCCATCTGATCTACGCCACCCACACCATGCTCGACGCCGACCTCGCCGGTGTCAGGAACATTCCCGAACTGCTGGCCCGCCTGAAGGCGCACGCCGCGGAAACCCCCGAGGGTGAGCGGATCGTCGGCATGGGCTACCGGGCCGAGCAAATGGCCGAGAAGCGTCACCCGACGCGGGCAGAACTGGACACGGTGAGCGCCACCCGCCCGATCGGCATTTCCGATGGATCCGGCCACCATGGGGTCTTCAACTCTGCCCTGATGAAGGAATTGAAGCTGGGCGCCGATACCCCCGACCCGGAGGGCGGCTTTTTCGACCGCCTCCCGGGGGGACGCGAGCTCGAGGGCCATGCTGCCGAAACGGCATGGATGGCGATCCTGGCGACCCGCCAGCCCCTGACGGAGGCCCAGACCCGGAAGGGTGTCCAGCGGGCCACTCAGCTCTGGGTCGAGAATGGAATGACCACGGCGAGCGAGATGGGGCTGGGACTGAGCGGCGACGACATTTCGATCGTCACGGCCATCATCAACGAGAAGCTCCTGCCCATCGATCTTGTCATGTTCGCCAAGGCCTCGGCCTCGGCGCGGATCATCGATTCCGCCTACCAGATCCAGCAGAGCCGCACGAACCCTAACGGCGAGACGAGCGCCGACCTCCTTGCGGTGCGGCCGGACCTCGACCAGCGCTATATCAACCGGGTCCGGCTGGCGGGCATCAAGTTCTGGATGGACGGCAGCGTCGAAACGGCCTTCCTCTCGCGCCCCTTCGCCAAGAATCCGCCAGGCGTCACCACGCCGGATTACCGCGGCATGCGGGTCGACCCCCAGGACGAACTGGTTGCCGCCCTGCAGAAGAACTGGAAGTCCAACCGCCAGATCGCCGCTCACGCCATCGGTGATGAGGCCATTGAGCAGGTCCTGGTTGCTGCCGAGGCGACCGCAGGGGAGAAGGGCATGGGCGAGGACCGGCCGATCGTCCAGCATGCCCAGTTCCTGCGCCCGGATCAGCTGAAGCGGGTCAAGGCGCTGAACGGGACGGTCAGCTTCACGGCGGCCGGCATCTATTCTTTGGGAGACTACATCCGGGATCTGATTGGTCCTGACCGCCTGGGCTGGGTCGGGCCCGCCAATTCCGCCGAGAGGTTGGGGGTCAACTGGACGATCCACACGGATTGGCCGGCTGGGGTAAGCCCCAGCCTCATCTACGCCGCCTGGAACGTGGTCAATCGCCAGACCCGTTCAGGTGCCATTCTTGGCCCGGATGAGAGGGTGACCCCCTATGCCGCCATGCGGGCCATCACCATCAATGGTGCCTATCAGTACCGCGAGGAGAAGACGAAGGGCACGCTTGAGGCCGGCAAGCTCGCTGACCTTGTGGTCCTCAGCGCCAATCCCTTGAAGGTAGCCCCCATGGCCATCAAGGACATCACGGTCATGAAGACCCTCAAGGAGGGCCAGATTGTCTATACCCGTCCGGCCGCCGGGCCCGAGAAGACCGCCCAGCTCCCCACTTCGGTCAGTGGCGATCACGCTCATCCCCAAGCCTCAGCCGAGCCTGCGCTGACAGAGCAGGACCGGCGGACGCTTGCCGCACTTGTCGAGGCGAACGGCCGGGACTGACGCGCCGGGGCGCCTGGCCATCAATCCGGGGTCAGGGTCCTGACCCCGGCGGCCGGGACCGCTCCAGGGCCAGGGCGATCGAAGTACAGGGCCAGGTAGGCGAAGAGCAGGCGCCGGGTTTCCTCCACGATCCGCTCTTCCTTACGGCCATAGTCCAGCAGCCACATGTCGAGAAGGGAGGCGTGCGCCTCGATGGCGCACTGGGCCACGATCATCGCCGAGTCCGGGTCGAGCCCCGCAATCTCGGTAAGCGCTTCAGAAAATATGCGCGCGTTTGACTGCCTGAAGCGCCGCTGGAGGCCCGCCAGGCTTGCCGTCGTGCTCATGGCGAGGGACAGGGCGGCCATGCCGGGGTTCTGGCGCCGGATCTCCACCAGATTGCGGAACCCCTCTTCGATCGCCTCCCTCCAGGGCATGCCCCGGTGCATGGCCTCGACGATGTCGCGGGAGGCCGCTTCGCGCTCGGCATTTAGCCGCTCGAACATCGCCACAAGGATTTCCTGCTTATCGCTGAAGTATCGATAGAGGGTGGCGACATTGATCCCCCCTTCCCGGGCGATGCTCACTGTCGTGAACCCCTTGAACCCATCCCGCACCAGAATCTTTTCCGCAGTGACCAGGATATGTTCGTAGGTCTCCAGGCCCCGGGCCTGCTTGGGGCGACGACGCGTGCCGGAGGAGGTTTGCTCTGCCTGTGGGTGGAGGGTCATTCGTCCGATCCTGTCCATTCCCATGCAGTACGCCTGCAGGGCTTCAGTCGCAGAGCACGCCGCGCACCATGGCGTCGGCGAACAGGCGGGCGCTGACCTCAGGGGCCTCTCCGGGCTGCCACCATGCCAGTTCGGAGGCGGTGTTGATCCCTGCGGTGAGGATTTGTGCCGTGATGCTTGTGTCCAGGGGCCGGACGGACCCGTCGGCGATGCCGTCGCAGAGCATGGAGCCCAGGCGGATCGAGATCTGCCGTAGGCGGAACAAAAGGTCGGCCCGGATTTCCTCCGGAACCGTTGTCAGGGCGCTGGTCCGCAGCAGGGGGGCGGGTCCCACCTGGAGTTCGAGGACGGCTTGCAGCAGGGAATGGATCACTTCCAGCCCGTCTCCACCGCTGGCTTCCGCGGCGTCGATGGCCCGCCAGAGCACGTCGAAGGTGCGCTGGAAGCAGGCGACCACCAGGTCATCCTTGGTGGCGTTGTAGTGGTAGAAGGCGCCCTTGGTGACGTTGAGCTTCGACGAGATCCGGTCGACCGAGGCACCATGGTAGCCCTCGTCATTGATCAACTGGGTGGCGGCGCGAAGGAAGTGCTCGGCCGAGCCCTCGTCAATCTCTTCCCCGACCGGCTGCAGGTCCAGGCGCCGCGGTCCCAGCAGCTTGCCGTCCCCGGGGATCCCATCCAGCAGGATGGAGGCGATCCGCACAGCGATGCGCGGATAGTCCTCGACCCGCCAGGTGTAGATCCAGGCATTGACGAAGGTCAGGGCGCTGATGAGAAAGTGGGTGCGGCCATTGAGGTCGGACCGGCTGCGGTTGTCCCTGCGGTCCAGGAGCGACCGGATCGTCCGGAACAGTTCGACATAGGCCTGGTTTACGCTTTCGCAGTTCAGGGCCCGGACATCGTTGAAGACGGTCAGGGGCTCGGCCTCGCCCAGTTCGATTTGCTGCTGGAGGCCGATGAAGAGGTGAACGAAAGCCTCGACACGCCCCCGTTCGGTGTCGTGTGCCCGGGCCGCCTCGGCCAGGGCCTGGAGCCTGGCGATGCTGCGCTCGAAGGCCGCTACCGCCAGTTCCTCCTTGTTGCGGAAATAGTAGATGACCCCGGTGGGCACGAGGTTCAGGCGGGCGGCGACATCGCCCAGGGTCATGCCCCGCACGCCATGGCGGTTCATCTCGCGGACTGCCGAGGCGATGATGGCCTCGCGCCGGGCCATGTAGCGCCGGCTGGGGGTCCGGGTCCCGGCGACGGCGGGGGGAGCCTCGGCGGCGGGATCTTCGGTGGTCATCGGGTGGCTCCGCGCCAGGTGCCGGATCGGCGTCGGCAAGCTGTTGCTTGGGGATAGAGCGGCTTGTGAGGCCGGTCAATCAGGGCCAATCTCAAGGTCTGGAGGCGCACAGACGCCACGGGGGGAAACCATGCTTCTGCAAGGACTGAAGGTCGTCGAGCTGGCCACCTGGATCGCCGCGCCGGGCTGTGCCGCGATCATGGCCGACTGGGGCGCAGATGTGATCAAGGTGGAGTCCCTGGGAGGAGACGCCACCCGTACCTTCTTCCCGGAGAGCCCCGAGACCCCCGGCAATCCCATCTTCACCATGGAGAACCGGGGCAAGCGCGGCGTGGCCCTCGACATTGCCTCGCCCGAGGGCCGCGAGGCCCTGCTCGCCATACTGAGGGACGCCGACGTCTTCATCACCAATGTCCGACCCGGCGCCCTGAAGCGCGCGCGCCTGGACTATGGCGCCCTGCACGCCGCCTTCCCCCGGCTGATCTACGCCAGCGTCTCGGGGGTGGGACTGGAGGGGCCGGACGTCGACCTGCCGGCCTTCGACATCACCGTCTTCTGGACCAAGAGCGGCGTCGGCCGTTCGCACATCCCCCCGGACCAGGAGCCCTTCGCCTGCCGGCCGGGTTTTGGCGACCACACCACCGCCCTGGCCACCCTGTCCTCGGTCCTGGCGGCCCTGCATGAGCGCCACGCGACAGGGCGCGGACGGCTGGTGGAGTGCTCCCTCCTGCGCACGGCCTCCTACGCCCTGGGCTGGGACATGGCCACCCAGCTGCGCTTTGGCGAGGCGCCCACCACCCAGCCCCGGAACCTGCGCCCTCATCCGATCTCGGGAATCTATTTCCGCACCCTGGACGACCGCTGGATCACCTTCGTGCTCAAGGGCCCGACCTGTTACCCGACCCTGATGAGGGTGCTGGGCCATCCGGAGATCATCGACGATCCCCGTTACGCCCTGCCGACCCCCGACCTCGACATCGTCCGCGAGATCCGCGCCCGGGCGGACGCAGCCTTTTCCCACATGACCCTGGCCGAGGCGGCGGTGATCCTGACCGAGGCGGACCTGGCCTGGGCACCCCTGCAGAGCCTGTCGGAGGTGGTGGGGAGCGAGCAGTACCTGGCCACGGGCTGCGCGGTGGAGGTGTCGGATGGCTGGGGCGGGCGCATGTCCTCGCCGGCGGCGCCGAGCCGCTTCCCCGAGGGCGCGCCGGAGGTCACCCGTGGGGCGCCGAAGCTGGGCGAACACACCCGGGAGGTCCTGGCCGAGGCCGGAGTCGCAGAAGAGGTGATCCAAAAAGTCATGGCCCGGCTCGGGTGAGCACGGGCCACGACAGGCGCTGAGGCGTCAGCCCCCACCCGAAGGCGGGGGCGCGCTGTATCAGTTGTAGACTTCGAACAGGCCGGCGCCGCCCTGGCCGCCGCCGATGCACATGGTCACCACGGCCCACTTGGCCTTGCGGCGTCGGCCTTCCTGCAGGACATGGCCCGTGAGGCGGGCGCCGGTCATGCCGAAGGGGTGGCCAATGGCGATGGAGCCGCCGTTCACATTGTACTTCTCGGGATCAATGCCGAGGTTGTCCCGGCAGTAGAGGCACTGGCTGGCGAAGGCCTCGTTCAGTTCCCACAGGTCGATGTCGTCAACCGTCAGGCCGTTCCGCTTCAGCAGCTTCGGAATGGCGAAGACCGGACCGATGCCCATTTCGTCGGGCTCGCAGCCGGCGACGGCCCAGGAGACGAAGCGGCCGAGGGGTTGAAGGCCCCGGCGCTCGGCTTCCTTGCCTTCCATCAGCACGACCGCGGCGGCACCGTCGGACAGCTGGGAGGCGTTACCGGCGGTGATGAAGTTGCCCTCGCCCATGACGGGCTGGAGCTTGGCGAGGCCCTCCAGGGTGGTCTCGGGACGGTTGCACTCGTCACGGTTCACCACGTAGTCGACGATGGTCTCTTCCTTCGTCTCCTTGTTGACCTGCTTCATCTTGGTCTTCATCGGGACGATTTCGTCGGCGAACAGGTTGGCGGCCTGGGCGGCGGCCATCCGGGTCTGCGAGCGCAGGGAGAACTCGTCCTGGGCTTCGCGGCTGACATTATAGCGCTTGGCCACGATGTCGGCGGTGTCGATCATGGCCATGAAGATGGCCGGGGCGATCTTGGCCAGTTCAGGGTCCATGGACTCGGCGGGCAGGCGTCCGCCGCCGACCGAGATGCTCTCCACCCCGCCGGCCACGACGCAGTCGGCGCCGTCACCACGGATGTGGTTCGCCGCCATGGCGATGGTCTGCAGGCCCGACGAGCAGAAGCGGTTGACGGACACGCCGGCCGTGGTCACCGGCATGCCGGCGAGAAGGGCGGCCTGACGGCCAATGTTGGGCGAGAGGTGGGCGTTGTTGCCGAGGAAGCAGTCCTCAACGAAGTCTTTTTCGATGCCCGACTTTTCCACCGCGTGCTTGATCGCGTGGGCCGCCATGGACATTGGCGGCGTCATGTTGAACCCGCCTCGGCCGGACTTGGCCAGACCTGTGCGGGCATAGGAAACGATTACGGCTTCACGCATGAAAAGGACCTCCCTTTAGTTTCATCGGTTATGGCCGCGCAGGTCGGCCTTGGCAATGTGAATCCCCCCAGCGGAAACCCCTTCCGCCGGGGCCTTCCGGTTCAGGGCCGGACGAGGAATTTCTCACCCGTCGCCTTGCGGTTGCAGGCCTGGACGGCTGCGGGGGTGAGCAGGTCGGTGAGCGAGACCTCAGTGGTGTAGCCCGAGGCGAAGGTGGTCTTCAGGCCGGCCACTACGCGCGCGCGAAGGCTGTCGGCGGCTTCCTTCCCGACCCGCATCAGGAAGGGGGTCAGGAGCCAGCCGCCCAGGCCCCAGGCCATGCCGAAGCCCCGGTTGAACTCGGTCGGCCCGGTGTCCAGGCCACCATAGATGTAGACCTGCTTGTGGGTGGTCGAGCCATAGCGCGAGAAGCTGGCCGGGTTGCGGGCATTGGCGGCGATCTCCATGCCGGTGAGGATCTGGCCGGCCAGCTTGCCACCGCCGGTCGCGTCGAAGCCCAGGGTGGAGCCCGTTTCGGTCAGGGCGGCCACCAGGCTCTCCATGAAGTTGGGCTGGGAAGAGTCGCAGACCACCTTCGCCCCCTGGTCCTTCAGGATCTTCGCCTGGGCGGGGCTGCGCACGATGTTCACCAGGGGCACGCCGTCCTCCAGGCAGATGCGGTTCAGCATCTGTCCCAGGTTCGAGGCCGCTGCGGTGTGGACGAGGCCGGAATGGCCCTCCAGCTTCATGGTCTCGACCATGCCCAGGGCGGTGAGGGGGTTCACGAAGCAGGAAGCGCCGTCCCGCGGGTCGGTCCCCTCGGGCAGGAGCAGGGCGTCGGCGGCGCGCACGCAGCGATACTCGGCGTACATCTCGCCGCCCAGGATGGCGACAGTGCGGCCCAACATGGCCTGGGCCTCGGGAGAGGCTCCGGCGGCCACGACCTCGCCTGCGCCCTCGTTGCCGGCGGGCAGGGCGGCGCCAGCGCGGGCGGCCACGGCCCGGCGCAGGGCCAGCGGGATCGGCGCCGTCAGGACGGCCGACTCGCCCGACCCCGACACGCTGGCCTGGTCCAGGTCGGCGGGTCCGACCAGCAGGCCGAGGTCCGAGGGGTTGATGGGCGTTGCCCGCACCCGGACCAGGATCTCCCCGTCCCCGGGCTTCGGCGTCGGAACCCGCGCCAGGGAGAGCCGGAGCTCGGTGGCGTCGGCGGTGACTTCGGAGCGGAGCTGAAGGAAGGTGTCGGGAACGGACGCGGTCATGTGTTGGCCTCTCGGGAAACGGTGAGGAGTAACGCTCATTTGAGCGGGGGGTATGTCAACCCAGGATCTAGGGGTGGGCCAGGATCTAGGGGCGGGCCAGGATCTAGGGGCGGGCGACCCGGGAGGGCATTGCGCCTGCCTCTCCCGGACGGGCCTGGACGGCGTCGAAGACATCGCCCCCCTTCGGCAGGGGCCGGCGCAGGGCGGCCTTGATGCCTGCCAGGGTTCCCGCCGGCCAGGCCGCCATCCGCCCTGCGGCCTCACGGGCATGGTCGAGGACCCCGGCGTCGGGGACCAGGGCCCAGGCGAGGCCCAGTCGGTGGAGGTCGCTTCCGCGCATCCGCCCGGCGCCGAGGGCGAGTTGGGCGGCCACGGACTCCGGCGCCCTCAGCCTCAGCCAGGCCAGGTTCATGGGGGCGTGCATGCCGATGGCCGCCTCCCCCACCGTCAGTACCGCGTCTTCGCCCGCCACCATCAGGTCCGAGGCCAGGGCGAGGGCGGCGCCAGCATTGATGGCGTAGCGCTGAAGGGCGCAGATGATCAGGGCGGGGCAGGCGTAGAGATCCCGGTGAAAGCCCGTCCAGTCTGCCGCCCAGTCCCCGCCACCCCGGAAGAGGTCGACATCCAGGCCGGAGCAGAAGGTCCCACCCTCGCCGCGCAGCAGGATAACCCGCGCCCCGCCGGCGAGGAGCACGGCCAGGCCTTCCCGCAAGGCGGCGGCGGACGGGGGCGCCAGGGCGTTGCGCCGATCCGGTCGGTTGAGGACAAGCTCGCCCCAGCCCTCGTGGAGGGCGGTCAGGACCGGCGCGTCGGTCACGGTGGTGGGTCTCCGGAGATGGTCTCCAGGTTGCGCGCGTGGCCCGCCTCATCCAGACGGTAGAAGGACCAGGTGGCGATGGAGGCCAGCAAGAGCACGATGACTGTCGGCAGGTAGAGCCAGCCCACCTGGGTGATCAGCTCCATGGTCCTGTCGCTGGGCTGGGCCTTGGTCGGAAAGGCCACGGCGGTAAGGATCAGGCCCGGGACAAGGGCGGCGATGGCGTTGACGATCTTGCTGGGCAGGCTGTCGGCGGTGGTCAGGAGCCCCTCGGCGCGCCGCCCGGTACGGACCTGCACCTCTTCCACGATGTCGCCGATCATGGAGGACGCCAGGATGTAGCCGGCGATGGCGCTGACTGCCTGCACGAAGGTAAAGCCGGCGAGCACCCAGAGCAGGGCCGGGGTCCCGTTCAGCTGAAGCACTCCGATCAGCTTGAGGAACATGGGCGTATGGCCAAAGACCACGCTGATGAAGAACAGGGCCATGGCCGCCTTTTTCTTGCCGAAGCGCCGGGCGAGGCGCGGAGCGAGGATCCCTCCGAAGATCGGCCCCGGTAGTCCCATCAAGGTCAGGATGAGGATGTCCTGGGCCTTAAGCTCCCAGAGGTAGGTCTGGAAGTAGAGGCCCAGACCCGCGGCGATACCGAAGGCCAGGCCGGCGATCACCTGGGCGGAGAGGGCGACCAGGAAGTTTCGGTTGGTCAGGGTGACGAGGGCGTCGCGCCAATCGTCCTGAAAAGTCCGGCCGGGCTCACGGGGGGGCTGGTGGAAGCCGGCGGCCTGCTTCTGGGTGCCCAGGGTCATGGTCAGGCCCGCCGCCAGGAAGATCAGGATGATGGCGATGGACAGGGGGCCGTAGCCATCG
>CAMAOY010000045.1 GCA_945859865.1 Phenylobacterium deserti
ATGTCCGTTCTCCTGTCCGAAAAGCGTCAGTCGCCGAGGGTGACGACAACCTTGCCCATGGCCTTGCGGCTGCCCAGGTGGGCGATGGCGTCGGCGGCCTTCGCAAAGGCGAAGCGCTCGGAGACGTAGGGCTTGATCTTGCCCTGGGCATAAAGGTCGATGAGTTCGAGGTTGGCCTTCTGGAAGAGGTCCGGATTGCGGGCCGTCCAGTTGCCCCAGATCACCCCCACGATGTCGCAGCCCTTCAGCAGGGGCAGGTTCAGGGGGATGCGGGGGATCTCACCAGCGGCGAAGCCGATCACAAGATAGCGGCCTTCCCAGGCAATGGAGCGCAGGGCCGGTTCGGCATAGTCGCCGCCAATGGCGTCGTAGATGACGTTCGCGCCCGTCTCGCCGCAGGCCTCCTTGAAGAGCTGGGACAGCTGCTTCTGGCCGTCGCGGTCAAAGGGACCCCGGCCGTAGACCACGCCGGATTCCGCACCGTGGCGGATGGCGAGGTCGACCTTCTCCTGGGTGGAGCAGGCAGCGATGACCCGGGCCCCCATGGCCTTGCCCAGCTCGACGGCCGCCAGGCCGACGCCGCCGGCCGCGCCGAGGACCAGCATGGTCTCGCCGGCCTTCAGGTGACCCCGGTCCTTCAGGGCGTGGTAGGAGGTGCCGTAGGTGAGAATGAAGGCGGCGGCCTCGTCGTAGGGCATGGCATCCGGGATGGGGGTCAGCCGCCCGGCGGGGGCGACGATCTCCTCGACCAGGCCGCCATGGCCGATCTGGGCCAGAACGCGGTCGCCCACCTTCACCTCGGTGACACCCTCGGCGATCTCGGTGACGATGCCCGAAACCTCGCCGCCCGGGGCGAAGGGCCGCGGGGGCTTGGACTGGTACTTGTCCTCAATGATCAGGACATCCGGGAAGTTGATGCCGACGGCCTTGACCTGCACGCGGGCCCCGCCCGGGCGGAGGGCGGGGGCAGGAATGTCCTCGATCACCAGGGTTTCGGGACCACCGACAACCTTGCTCAGGACCGCTTTCATGTCTCTCTCCCCCAATTCTTGGCGCGCTTTACGATGGCTGCGCACGCTAGCCCAGCCGCCCGGCGCGCGGAAGCCGTCGGGGCCAAAGAATCAGTGGATTTGGCGGGCGCCCCGGCCTCGCCTATAGTCCCGCCTCCTGGTGCCGAGGCTTCCGTGACCATCACCCTTGATCTTTCCCGGTCCCGAGACGCCGCCGCCCCGGCGCGGCGACCGAACCTGACGGGCCTGACCCGGCCGGCCCTTGTGGCCGCACTGGAGGCGGGCGGCCTGGTGCAGGCCGGCAAGGCGAAGATGCGGGCCTCCCAGCTCTGGCGATGGATGCACCACTACGGGGTCACCGACTTCGACCTGATGACCGACGTGGCCAAGGAGCTGCGGGCAGCCCTCTCCGACACCTACGACCTGTCGCGCCCTGAGGTGGTCGAGCGCCAGGTCTCGGTAGACGGGACCCGGAAGTGGCTGATCCGTATGGCACCCGGCGTCGAGGTCGAAACCGTCTACATCCCGGACGTCGGCCGGTCCGGCGCCCTTTGCGTCTCCAGCCAGGTGGGCTGCACCCTGAACTGCACCTTCTGCCATACCGGCACCCAGCCCCTGGTGCGCAACCTGACCGCGGCCGAGATCGTCGCCCAGGTCCAGGTGGCCCGGGACGAGCTGGGCGAATGGCCATCGCCCAAGGAGGACCGCCGGCTCTCCAACATCGTCTTCATGGGGATGGGCGAGCCGCTCTACAATCTCGACGGCGTGGCCGACGCCATCGACATCATCGCCGACAACGAGGGGATCGCCATCTCCCGCCGGCGGATTACCGTTTCCACCTCGGGGGTGATTCCGGAGCTCAAGGCCCTGGGCGAGCGGACCCAGGCCATGCTCGCCATCTCGCTTCACGCCACGAACGACGCCCTGCGCGACGAGCTGGTGCCCATCAACCGGAAGTATCCCATCGCCGAGTTGCTCGCCGGCATCCGGGCCTATCCCGGCTTGAGCAACGCCCGCCGCGTGACCTTCGAGTACGTCATGCTCAAGGGGGTGAACGACAGTCCGGCCGAGGCCCGGGCCCTGGTGAACCTGCTGGCCGGCGTCCCGGCCAAGATCAACCTCATTCCCTTCAACCCCTGGCCCGGTAGCCCCTACGTCTGCTCGGACTGGGGGGCCATAGAGGCCTTTGCCGCTGTCCTGAACCGGGCGGGCTACGCCTCGCCCATCCGCACCCCCCGGGGTCGCGACATCCTCGCCGCCTGTGGCCAGCTCAAGAGCGAAAGCGAGAAGGAACGGGCGTCCGTGCGCCGCGCCCGGGAGCGCGCCGTCGTCGCAGGCGACTCTGCGGGAACCGATCCCCGGGACCCGGACTGAAGGAAGCCCCATGCTGAACGCCCTCGCCTCTCCCGAGATCCTGGCCTTCGCCGCCGGGTTTCCCCTGGCCCTGCTGCACGCAGCGGCCACCTTGGCCATCCTCGTCGCAGGCGCAGGGCTCTACCTGGTGCTCACCCCGCATCGCGAGATCGCCCTGATCCGCGAAGGCAACGCCGCCGCCGCCCTCTCCTTCGCCGGGGTCCTGGCGGGCCTGGCCCTGCCCCTCGCCGCCGCCATGACCGCCTCGGCCTCCCTGCTGGAGATTATCATGTGGGGCGCGCCCACCGTCGTGGTGCAGTTGCTGGTCTTCCGCATCGTCGACCTCATGCTCCACGGGCTTCCCGCGCGCATCCGGGAGGGCGAGATGTCCGCGGCCGTGCTGCTGGCCGGGGCCAAGTTTGCCTCGGCCATCGTGCTCGCTGCCGCTGTCGCGGGGTAGGAGACGGGCGTGCACTTCCCGCGGCTCAGCGATTGGCTGGTCTATATCGCCATCATACTGGGTGTGATCGTGGTGGCGGTCGGCCGGCGTGAGCGTGCAGACGCACCGCCACCGCCACCGCCGGCAGCGGCGGGAGAGGGCCTTCCCCTGGGGCCCGCCTCACCCTTCGACCCCTCGGTCATTGTCGACGCGCCGGCCACGCCGGAACCCGGTTCCGGGACCGCCTTCTCGATTGACGACCGGGGCGTCTGGATCACCGCCCGACATGTGGTCGACGGCTGCCGCAGGGCGGCGGTGGTGGTGTCCGAGGGCCGCGGCGTCGCGGCAGAGGTGCGCATCGACCCGCACGGCGAGGTCGCCATACTGACCACCGAGGGCGGATCGGCGCCCCTGCCGATCGCCATCGGCCGGACCCTAAGACGGGGCGAGCGTGCCTATCACCCCGGTTTCCCGCAGGGCCGGCCCGGCGAGGCCACATCCCGCCTGATCGGCCGGGAGAACATGGTCATCCGCGGCCGTGGGGAACGCACCGAGCCGGTCCTGGTCTGGGCCGAGACCGGACGGACGGACCAGCTTCGGGGAAGCCTGGCGGGCCTGTCCGGGGCGCCGGCCCTGGACGACGCCGGACGGGTCATCGGCGTGACCGTGGCGGAGTCGCCGCGCCGGGGCCGTATCTACACCACCTCGCCCGAGACCCTCCTGGGCGCCCTGCGGTCCGCCAACGAGAAGCCCGAGCCCGGCGCCGTCGGGGAGTCCGTCACCACGGGCAATTACGGGATCGTCGCCGACAGCCTGAGGCGGGACCTGAGGGTGGCCAGGGTCATCTGCCTGGAACCGGCCTGAGCCCTCAGGCCGGGCGGCGGATGAAGTCGAGCCAGACAGGCGCGCAGTCGCCCAGGCGCTTGGCCTCGTAGCGGGTCGGGGAATGGCCCGCCGGCGGCTCCCGCCAGTCTGCAGCACATTGCACAGGCCAGTCGAAGCGGCCGTCGGCGAGCACCGTGGTGAGCATGACATTGGCGTAGGCGGCCCAGTCCGTAGCCAGCCTCAGGCGTCCGGCGGGCCGAAGGAGCCGGGCGGCTTCGGCGACGAAGGCCGGGCTGAGCAGCCGGCGCTTGTGGTGCCGAAGCTTGGGCCAGGGATCCGGGAACAGGACGAACATGCGCTGCAGACTGGCATCGGACAGGCGCGGCATCAGATCGCGGACGTCGCCGTCGTGAATGCGGACATTGGACAGCCCCTGGTCGTCCACATGGCGAAGGGCGCTGGCGACGCCGTTCACGAAGGGCTCGGCGCCCAGGATCAGGACGTCCGGATGGCGCGCGGCCTGGGCCGCCATGTGCTCGCCGCCGCCAAAGCCCACCTCCAGCCAGGTCTCCGCCGCGGCGGGCCAAAGACGGGCTGGGTCGACGGGCCCCTCGGCCGGCGGGCGCAGGGACGGCAGCAGGGTGTCCAGGAGCGAGGCCTGCCGTGGCTTCAGCGTGCGCGAGCGGATGCGCCCGAAGGATCGCAGGGGCGGCGGGGTCTCCACGCGGCGGTCAGGCCAGCCCGCGCAGGGCGTCCACCAGATCCGTCCGCTCCCAGGAGAAGCCGCCATCAGAATCAGGCTCACGCCCGAAATGGCCGTAGGCGGCGGTGCGGGCGTAGATCGGCCGGTTGAGGCCCAGATGCCGGCGGATGGCCGCAGGCGTGGCGCCGCCGATCATCTCGGGCAGGGCCGTCTCCAGCCTGGCGGGATCGATTTCGCCCTCGCCGTGCAGGTCGACGTAGAAGCTCAGCGGCACCGAAACCCCGATGGCATAGCTGATCTGGATCGTGCAGCGGCGCGACAGCCCGGCCGCCACCACGTTCTTGGCCAGGTAGCGGCAGGCGTAGGCGGCCGAGCGGTCGACCTTGGTGGGATCCTTGCCCGAGAAGGCGCCGCCGCCATGGGGCGCAGCCCCGCCGTAGGTGTCGACGATGATCTTCCGGCCCGTCAGGCCAGCGTCACCGTCGGGGCCGCCCTGGACGAAGCGACCGGTAGGATTGACGTGCCAGACCGTATTGGGCGTGAGGAGGCCGTCGGGGAAGACGCCCTCCACCAGAGGCCGGATGGCGTCCTGGATCCGGGCGGGGGTGGCGAGCCTGAGGCCGATCCGCCGGGCGTGCTGGGTCGAGATGACGAGTTGGGTGACCTCGACCGGCCGCCCGTTCTCGTAGCGCAGGGTGACCTGGCTCTTGGCGTCGGGCTCGAGGAAGCTCATCTCGCCCGAGCGGCGGGCGGCGGCGAGGCGGCGCAGGACCTCGTGCGAGTACTGAAGAGTCGCCGGCATGAAGGCCGGGGTCTCGTCGCAGGCGTAGCCGAACATGATCCCCTGGTCGCCGGCACCCTCGTCCTTGGCGTTGGAGGCGTCGACGCCCTGGGCAATGTCGCCTGACTGGCCGTGCAGGTGGCAGGCGTACTTCGCCTTCTTCCAGTGGAAGCCCTTCTGCTCGTAGCCAATGTCGCGGATGGCTTCCCGCACCTTTGGCTCGAGGGTCGAGATCACCTCCCGGGTGAAGGCTCGGTTCTCGGTCTTGTCGGCGCCCGGTCGCGTCGCACGCACCTCGCCGGCGAGGATGATCCGGTTGGTGGTGACCAGGGTCTCGCAGGCGACCCGGGCCTCGGGGTCGGCAGCAATGAAGGCGTCGACAACTGTATCGGAAATCCGATCCGCCACCTTGTCGGGATGGCCTTCGGAAACGCTTTCACTGGTGAAGAGGTAGGAGGGGCGGGTCAATTGACGGCTCCGTCTGTATCGCGGCTCGCCCCACGTGAGCGCCTTTGCTGGAAAAGTCCTATAAAGATTTCTTTATGTCCTGCAAGCACGGCTGAGATCAGCAGCAGGACCAGGAAGGGGCCGTCACCGAAGCGGACATAGGGTGTCGGCGGGCGGGCGGCGGGCAGGGGTTGGTCGATGACGCCGACAGCGCCAAGCCCGAGGACGGGTCCGGTGAGCCGGCCGCTGGAATCGATCACGGCGGAGACCCCCGTGGGCGTGGAGCGCACGATGGGCAGACCCTCCTCGATGGCGCGGTAGCGAGCCATGTTGAGGTGCTGCCAGGGTCCGGAAGCGCGGCCAAACCAGGCGTCATTGGAGATGTTCAGGATCCAGGCGGGCCGCTCGCCGGCCCGCCGGCCGGCGGCGCGGGTAAATCCCGGGAAGAGGGCCTCATAGCAGATCATCGGCTGGAACGCCGGCAGGCGCGCAAGATGGAGGGGCCGGGGTGGTGGTCCGGCGGTGAAGTCCTCAGGCATGTGGACCAGGCTGCGCAGGCCGATCCGCCCGGCCAGGTCGCCCAGGGGAATGAACTCCCCGAAGGGCACCAGCTGGTGCTTGTCGTAGACCCCGGCGACGGCCAGGTCGGACCCGGTACCCTCCAGCACGACCAGGCTGTTGTAGTAGGCGACGCCACCGTCGGGCCGGGCCTCGGCCCGGTTGGCCCCCATGGCCAGGACCTGGCCGGGCGCGAGGGTGGAAGCCAGCGCCTCCCGCCAGCCTTGTCCGGGGATCATCAGGTCGTTGATGATCGACGGCAGGGCGCCCTCTGGCCAGACGATGATGTCGGGGGCCTGCGCCGCCGGGCGGCGGGTCAGGTCAAGATAGGTCGTGAAGATGGAGGGCAGGTTCTCGGGGCGCCACTTGGTCTTCTGGTCGATATTCGCCTGGACGATGCGGACCCGGGGACCCGCCGCCCCGGCGGGCGTCTCGGCGACCCTGTGGGTCCCCCAGGCGAAGAGGATGAGGGCGGGCGCCAGCACGATGGCAGCCCGGGCCAGCCTGCGGCCCGGGGAACCCGGGTCGAGGATCCAGGCCGGCGCGGCGGCAAGGGCCAGGGTCATCCAGGTCAGGCCGTAGGCACCCACGAGGGCAGCGCCCTGGGACAGGGGCGAACCCGCCGGCCAGGCTTCACCTGGCAGGTTCCAGGGGAAGCCCGTCAGGAGGTACCCGCGCAGCCACTCGGCCCCTGCGAAGACCCCGGCAAAGACCAGGACCCGGGCCCCACCCTGGGACCGGAGGCGCCGCCAGGCCGCACCCGCCGCCGCCCAGAAGAGGGACAGGCCGCCGGCCATCAGGACGAGGGCGAAGGGCGCCATCCAGCCATGGGTCCGCTCGTCCACCAGGAAGGGCTCGACGATCCAGGCCACTGAGACCGAGAAATAGCCCAGGCCGGCGAGCCAGCCCCTGAAGGCGGCGGCCCGGAGGGGGTGCGGGGCGGGGTGGTCCAGGGCCCAGAGGATCAGGGCAAAGCCCGCCAACCCCGGCAGGAGGCCGAAGGGCGGGAAGGCCAGGGCGGCCAGGACGCCGCCGGTGAGGGCGGCGGAGCCGGCAAGGACGGCGGACCGCGGGGGCAAGGTCAGTCTGCGGAATTCGGCGGCGGGGTGGAGGGGCGGATCCGGACCCGCTTGATCCGGCGAGGATCGGCATCGAGCACCTGGATCTCGTAGCCATCGCGAAAGGCGATCACCTCGCCCCGGCGGGGAAGCCGGCCGGCGACGGCGGCGACCAGGCCGCCGACCGTGTCGATCTCCTCGTCCATGTCCGGCGGCGTCAGGTCGAGTCCGAGCATGGCCTCGAGCTCCTCCAGCGGCGCCCGGGCGTCGGCATCGAAGGCGCCGTCCGGCCGCGCCATGACGCCAGCGACCTGGGCCTCGTCGTGTTCATCATCGATCTCGCCGACCACAGCCTCGACCAGGTCCTCGAGGGACACCAGGCCGTCCGTGCCACCGAACTCGTCGATCACCAGAGCCATATGGGTGCGGGTCGCCTGCATCCGCAGGAGCAGGTCGGCGGCGCGCATGGAGGCGGGTACGTAAAGGACGTCCCGCCTGAGCCGCATCAGGACCGATTCCGCCGCTGCGCCCCGGCGGCCGCGAGGCCGGACGCCGGTGGCCATCTGCTTGAAGACGTCCTTCACGTGGACGACGCCCAGGGGATCATCGAGGGTCTCCCGGTAGATGGGCATGCGGGAGTGCTCGGCGTCGATGAAGCGGGCCACGACCTCCTCGAAGGGGGTGTCCACCTCGACGGCAACGATATCTGCCCTCGGGGTCATGACGTCGTCGACCCTCAGGGACTGGAAGGCCTGGGCCTGGTCGACCAGGCGGCCCCCGGCGGACTCCGCCAGGGCCGCCGCCGCCGTGGCGTCAGGGGTCCGGTCGCGGGCCCCGAAGATCCGGAGGATCCGGCTTGCGAGGCCCCGCCTTTGTCGCCCCTCCGGGGCAGGCGCTTCATGACTGGCCATGGTCTCCTCTTTCGGCAGCATAGGGGTCAGGCGCCCCCAGGCTAGCCAGGATTTCCGTTTCGAGGCCCTCCATCTCGGCGGCCTCTTCGTCGGTCTCGTGGTCATAGCCTACAAGATGCAGGACGCCGTGCGCCACGAGATGTTGCAGGTGATGCTCAAAGCGCTTGTCCTGGGCCTCGGCCTCCCCCCGGCAGGTTTCGAAGGCCAGGGCGACATCACCAAGCCAGCCCCCGGGATTGGCGGGAGCTGGGAAGGACAGGACGTTGGTGGGTCCAGCCTTCGACCGGAAGGCGGCGTTCAGGTCCGCCAGGCGGGCGTCGTCGGCCAGGAGTATGGCCAGCCCACCCCGGGCGTCCGCCGCCGCCAGGGCGGCCTCCGCAGCCTTCCGGGCCAGGCCTGGGGCGTCCGCGGAGCCGAAACCCCAGTCGCCGCCCTCCACGAGCACTTCGATCCCACCCGGCCCGGAATCCGGCGTCATGCCGCAGAGCCCGGCGGGCGGCCATCGGCTTCGTAGGCCCGGACAATCCGCTCGACCAGGGGATGGCGCACAACATCCTCAGGCCCGAAGCGGGCGATGCCGATGCCCTTCTCGCCCTCCAGCAGGGAGACGGCATGGGCCAGGCCAGAATCCCGGGGATGGGGCAGGTCGATCTGGCTGGGATCGCCGGTCACGACCATCTTGGCCCTCTCACCCAGGCGGGTCAGCACCATACGCATCTGCATGCGGGAGCAATTCTGCGCCTCATCCACGATGATATAGGCCTCGGACAGGGTCCGGCCCCGCATGAAGGCGATGGGCGCAAGCTCGATCTCGCCCTTCTCCCGGCGGCGGCGGAACTGCTCGGGCCCCAGTATGTCGGTCAGGGCCTCCCAGACCGGCGCCATGTAGGGATCGACCTTCTCGGTCAGGTCGCCGGGAAGAAAACCCAGACGCTCGCCGGCCTCCACCGCCGGGCGCGAGACGATCAGTCGCTCGACATCACCCCGCAGGAGGGCACCGACGCCGGCGGCCACGGCCAGGAAGGTCTTTCCGGTACCGGCGGGGCCAAGCCCGAAGACCAGGTCGTTGCGGGCCAGGATTTCGAGATAGCGGGCCTGGGCGGGCGTCCGAGGCGACACGGGGCCCCGACGGCCCGAGGGCAGGGCGCCGGGCGGCGAGCCGCGCCCCGTCCGGGCCTGGCCGATGGCCACGCGCACGTCCGCCTCGGCGACCTCCAGCCCCCGTTCCGCGCGGAGGGCCAGGGACTCAACGACCTTCTTGGCCGAGGCGCGGCCACGCACGTCACCGGTCAGGGCAACGCCCCCGCCGGGGGTCTCGACCAGGACGTCGAAGGCGTCCTCGATCAGGGCTGCATGTCGGCTGGAGGGGCCTGAGACCGCCCGGGAGGCGGCGTCGGAAAGGGTGACGAACTCTGCAGTGCGGCTCATGCGGTCTGGGTTTCAGCAACAAGGGTCCCCGCCAGGCTCATCCGGGCGGCGGCGTCGATGCGGACAGGGGCGATCCGGCCGATCAGGTCGGCGGGGCCGTCGCAGTGCACGGCCTGCAGGTAGGGGCTGCGCCCGGACAGCTGGCCCGGTTGGCGGCCAGGCTTCTCGAAGAGGACGGACAGGATCCGTCCCTCCTGGGCGGTGTTGAAGGCCTTCTGCTGGGACTCCATCAGGGCGTTGAGGCGAGCCAGCCGCTCGTCCATCACCGCAACGTCCACCTGTCCAGGCTGGGCCGCCGCCGGGGTCCCGGGTCGCCGGGAATACTTGAAGGTGAAGGCCGAGGCGTAGCCGACCTCACGCACCAGGGCCAGGGTGGCTTCGAAGTCGGCCTCGCGCTCGCCGGGAAAGCCGACGATGAAGTCGCCGGACAGGGCGATGTCGGGACGGACGGCGCGGATCTTCTCTACCAGGCGCAGGTAGGACTCGGCGGTATGGCCGCGGTTCATGGCCTTGAGGATCCGGTCGGACCCGGACTGCACGGGCAGGTGCAGGTAGGGCATGAGCTGGGGCAGGTCGGCATGGGCGGCGATCAGGTCATCGTCCATGTCCCGGGGATGGCTGGTGGTATAGCGGATCCGGTCCAGGCCCTCGACCCGGGCCAGCTGCCGGGCCAGGCCGCCAAGGCCGCCCTCTCCCGACCAGGCGTTGACGTTCTGGCCCAGCAGGGTGACCTCGCGCACCCCACGGGCGGCGAGGGACCGGGCCTCGGCGAGGATATCACCTGCCGGACGCGACCACTCCGCCCCCCGGGTGTAGGGTACGACGCAGAAGGTGCAGAACTTGTCGCAGCCTTCCTGGATGGTGAGGAAGGCGGTGACGCCAGTGGTCGTCCGGGCGGCACCCAGGGCGTCGAACTTGGCCTCGGGGGCGAAGTCGGCCGCCAGGCGGTCGCCGCGGGCACGATGGGTCCGGGCGATCAGCTCAGGTAGCTGGTGATAGGCCTGGGGTCCGACCACCAGATCTACCGCCGGCTGGCGGCGGAGGATTTCCTCGCCCTCGGCCTGGGCGACGCAGCCGGCGACGGCGATGGTCATGCCCAGCCCCGCAGCGGCCCGTTCGGCCTTGAGGGCCTTCAGCTGTCCCAGCTCGGAATAGACCTTCTCGGTGGCCCTCTCCCGGATGTGGCAGGTGTTCAGGACAACGAGGTCGGCCTCTTCTGGCCGCTCGGTCATGACATAGCCCAGGGGCACCAGGACATCGGCCATGCGTTCGCTGTCGTAGACGTTCATCTGGCAGCCGTAGGTGCGGATGTAGAGCCGCCGGGGCGCCGGTGCGGAAGGATCACTCATGGATGGGAAGGCCGTAGAGCTCCAGCCGGTGATCGACAAGGCGGTAGCCAAGTCGGCGGGCGATGGCTTCCTGGAGGGCCTCGATCTCGGCGTCGACAAACTCGATCACCTTGCCCGTGGTCATGTCGATCAGGTGGTCGTGATGGGTCTCGGGCGCTTCTTCGTAGCGGGAGCGTCCGTCCCGGAAGTCATGCCGGGAAATGATCCCCGAATCCTCGAACAGCCGGACCGTGCGATAGACGGTCGCAATGGAGATACGCGGATCCACGGCGTGGGCCCTGCGGTGCAGTTCCTCCACGTCGGGATGGTCCTGGGAATCCGAAAGCACCCGGGCGATCACCCGGCGCTGGTCGGTCATGCGCATGCCCTTGGCGATGCAGAGGTTCGCGATACGGTCCAAGCGGGGGTCTCCTCCACTTCAGAATAGGGTCTTCAGGGCTCCGTGTTAAGCGCTCGCCGCAGAACAAGAGCGTCAGCCGTCCCGCCGTCCGGGCGGGGATAGTAACGCCTCCGGCGTCCGACCTCCCCGAAGCCACAGCTGGCGTAGAGCCGCAGGGCGGCGAGATTGTCTTCGGCGACCTCCAGGAAGACCCGCTCCGCGCCAGCCGCGCGTGCGGCCCCGAGGGCCGCCTGGACCAGCCGGCGGCCGGCGCCGGCGCCTCGCGCCTCTGGGCGGACGCCCACGGTGAGGATCTCGGCCTCCCCGGCGACGGTTCGGATCAGGATCATGCCGGCCCCGTCCTCGATCAGGGCGACGGCGCCCAGGGCGGCGATCTCGGCGGCGCTCCAGCCGGGACTGAAGGCGGTGGCATGAAGCTCAGCGAGGGCCGCAAGGTCCCCGGCCCCCGCGCGGCGGACGCTCACTCCGGCAACCTGCCACCCGGCAGGCGGGCGTCCGGGGCGCGCATGTAGAGCGGGATCAGGGGTCCGGGCTGACGCAGGACGGCCATCTGCGCGGCGACCGCAGCGTCGGGAACCGCCAGGCCAAGTCTCTCGACTCCGGGTAGACTTCCTGGTGCCAGGTCAACGGCGCCAAGGATCCGGGCCACAGGCGCCAGGGCCTCCAGGTCCGCCTCAGGCCCGAGGACCGGGGGTCCGAGGGCGACGCCGCCCTCAAAGACCTGATGGCAGATCGCCTCTCCCCGACCGGGCAGGAGAACAAGGGTCCGGCCGGGCGACCCGGCGAAGGGCGCGGCCAGGACTTCGAGGCAGCCGAGACCGATCACCGGGCGGTCGAGGGCCAGGCCCAGGCCCTTGGCGAAGGCCAGGCCCACCCTGAGGCCGGTGAAGGACCCCGGGCCCAGGGTGACGGCGATGCGGTCGAGCTCTGCGAAGGCCAGGCCGGCACGGGCCATGACCTCCTGCGCCAGGGGGGCCAGGCGCTCCTGGTGTCCCTTGTCCATGGGCTCCGAAGTCGTGACCACCGGCCTCTCCCCATCCAGGACGGCAACAGAGCAGGCCGCCAGACAGGTGTCGATGGCGAGGACCCGCACGCCGGCCTAGAGGGTCTGTTCGACCCGCACCACCTCGGGGACATAGTGCTTGAGCATGTTCTCTACGCCCGACTTGAGGGTGGCGGAGGAGGAGGGGCATCCGGCGCAGGCGCCGCGCATGTGGAGCCAGACGGTTCCTGTGTCAGGCTCGAAGCGGTCGAAGAGGATGTCGCCGCCGTCCCGGGCGACGGCCGGCCGGATGCGGGTGTCGAGCAGCTCGCGGATCTCCGCCACCACCTGGGCCGTCTCGCCCTCATAGGTGTCCTCGTCCCCGGCCGCCTCGCCCCCGGCCCCGAAGAGGGGTTGGCCAGAGGTGAAGTGGTCCATGATCGCCGCCAGGACCGGGGCCTTGAGATGGTCCCAGTCCGCCGAGACAAGCTTTCCGACCGTCAGGAAGTCGGCGCCGAAGAAGACGCGGTTCACGCCGTCGAGGTCGAAGATCGCGGCGGCCAGGGGCGAGGCCGCGGCCTCCTCGGCGGATCGAAAGTCCCGCGATCCGGCCTCCATGACGACGCGGCCGGGCAGGAATTTCAGGACCTGGGGGTTCGGTGTGGTTTCAGTCTGGATGAACATGGAAATGATTTGGCCCGTTGCGGCCCGCGACGCAAGACCACCGCAGGCGAGGGGGGTATCCTGCGGCGCGCATTGAACCCTCCTGAGAAAGGGTGTATCGGCCCCGGCGCCCGTCGGCATCGAGCCGCCGGGGCGGGGCGCAGGCCCCCCGGGGATAAAAATGGCGGAAGCGGCTGGGTCTTCGGGCGACGCACCCCCCACCTCGACCGACCCCCACCAAGGACGCCGAGAAGGCTTCGGGGCCCTCGCCCTGGGCGCCATAGGCGTGGTCTTCGGCGACATCGGGACCAGCCCCATCTACGCCATGCGCGAGGCCCTCGCCCATTCCCGGGCCGACGTCTCCTCCGAGCTTTCGGTCCTGGGCGTCATCTCGCTGATCACCTGGGCCCTCGTGCTGGTGGTGAGCATCAAGTACGTCGCCTTCCTGATGCGGGCAGACAACAAGGGCGAGGGCGGCACCCTGGCCCTGATGGCCCTGGCCCAGAGGGCGCTGTCCAAGAGGTCCGGCGTAGTCCTCTTCCTCGGAATGGTCGGGGCGGCCCTGTTTTACGGCGACGGGGTCATCACCCCGGCCATCTCGGTGCTCGGCGCGGTCGAGGGCCTGAGGGACGCCCCGGGGGTCAGTCCAGAGCTCGGTGCCCTGGTGCTGCCGATCTCGGCAGCCATCCTCATCATCCTGTTCCTGGTCCAGTCCCGGGGCACGGCCAGCATCGCCCGGGCGTTCGGGCCCATCACCACAGCCTGGTTCCTGATCCTGGCGGCGCTGGGCATCTTCCACATCTTCGAGACCCCCTCGGTCCTGCGGGGCCTGATGCCGCACTACGGGATCCTGTTCCTGCTGGACAACGGCTTCGTCGGCTTCGTCATCCTGGGGAGCGTCTTCCTGGCGGTGACCGGGGCCGAGGCGCTCTACGCCGACATGGGCCATTTCGGGAAGCGGCCCATCCAGGCGGGCTGGTTCTTCCTGGTCCTGCCATCCCTGGTTCTGAACTACCTGGGCCAGGGCGCCCTGGTGCTCGCCCACCCTGAGGCACGGGGGAACCCCTTCTTCGAGATGGTCCCGGTCGCCGTCTATTGGCCGGTCCTGCTGATGGCCACCGCCGCGAGCGTGATCGCCAGCCAGGCCGTGATCACCGGTGCCTTTTCCATGACCCAGCAGGCGGTCCAGCTGGGACTGCTGCCCCGGATGGACATCCGCCGCACTTCCGAGACCCAGGCCGGGCAGATCTACGTGCCCCAGGTGAATACCTTCCTGATGATCGGCGTGATCGTGCTGCTGTTCACGTTCCAGACCTCGTCCAACCTGGCGGCGGCCTACGGCATCGCGGTCACTGGCTCCATGTTTGTCGACACCCTGCTGTTCTTCGTGATCATCCGGCACATGTGGAAGAAGCCTGTCTGGATGGCGGCGCTTGCCGCAGTGGGCTTCGGCCTGCTCGACGTCGTCTTTATCTCCTCGAACATGCTTAAGCTGCCCCAAGGGGCCTGGCTGCCCCTGGTCATGGGCGCTCTGTTGGTCGTGATCATGTGGACCTGGAACCGGGGCACCCGGATCCTGAGCGAGAAGACCCACCAGGACTCCGTCGCCCTGGCCGATCTGTCGGATATGCTCCTGGCCCGGCCGCCCCACCGGGCCTCAGGCTCGGCGGTCTTCCTGACCTCGGACCCCGACGTCGCCCCCGTGGCGCTCATGCACAACCTGAAGCACAACAAGGTGCTGCATGAGCGGAACATCATCCTTACCGTGATCACCGCCCAGACCCCCCGGGTCCGGGACGAGGACCGCATCCGGATCGAGCCGTTAAATGCGGACTTCAAGAAGCTGACCGTGTCCTTCGGCTTCATGGAAAGCCCGAACATTCCCCGGGCCATGACCCTCTGCCGGCAGCAGGGGCTGAAGTTCGACATCATGGCCACCAGCTTCTTCCTTGGCCGCCGGTCGGTGGTGGCGTCCGCCAGCTCGGGCATGCCCCTGTGGCAGGACAAGCTGTTCATCTTCCTGATGCGCAACGCCGCCAACCCGACGGACTTCTACAAGATCCCGCCGGGCCGCGTGGTCGAGCTGGGCACCCAGGTCACCGTCTGAGGCCTTGCGCACCCCGCCCCGCCAACGCTAGAGCCCCCCCGTCGCCCCTTCGGAATGCCCGCCATGACCCGAGACATCAAGAAAGTCGTCCTCGCCTATTCCGGCGGCCTCGACACCTCGATCATCCTGAAGTGGCTGCAGACCGAGTATGGCGCCGAGGTGGTGACCTTCACCGCCGACCTCGGCCAGGGCGAGGAGATCGAGCCGGCCCGGGCCAAGGCCCTGGCCGCCGGGGTCAAGCCCGAGAACATCTTCATCGAGGATGTGCGCGAGGAATTCGTCCGCGACTACGTCTTCCCCATGTTCCGGGCCAACACCGTCTACGAGGGCCAGTACCTGCTGGGCACCTCCATCGCCCGGCCCCTGATCGCCAAGAAGCAGATCGACATCGCCCGCCAGACCGGCGCCGACGCTGTCAGCCACGGCGCCACCGGCAAGGGCAATGACCAGGTCCGGTTCGAGCTCGGCTACTACGCCCTGGAGCCCGACATCCATGTGATTGCCCCCTGGCGGGAGTGGGACTTCAAGTCTCGCGAGGCTCTGCTGGCGTTCGCCGAAAAGCACCAGATCCAGATCACCAAGGACAAGCGCGGCGAAGCGCCCTTCAGCGTCGACGCCAACCTCCTGCACTCCTCTTCAGAGGGCAAGGTGCTGGAGGATCCAGCCGTGGAGGCGCCGGAGTTCGTGCACATGCGCACGATCTCGCCGGAGGACGCCCCGGACGCGCCCACCGTCTTCACCCTGGACTTCGAGGGCGGCGACCCCGTGGCCGTCGACGGGGTGCGGATGAGCCCGGCCACCCTCCTGACCCGGCTGAACCAGCTAGGCCACGACAACGGGATCGGCCGGCTGGACCTGGTGGAGAACCGCTTTGTCGGCATGAAGTCCCGGGGGGTCTACGAGACCCCCGGCGGGACCATCCTGCTGGCCGCCCACCGGGGCATGGAGTCCATCACCCTCGACCGCGGGTCCATGCACCTGAAGGACGAGCTCATGCCGCGCTACGCCGGCCTGATCTACAACGGGTTCTGGTTCGCCCCCGAGCGCGAGATGCTGCAGGCGGCCATCGACCTGTCCCAGAAGCACGTCACCGGCCAGGTCCGGGTCAAGCTCTACAAGGGCAATGTGTCCGTGATCGGCCGGACCAGTCCCTGGTCGCTCTACGACCAGGACCTGGTGACCTTCGAGGAGGGCGCGGTGGCCTACGACCACCGCGACGCCGCCGGCTTCATCAAGCTGAACGCCCTGCGGCTGCGGGTCCAGGCCCGTCGGGACCGGCGGAACGGAGGGTAGTTCCCTCCCGGGGCGGAGCATGTCACCCTTCGGGAAACTGAAGGATCCCCCATGAGCTTCCCGAACCTCACCGCCGTCGTCACCCTTCTCGCCCTGCTGGCCTATGTCTGGATGGGCGTCCGGGTCGGCGGCGCCCGCCGCACGTCCGGTATCGCCGCCCCCGCCATGTCCGGCGATCCGACGCTCGAGCGCTACCTGCGCGTCCAGGGCAACACCCTGGAGTGGCTGCCGATCTTCCTCGGCTCCCTCTGGCTGTTCGCCCACTACTGGGGCGACCTGCTGGCGGCCGGCATCGGCCTCGTCTGGATCGTCGGCCGGGTGCTCTACGCGGTCGGCTACTCCGCATCGGCGGACAAGCGAGAACTGGGCTTCATGGTGCAGATGATCGCCTCGGCAGTCCTGCTCTTCGGGGCCCTTGGCAAGGCGGTCGTCTCGGCCCTCGCCTGAAGTCGTGGGCCTGAGGTGCTGGCCCTGACTTGCCGCCATAGTTTCGCCGAAGATGGGCGCGACACTTTTTACTTCCGTCTCCGCTGGAGTTCCCGATGCGACTGCAGACCCTCGCCCTGGCCGCCAGCCTCGCCCTTGCGGCGGGCCTGTCCGCCTGCACGACCGCGACGCCCTACCAGCCCCTCCTGACCGAGTCCCCGGGGCTGGGCGGGTATTCGGATGTACGGATCGAGCCCGAGCGCTACCGGGTGAGCTTCTCCGGCAACAGCCTGACCTCCCGCGAAACGGTCGAGCTCTACCTGGCCTACCGGGCGGCCGAGCTGGCCCTGGCCAACGGCTACGACACCTTCACCCTCGTCTCCCGGGATACAGACCGCAAGACCACCCTGCGAATGGATCCCAGACCCACGCCCCTGCCCTACTGGAACCCCTACTGGCGGTACTACGGGTCCTATGGGTGGCGAACCTACGATCCCTGGATGGAGGGCCCCTTCGGTCGTCAGCCCCTAGAGGCCTCCACGATCGAGAAGTTCACCGCCTCTGCAGAGATCGTCCTCGGTCGCGGGCCGAAGCGGGCGGATGACCCCGAAGCCTTCGACGCCCGAGCCGTGATCGAGAACCTGGGCCCGCG
>CAMAOY010000046.1 GCA_945859865.1 Phenylobacterium deserti
AATGTGGAGCTGGACGTTGAGCTGATCACGCCGATCGCGATGGACCAGGGTCTTCGGTTCGCCATCCGCGAGGGTGGCCGTACGGTGGGCGCCGGGGTGGTCTCCAGGATCGTCGAGTAGGACGCACCTGTCCCCCGGCCTGGCCGGGATAGATCAGGGGCCGCGGAGAGTGATCTCCGCGGCCCCTTTTTTATGCGCCTTCAGGAGAGGCGGCCGTTCAGCGGATCTGGCGGACCGAACTGATCGCCTCGGCCAGACCGAACCTGTTGAGGTCGGGCACATCCCGGTCGAAAACCTGGCAGCGTCCGCGGAAGTTTGCGTCTGCGCAGACCTCCCAGGCCCCGCCTCCGACGATCCTGAGGCTGTGTGCCGTATCGTTGAACTGCCTCGGCAGGTTCGAGTACTCCGAGCGGGCTTCGAAGGCTCTGCCCCCGAAGTTCACGGTCGGGAACATGGCCAGGGTCGAAGGTCGGTAACCACCGCCGTTTCCGCCATTGTTTCCGCCGCCCCAGGGCGGAGGGGGAGGGGGAGGGGGAGGATAGCCACCGCCCTGGCTGTCTGTCGGACGCAGGGAACTGATGGCGAAGCCGAGGCCGTAGCGACGCAGGTCCGGGACATCGCGGTTGAGGATCTGGCAGTTCCCGCGGAAGTTGGCGTCCGAGCAGACCTCCCAGGCGGTCTGGCCGGTGACCCGCAGGCTCAGGGCCTTGTCATTGAAGTAGGCCGGGAGGTTCGAGTACTCCCGGTTCGTATTTAAAGCCTGGCCGCTGAAGTTCAGGCCGGAGAAGAGTGTGGCCTGGGGCTGGGCGTAGGGCGGCCTGCCGCCATTCGTACCACCGTTAAAGCCGCCGCCGGAGTTCCCACCGGACCGGCACTCGAGGCGACCGGCGACATTGGTGATGTAGGTGCAGTTTCCAACCCTCAGGCTGGTGTTGTTCCAGCGCCCATACCGGTCCTGGCACTGGGCGGTCACAATGGCGTTGGGTCCATACCCGACCGTCGAGACGTTTCTGCAGGTCTGCCAGTAGTCGCCAGTCGGCGGTGGCGCACCGCGCTCCTGCGCGACCGCGGCTCCGGAGGGGACGCTGAACGCCAGTATGGCGGCGGCGATGAAGCCCGGAAGGCGCATAATCATGTCTTCTCCCTGATTTCGGGCGCGGCTGCATTGCCGGGCGGGCACATCCTTGAATGACTAGGAGATCGGACACAAGACCGCGCGCCCCTTGCTCAGCAGGGGAGGCGCTGCTAAACGAGCCGGCTCCGGAGAACCGGGCCCGGCAAGGGTCTATTTCCGGCGTGTCCGCTCCCCTCGGGGTCGGCGCACAGGAGTGTAGCTCAGCTGGTAGAGCATCGGTCTCCAAAACCGAGGGCCGGGGGTTCGAATCCCTCCACTCCTGCCACGGGCTGATTATTTAGGGTTCGAGCCCCAAGGGGTCCGGACAAAAAAGAGAGAGAGTTACGGAACGGCCATGGCCAGGAATAAGGGCTCCAAGCCTCAGGCGATGAAGGAGCGTGCAGCGCGAACCGCTGCGGCTGTCGCGCCGAATTCCGCCCTCGCCACGGGGCCGGCGGGCGCGCCCAAAGTGCGCGTTGGCGTCCTTCAGTTCATGCGTGAGGTACGCGCCGAGGCGCGGCGGATCACCTGGACCACGCCGAGGGAGACCTGGATCACCTCGGTCTTCGTCGGCATCATGGTCGTGCTGGCGGCGGTCTTCCTACAGTTGGTGGACCTGTTCCTTGGCTGGAGCCTCTCATTCATTCTCAAGTTCGCAAACGGGGGTTGAGTCTGGTCATGAACACCGAGGCGCCCGTCGCGGCAAACCCGCGTCACAAGTGGTACATCGTCCACGCCTATTCCAACTTCGAGAAGAAGGTGGCGGACGCGATCCGCGATCAGGCCCGCACCCAGGGCCTTGAGGACAGGTTTTCGGACATCCTCGTACCGACCGAGGACGTGGTGGAGATCCGTCGCGGACGGAAGATCAATGCCGAACGCAAGTTCTTCCCTGGCTATGTCCTGGTGAAGATGGAGCTGACGGATGAGGCCTACCACCTGATCAAGAACACACCCAAGGTCACGGGCTTTCTGGGTAGCCAGAACAAGCCCCAGCCGGTGTCCGAGCGAGAGGTCGCCCGGATCATTGGTGCCATCGAGGAAGGTGTCGAGCGGCCAAAGCCGACCATCACCTTCGAGATCGGCGAGACCGTTCGGGTTACAGACGGCCCCTTCGCCAGCTTCAATGGCTCGGTGGAACAGGTCGACGAGGATCGCGCTCGCCTGCGCGTGACGGTGTCCATCTTCGGACGCGCCACGCCGGTCGAGCTCGAATACAGTCAGGTCGAGAAAGTCGCCTGACTGAAACCCGTCCCCGGGCTTCCGGCCGGGGGACTTCAAATCCGTGGGAGGGGAAGCAGGTCTGACCCCGTACCACGGCTCAACCGACCGGGCGTCCGGTCAAAGAGGAGAGCATGGCCAAGAAAATTCTGGGCTACATCAAACTGCAGGTGCGCGCGGGTTCCGCTACGCCCTCGCCGCCCATCGGGCCGGCCCTGGGCCAGCGCGGTGTCAACATCATGGGCTTCTGCAAGGAGTTCAACGCCCGCACTGAAAAGGAAGTCAAGGGCACGCCCCTGCCGACCATCATCACGGTCTACCAGGACAAGTCCTTCACCTTCATCACCAAGACGCCTCCGGCGACGCACTTCATCAAAGAGGCCCTGGGCATTAAGTCCGGGTCGAAGGCCCCTGGCCGCGATGTCGCCGGCAGCATTTCCCGCGCCCAGCTGCGGGATATCGCTGAGAAGAAGATGAAGGACCTGAACGCCATCGATATGGACGCAGCCGCGCGCATCATCGAGGGCTCCGCCCGTTCGATGGGCCTTGAGATTGTGGAGGGCTGACGCATGAGCACCCAGACCAAGCGTAACAAGGCCTGGACGGGCGACCGCCTGGCCTCCCATCCGGTCGACGCGGCCATCCGGCTCGTCAAGGAAAACGCCACGGCCAAGTTTGACGAGAGCATTGAGATCTCTGTCAACCTGGGCGTCGATCCCCGTCACGCCGACCAGCAGGTCCGCGGCGTCGTGAACCTGCCCTCCGGCACTGGCCGTGACGTTCGCGTCGCTGTCATCGCCCGGGACGCCAAGGCCGATGAGGCCACGGCCGCTGGTGCCGACATCGTCGGCGCTGAGGAGCTGGTCGAGCGTATTCAGGGCGGCTTCATGGAGTTCGACCGGGTGATCGCCACCCCCGACATGATGGCCCTCGTGGGTCGTCTGGGTAAGGTCCTGGGCCCCCGCGGCCTGATGCCGAACCCGCGGGTCGGCACGGTGACCCCCAACGTGGGCCAGGCCGTGAAGGACGCCAAGGGCGGAGCCATCGAGTTCCGCACCGAGAAGACCGGCATCATCCACGCCGGTATCGGCAAGGCCAGTTTCACCGACGCGCAGATCGCCGCCAACGTCCACGCCCTGGTCGACGCCCTGAACAAGGCCAAGCCCTCGGGTGCCAAGGGCACCTATATCAAGAAGATCAGCCTGTCCTCGACCATGGGGCCGGGTTTCCGGGTCGACACCAGCTCTGCCAGCGCCTGAGGCGCCGGATCTGAACGGACACAGGATTGGGCGCGGGGGAATGCTTCCGCGCCCTTTTCATGTCTGGCCTGTCGGAGCGGCAGGGAAGTGAGGGTTGCGCGCCTACTGGGAGGCGCCGGAAGGCGAGGACCTGTTGATCCGAGCCGGCGGGGACCCGCCGCAGGCGGTTGAGCAGGACGCCCCCCGCGACTACAAGAAGTCGGAAGGCACTGCCGCCGCTGAGCATGTGGTGCGGTGCCCCGCAGGGACAGGCCCTGCAATCTGGAGGACCATCCCATGAGACGCGCCGCCATCGTCAGCCCGATCCGCACCGCGGTGGGCAAGTTCCAGGGCAGTTTGGCCAGCTTGACGGCCGGCGAGCTGGGAGCCGTCGTCCTGCGCGCCCTCGTGGAGCGCACCGGGATCGATCCCGGCAGGGTGGACGACGTGATCTTCGCCCAGGGCTACGGTAACGGCGAGGCTCCCTGCATTGCGCGTTGGTCGGCCCTGGCCGCTGACTTCCCGATCTCCGTCCCCGGCTATCAGCTCGACCGCCGATGCGGCTCGGGACTGCAGGCGGTGATCGACGCGGCCATGATGGTCCAGACCGGTGTCGCTGACGTCGTCATTGCCGGCGGCGTCGAGAGCATGAGCAATGTTGAATACTACTCCCTCGACATGCGCAGCGGAGCCCGCGCCGGCTCTGTGACGATGCATGACCGCCTGGCCCGCGGCCGGGTGATGAGCCAGCCCGTCGAGCGCTTCGGGGTGATCTCGGGGATGATCGAGACCGCGGACAACCTGGCCCGCGACTATCAGATCAGCCGCGAGGAATGTGATGAATATGCCGCGATGAGCCATCAGCGCGCGGCGGCGGCTTGGGCGGCCGGCAAGTTCGACGACGAGGTGGTTCCCGTTTCGGTGAAGCAGAAGAAGGGCGACCCGATCCTGTTCACGAAGGACGAAGGGGTCCGCCCCGAGGCGACCGCGGACTCCCTCTCCCAGCTGCGTTCCATCGAAAAGGGCGGGGTGGTCACTGCCGGCAACGCCAGCCAGCAGAACGATGCCGCTGCGGCCTGCCTGGTCGTCGCCGAGGACAAGCTCGCCGAGCTCAATCTCGATCCTATGGGTTGGTTCGTCAGCTGGGCGGCGGCAGGGTGCGATCCGTCGCGCATGGGGATCGGCCCGGTTCCTGCCGTGGAGCGACTGTTCGCCCGCACCGGCATGTCCTGGGACGACATCGACCTCGTCGAGCTGAACGAGGCCTTCGCCCCGCAGGTGCTGGCCGTCCTGCGCGGCTGGGGTTGGGATGACCGCGACCGGCTCAATGTGAATGGCTCTGGGATTTCCCTCGGCCATCCCATCGGTGCCACCGGCGGGCGGATCCTCGCCAACCTGCTGCGCGAGCTTGACCGCCGGCAGGGTCGCTATGGCCTGGAGACCATGTGCATCGGAGGCGGCCAGGGCATTGCGGCGATCTTCGAGCGCCCCTGACCCTTGGAGTGTCGATGGCGACGATGCCCTTGCCATGCGGCGGCGCATCGTGTAGCCACCGCGCCTTCTAGAGTTTCGCCCCTCCCTCGGGAGGCGGCGGGTTCGGGGGTCCGCCCCCGATCCTGTCCAAGAACTGCGGGGTGCCGGGGTCGCCGGTACCGTAATCGCCGGGGGAGCCCCTCCGGGATCGCAGGGAGACGGGAAGATGAGGATGACCGGCCGGCGGCTTGCCGCAGGCCGGCGCCGCGGCTTCTCACACGGACAGGTCGCCCAAGGGTCCTTTCGGGCCGGCGGGCGCGCGTACGGTTCCGGGAATAGTCCCGAAGCCGCTTCCGAGTATGGAGACCGCAATGGACCGCGCTCAAAAGCAGGTGGCCATCGAAGCGCTCAAGGGCGATTTCGCGGGTGCCGGCGCCGTGGTCGTGACCCACAACCTGGGTCTGACTGTTGCGCAAATGACGGAACTTCGCGGACGCCTCCGCAAGGAAGGCGCCCACTTCAAGGTGGTCAAGAACACCCTGGCCCAGAAGGCCCTGGCCGGATCCCTCGGTGAGGCGGGCGACGCCCTCTTCGCTGGTCCCGTCGCCATCGCCTTCGCACCTGACCCGGTGACCGCCGCTAAGGTGACCAGCCAGTACGCGAAGGAAAACGACAAGCTTGCCATCCGCGGCGGGTTCATGGGCGAGACCATTCTGGACGTCGCCGGCGTGGGGGCCCTGGCCGTCCTGCCGTCGCTGGACCAGCTCCGGTCTAAGCTCATCGGGCTCATGCAGGCGCCCGCGACCAAGATCGCCGGCGTGCTTCAGGCTCCGGCTGGCCAGCTCGCTCGTGTCCTCGGCGCGTACGCCGCCAAGGATGCCGCCTGACCGTCACTTTCCGAAAATCCCCTCATCCCCTGATCCCAAGGAAACCTACCCATGTCCAAGCTTGAAAAGCTGGTTGAAGACCTCTCCGCCCTGACCGTCCTGGAAGCCTCCGAGCTTTCCAAGCTGCTCGAAGAAAAGTGGGGCGTCTCGGCCGCAGCTCCCGTCGCCGTTGCCGCCGCGGCACCGGGCGGTGGTGCCCCCGCCGAAGCCGTCGAAGAGCAAACCGAGTTCACCGTTGTCCTGACCGGTGGCGGCGAGAAGAAGATCAACGTCATTAAGGAAGTCCGCGGCGTCCGTCCGGACCTTGGCCTGAAAGAAGCCAAGGACCTGGTGGAAAGCGCGCCCCAGAACGTGGTCGAGAACGTTTCCAAGCAGCAGGCCGAAGAGGTCAAGAAGAAGCTCGAGGAAGCCGGCGCGAGCGTCCAGATCAAGTAGTCGGACGGCGCCACTTCGCGTCACTTCTGGCGGGCCCGGGGATCACCCCGGGCCCGTTTTGCGTCCGAGTGCCGAGAGGCCAAGGGCAATGAGATCCTCTTCCGGGGATGTCAGCACGGTCCGGCGGCCTGCGGGTCGGTCGGTCTCGGGCATTCCGTTCAGCGCCCAGGCGAGACTCTCTCCGGTCCGGCGATTCCAGAACAGACCGGTCATCCAGCCATAGGCGTCGCCGAGATGACCACGCCAGTCAGCAGAAACCGGGCCGAAGAAGGCATCGCCTTCCGGGCCGCGCCTGCCTGTGAGGACTTGTACGCCCAGGCCATACGCCTGGAAGACGCCGCCCTCGTTATCCGCGCCCCCAGGTCCGATACGCCATGCGGGAACCTCCATCCTGGGCATGGGCCCGGGGTCGGCGAGGAAGAGCCTGGCCAGCCTGTCCATGCCTTCAAGGCTGATCCGAAGTCCGCCCTGGGGCGCGAAGGCGAAGCCGTTTTCGCCAGGCGGAATGTCGGTATCCGTCAGTCCGGGCCGTTCCTCCGCCGCCAGAAAGGTGGGTGCTGGCCAAGTCGGAGGTGCGGCGTCGACCTGGGCCACCCAGGCCCCGCCTTCCCATCTCAGCCCGGGTGCCGCCTGAGACCGGGCCCAGGCGGTCACCCCGCTCCAATTGTAGCCGGCGTCGATTCCCGCAGGGTCAAACAACCGCTCGCGCATCAACCGGTCAAAGCGCAGGCCGGTAACCTGCTCTGCCCACTGGGCGAGGAGGGCGTAATTGACGTCGGCGTAACCGAACCGCGCGCCCGGCGGAAAGGCGTCCGGTCCGAACCAGGCTCCCGCATCATAGTTGCGCGCGCCCGGCGTGAAGGCCTCGACCAGGCGCCGTCCGGCGGGAACCGGATAGCTGGGACCATTCCGCAGCCCGCTGGTGTGGGACAGGAGGTGACGCAGTCGGATCGGCTGGTCTGGCCATGCGGGTCGCCGGAGACGGAAACCGAGGTGATCAGAGACATCCGCTTCCAGGCCGTCCGGCAGCGACTCAGCAATAGGGACAATAACTCGGGCCGCGATCATCTTGGAGACGGAAGCGATCCGGAAGGGACGGTCCAACCGGAAGGCGCGGCCGTCTCCAGCCTCACCGCGGACCCAGGTGAACCGCGTCAGGGGCGATGATGCGATGATCCCGCTGCAGGGGCCGAAGCTGGGCCCTGTGGGCCCTGCCATGGCGGTTGCCCTGCCCAGGCTCGCCGCCACGCCTGTGGCACCCACCGCTACGAAGAGGCGACGGGAGGGGAGGGCAACCGCGGAGCGTCGGCGGGTGCCGCAGGGGCTGCAGCCGAATTCTTTCTCAGGCATCTTCCTTTTCTTCTCACGATCGCCTATTCCCCGCGACTCGTGAATCTGCTGGTCATGGCCAGAGGATTCTAGCGCCTATGTTCCGAGGCACGGCATTTCGCCCTCCCGCCGTGCGAGGGAACGCCCCCGGCGAAAAGGGGGCTCCCAGCGTCCGGTCTCCGGTAACCCGGAGGTTCGAGGGTGGACGCCAGGAAACGTATTCCAGCGCACGGGGACCTCCCGCGCGCGGTTCAAGGGTAGACAATGGCTCAGTCCTTCACCGGCAAGAAGCGGATCCGCAAGTCCTTCGGCCGCATCCCCGAAGCCGTCCAGATGCCAAACCTGATCGAGGTCCAGCGTTCGTCCTACGAGCAGTTCCTGCAGCGTGAGACCCCCGTGGGCGATCGCCGGGATGAGGGCGTGGAAGCGGTCTTCCGGTCGGTGTTTCCGATCAAGGACTTCAATGAACGCGCGGTGCTGGAGTACGTCTCCTACGAGTTCGAGGAGCCCAAGTACGACGTCGAGGAGTGCGTCCAGCGGGACATGACCTTCGCCGCTCCGCTGAAGGTCAAGCTCCGTCTGATCGTATTCGAAACCGACGAGGAGACTGGCGCCCGGTCCGTCAAGGATATCAAGGAGCAGGACGTCTACATGGGCGACATCCCGCTCATGACCGAAAAGGGCACCTTCGTTTCCAACGGCTCCCAGCGCGTCATTGTCTCGCAGATGCACCGCTCGCCCGGCGTGTTCTTTGACCACGATAAGGGCAAGACCCACGCCTCCGGCAAGCTGCTGTTCGCCGCCCGGGTCATCCCCTACCGCGGCTCCTGGCTGGATTTTGAATTCGATGCCAAGGACGTTGTTTTTGTCCGTATCGACCGGCGCCGGAAGCTGCCGGCGACGACCTTCCTGATGGCCCTGGGCATGGACGGCGAGGAGATCCTTGGGACCTTCTATGACACTGTGACCTGCCAGAAGCGTGAAGGTGGATGGACCACCCCCTACCGTCCGGACCGTTGGCGGGGCGTGAAGCCCGAATTCGCCCTGGTGAATGCAGAGACCGGGGAAGAGATCGCGCCAGCTGGCCAGAAGATCTCCGCCCGCAACGCCAAGCGTTTCGCAGACGCCGGCCTGAGCAGCCTGCTGCTGCCGCCAGAGGCCCTGTCGGGACGTTATATGGCCCGCGACCTGGTCAACATGGAGACAGGCGAAATCTATGCCGAGGCGGGTGACGAACTGGACCCCGGCGTGATCGCTGAACTTGAGGCCCAGGGCTTCTCCAGCTTTGACCTTCTCGACGTCGATGACGTGACCATGGGCGCCTACATCCGCAATACCCTGCGGATCGACAAGAATACCGCCCGGGAAGACGCACTGTTCGACATCTACCGGGTCATGCGCCCGGGCGAGCCCCCGACCGTCGAGGCGGCGGAGGCCATGTTCAAGTCCCTGTTCTTCGACTCTGAACGCTATGACCTGTCGTCGGTCGGCCGCGTGAAGATGAACATGCGACTGGAGCTGGACTGCCCCGATGACGTCCGCGTGCTTCGCAAGGATGACATCCTGGCGGTCCTCAAGACCCTGGTCGGCCTCCGGGACGGCCGCGGCGAGATCGATGACATCGACAACCTCGGCAACCGCCGGGTGCGTTCGGTGGGTGAGCTCCTCGAGAACCAGTACCGGGTCGGCCTGCTGCGCATGGAGCGCGCCATCAAGGAGCGCATGAGTTCTGTCGACATCGACACGGTCATGCCGCACGACCTGATCAACGCCAAGCCGGCGGCGGCTGCGGTGCGCGAGTTCTTCGGCTCGTCCCAGCTGTCCCAGTTCATGGACCAGACCAACCCGCTGTCGGAAATCACCCACAAGCGGCGCCTCTCGGCCCTCGGCCCCGGCGGTCTTACCCGCGAGCGCGCCGGCTTCGAGGTGCGTGACGTGCACCCGACCCACTACGGCCGGATCTGCCCCATCGAAACACCGGAAGGCCCCAATATCGGCCTGATCAACTCGCTTGCGACGCACGCAGTGGTCAACAAGTACGGCTTCATTGAGAGCCCTTACCGCAGGGTGAAGGACGGTAGGATCACTGACGAGGTGGTCTACATGTCCGCGATGGAAGAGGCCAAGCACGTCATCGCCCAGGCCAACATCAAGATCGAGAACGGACAGATCGTCGAGGACCTCGTCCCGGGGCGGATCAACGGCGAACCTTCGCTGCTCCCCAAGGCCGATGTCGATCTTATGGACGTGTCGCCCATGCAGGTGGTCTCGGTGGCCGCTTCCCTGATCCCCTTCCTCGAGAACGACGACGCCAATCGCGCCCTGATGGGCTCGAACATGCAGAAGCAGGCGGTTCCACTGATCCAGTCGGACGCGCCCCTGGTGGGCACGGGCATGGAAAGCATTGTCGCCGTGGACTCTGGAGCCGTGGTCGTCGCCCGGAGGACCGGCGTAGTCGAACAAATCGACGGTACCCGGATTGTGATCCGTGCGACCGAGGAGAGCGATCCGTCGAAGTCTGGCGTCGATATCTATCGACTGCAGAAGTTCCAGCGCTCGAACACCTCGACCTGTATCAACCAGCGCCCGCTGGTGAGGGTGGGCGACTGGGTCGCAACCGGCGACGTGATCGCCGATGGACCGTCGACCGATCTCGGCGAACTGGCCCTCGGCCGGAACGTCCTGGTCGCGTTTATGCCCTGGAATGGCTACAACTTTGAGGACTCGATCCTCATCTCCGAGCGGATTGTTCGCGATGACGTCTTCACCTCGATCCACATCGAGGAATTCGAGGTCATGGCCCGCGACACCAAGCTCGGGCCGGAGGAAATCACCCGCGACATCCCCAACGTCGGCGAGGAGGCGCTCCGCAACCTCGACGAGGCTGGCATCGTGGCCATCGGTGCCGAGATCCTGCCCGGGGACATCCTCGTCGGAAAGGTCACGCCTAAGGGTGAGAGCCCGATGACGCCGGAGGAAAAGCTCCTGCGCGCCATCTTCGGCGAAAAGGCCTCTGACGTGCGCGACACGTCCCTGCGGCTGCCGCCTGGCGTTGCTGGAACCGTGGTCGAGGTCCGGGTCTTCAACCGCCACGGGGTCGATAAGGACGAGCGGGCCCAGGCCATTGAGCGCGACGAGATCGAACGCCTCGGCAAGGACCGGGACGACGAATTCGCTATCCTTAACCGGAACATGACCAGTCGCCTTCGTACCCTGCTGACCGGCAAGGTCGCCGTCTCCGGTCCCAAGGGCGTTAGCCGTGGCGAGATCACCGCCGGTAAGCTGGAAGACGTCTCGCCGGGGATGTGGTGGCAGATCGCCCTGGAGGACGAAAAGGCCATGGGCGAACTGGAGGCCATGCGCCGGCAGTTCGACGAAGCCCGCAAGCGCCTCGACCGCCGCTTTGACGACAAGGTCGAAAAGCTCAAGCGTGGCGACGAGCTTCCCCCTGGTGTGATGAAGATGGTCAAGGTCTTCGTGGCCGTGAAGCGAAAGCTCCAGCCCGGCGACAAGATGGCTGGCCGTCACGGCAACAAGGGGGTCATCTCCAAGATCCTGCCGATCGAAGACATGCCCTATCTCGAGGATGGCCGTAACGTCGACATCGTGCTCAATCCCCTGGGCGTGCCCAGCCGGATGAACGTCGGCCAGATCTTCGAGACCCACCTCGGCTGGGCCGCCGCCGGGCTCGGACGCCAGATCGCCGAGGTCCTCGAGGCCTGGCTCAACGGCGGACAGAGGCAGGCCCTCATTAATCACCTGAGGGGCATTTACGGCCCCGACCAGGAGCTTCCTGAGACTGACGAGGAGTTGGTCGAGCTGGCCCGTAATCTCTCAAAGGGCGTTCCCTTCGCGACACCGGTGTTTGACGGTGCCCACATCGAGGACATCGAGAACCTGCTCGAAACCGCTGGCCTTGATCGTTCAGGGCAGTCGATCCTGTACGATGGCCAGACTGGAGAGCAGTTCAAGCGGCCGGTGACGGTGGGCTACATCTACATGCTGAAGCTGCACCACCTGGTGGACGACAAGATCCACGCCCGGTCCATCGGCCCCTACTCGCTGGTCACCCAGCAGCCCCTGGGCGGCAAGGCCCAGTTCGGCGGACAGCGTTTCGGGGAAATGGAGGTGTGGGCACTCGAGGCCTATGGCGCCGCCTACACCCTGCAGGAAATGCTGACCGTGAAGTCCGACGACGTGGCCGGCAGGACCCAGGTCTACGAGTCCATCGTCCGCGGCGACGACACCTTCGAGGCGGGCATTCCCGAGAGTTTCAACGTGCTGGTCAAGGAGATGCGCTCTCTCGGCCTCAACGTGGAACTCGAGAACACCTGAGGCCCACCCGCCTCCCTTGCCAGCGCGGGGGGAGGGGCCGTCAGCCCCTCCCGATCCGCTTCCGGAATCTCTGACGAACTGGAAGACCCATGAACCAGGAAGTCCTGAATATCTTCAACCCGGTCCAGGCCGCCCCGACCTTCGACCGGATCCGCATCGCCCTCGCCAGCCCCGAAAAGATTCGGTCCTGGTCGTTCGGGGAGATCAAGAAGCCCGAGACCATCAACTACCGGACCTTCAAGCCGGAGCGCGATGGGCTGTTCTGTGCCCGCATCTTCGGTCCGACCAAGGACTACGAGTGCCTTTGCGGCAAGTACAAGCGGATGAAGTACAAGGGAATCATCTGCGAAAAGTGCGGCGTCGAGGTGACGCTGGCCCGCGTCCGTCGCGAACGCATGGGCCATATCGAACTGGCCAGCCCGGTCGCGCACATCTGGTTCCTGAAGTCCCTCCCCAGCCGCATCTCCATGATGCTGGACATGGCCCTGAAGGACATCGAGCGGGTCCTGTACTTCGAGTATTACATCGTCACCGAGCCTGGCCTGACGCCCCTCAAGATGCACCAGCTGCTCTCGGAGGACGATCACCTCCGATACCAGGAGGAGTTTGGCGATGACAGCTTCACCGCCGAGATCGGCGCCGAGGCGATCCAGGGACTTCTGAAGGCGATCGACCTGCCGAAGGAAGCCGACAGGCTGCGTGAGGACCTCCTTACGATCACCTCGGAGATGAAGCTCAAGAAGACGTCCAAGCGTCTCAAGCTCATCGAGAGCTTTATCGAGAGCAAGAACCGTCCTGAATGGATGGTCCTTTCGGTGGTCCCCGTCATTCCGCCTGACCTTCGCCCGCTCGTGCCCCTGGACGGCGGTCGCTTCGCCACATCCGACCTCAATGACCTCTACCGCCGGGTCATCAACCGGAACAACCGCCTCAAGCGCCTGATGGAGCTCCGGGCCCCGGATATCATCATCCGCAATGAGAAGCGGATGCTGCAGGAGTCTGTTGACGCCCTGTTCGACAACGGCCGCCGCGGTCGGGTGATCACCGGTGCCAATAAGCGGCCGCTGAAGTCCCTCGCCGACATGCTGAAGGGCAAGCAGGGCCGGTTCCGGCAGAACCTCCTGGGCAAGCGCGTCGACTATTCCGGCCGTTCGGTCATCGTGGTCGGTCCGGAGCTGAAGCTGCACGAGTGCGGGCTACCCAAGAAGATGGCGCTCGAACTCTTCAAGCCCTTCATCTATGCGCGCCTTGATGCCAAGGGCCTTTCGGGAACCGTCAAGCAGTCTAAGCGCATGGTCGAGCGCGAGCAGCCTGCGGTCTGGGATATCCTCGACGAGGTCATCCGCGAGCATCCGGTCCTGCTGAACCGGGCTCCGACCCTGCACCGTCTTGGGATCCAGGCCTTCGAGCCCAAGTTGATCGAGGGCAAGGCCATCCAGCTGCACCCGCTGGTCTGCGCAGCCTTCAATGCCGACTTCGACGGCGACCAGATGGCCGTCCACGTCCCGCTGAGCCTTGAGGCCCAGTTGGAGGCGCGCGTCCTGATGATGTCGACCAACAACATCCTCTCGCCCGCCAACGGTCGTCCGATCATCGTCCCGTCCCAGGACATCGTCCTGGGTCTCTATTACCTGTCGCTGTCCAAGGACGGTGAACCTGGTCAGGGGAAGTTGTTTGCCGACCTGGGCGAGATCGACGCCGCCCTCGATGCAGGGGTCGTTACCCTTCATACCAAGATCAAGGCCCGCCACTTCGAGATGAACGCGGATGGGGTCCTCGAGCGCAGGGTCATCGACACCACACCGGGTCGGATGAAGATTGTCGCCCTGTTCCCGCAGCACCCCGCCGTCGGGCACCGCCTTCTCGAGAAGAACCTCACCAAGAAGGAAATCGGCAACCTGATCGAGACCGTCTATCGGCACTGCGGCCAGAAGGCGACGGTGATTTTCGCCGACCAGATGATGGGGCTGGGCTTCCGCGAGGCCGCCAAGGCCGGCATCTCCTTCGGCAAGGATGACATCATCATCCCGCAGAGGAAGAAGCCTATCGTCGAGGAAACCCGCAGGCTGGTCGAGGAATACGAGCAGCAGTACGCGGACGGCCTCATTACCAAGGGCGAGAAGTACAACAAGGTTGTCGACGCCTGGGCCAAGGCCACCGATCGCGTCGCTGACGAGATGATGGCCGAGATTTCCACTGCCGAGAAAGACGCCTCGGGTCGGGAAGGGGAGATCAACTCGATCTTCATGATGGCCAACTCGGGTGCCCGTGGTTCCCAGGCCCAGATGAAGCAGCTGGGCGGAATGCGCGGCCTCATGGCCAAGCCCTCGGGTGAGATCATCGAGACCCCGATCATCTCGAACTTCAAAGAAGGCCTGACGGTCCAGGAGTACTTCAACTCCACCCACGGGGCCCGCAAGGGCCTGGCCGACACCGCGCTGAAGACGGCCAACTCGGGCTACCTGACTCGCCGCCTCGTCGACGTCGCCCAGGACTGCATCATCAACGAGGAAGATTGCGGCACCAGCCGTGGCATCACCCTCAGGGCGGTGGTTGAGGGCGGCGACGTGCTTGTCTCCCTCGGCGCACGGATATTGGGGCGTCACGCCGCAGAGGATGTGCGCGATCCCACCAGCGGCGAAGTCATCGTCCCGGCAGACGCCTATTTCGATGAGGACATGATCGAGGTCGTCGAGGCCGCCGCCGTCCAGTCCGTCAAGGTGCGTTCGGTCCTGACCTGTGAGGCCAAGCTTGGCGTCTGCGGTGCCTGCTACGGCCGCGACCTTGCCCGGGGTACACCGGTGAACATCGGCGAGGCGGTCGGCGTCATCGCCGCACAGTCCATCGGCGAACCCGGCACCCAGCTGACCATGCGGACCTTCCACATCGGCGGGACGGCCCAGGTGAAGGATGCGTCCTTCCACGAGGCCGGAAACGCAGGCGTCGTGCGGCTCATTGGCGGCTCCACCGTGGTTGCCCCTGACGGCGCCCTTATCTGCATGAGCCGAAACCTGGTGCTGACTGTCCAGGTCGATGGAAAGGATCGCGAGACCTACAAGCCGCCATACGGCGCTCGCCTGAAGTTTAAGGACGGGGAAAAGGTCAAGCGCGGCGAACGCCTCACGGAGTGGGACCCCTACTCGAACCCGACCATCACCGAGGTCGGCGGTCGCGTCCGCTTCGAGGATCTGGTCGAGAACGTGTCCTTCCGAGAGGAAGCCGACGAGGCGACGGGCATCTCCAGCCGCGTCGTCGTCGACTGGCGCGCGTCAACCAAGGGCGGCGACCTGCGCCCGGCCATGGCGGTGCTTGACGAGACAGGTGCCTATCGCCGGCTCTCGAACGGCGGGGAGGCGCGCTACCTACTCCCGGTGGGTGCCATCCTGTCGGTGGGTGATGGGGACGAAATCCGGCCGGGCGAAGTCCTGGCCCGGGTATCGACCGAGAGTGCCAAGACCCGCGATATCACCGGCGGTCTTCCGCGGGTGGCCGAGCTGTTCGAGGCCCGCCGGCCTAAGGACTGTGCGGTGATCGCGGAGATGGATGGCCGGGTCGAGTTCGGTCGCGACTACAAGAACAAGCGCCGGATCAAGATCACCCCCGAGGATGGCGGCGAAGCCGTCGAATTCCTGATCCCGAAGGGTAAGCACATCGCCGTCCACGATGGGGACGTCATCCGCAGGGGTGAGTACCTCATCGACGGCAATCCCGATCCGCATGACATCCTTCGGATCCTGGGAATCGAGGCGCTGGCGGAGTTCCTGGTCGACGAGATCCAGGAGGTCTATCGGCTGCAGGGCGTGCCCATCAACGACAAGCACATCGAGACCATCGTCCGTCAGATGCTCCAGAAGGGCGAGATCCTCGAGACCGGGGACACCGGGCTTCTCAGGGGCGACCACCTCGACATGACGGACATCCACGAGGAGAACGCCAAGGCCGAGGCCCGTGGTGGACGTCCGGCGATCACCCAGCCGGTCCTGCTCGGGATCACGAAGGCCTCACTCCAGACGCGCAGCTTCATCAGCGCCGCCTCCTTCCAGGAGACGACACGCGTGCTGACCGAGGCTGCAGTGCAGGGCAAGACGGACACCCTCGAGGGCCTGAAGGAAAACGTGATCGTGGGTCGTCTGATCCCGGCGGGTACGGGATCCTTCCTCCGGGGTCTGCAGCGGGTTGCGGCGCGCCGCGACGCCGCTCTCAGCGCCAGCCGGGAGGAGACTATGGAGCCGCTTCCGGAGGTCATCGCCGTAGAGGCCGAAGAGGAGGGTCTCGGCCTCTAGATCCTGTTCCGATAAGTGGGAACCGGTTATCGGATCCAAACGGGATCTAACGAATTGGACTTAGAGCCTGTTTTGCCCCTTCAGACGTTCCATCTGTAGGGGACAGGCTCTAGGCCGCAGAACGAGACCGGACAAACTGGGGGCGGCACGCGCAGGCGGGCCGCCCCTTTTCCTTGGGGGGATTGCAACCGGCACCTACTGGCCCACATACGGTGGGGTGGGGACCCTGGGAGACAACACATGCCGCTATTGCTCTGCCCCAACTGTAATACCTCCATGCAGACCGTTTCGCGCTCCGGCGTGGAACTGGATATGTGCCCTTCCTGCCGGGGGGTCTGGATGGATCGCGGTGAACTTGAAAAAGTCCTGGGGGCCGTTCGCGAAGACACCGAAGACTGGGGGCAGCCAAGAAAGCCGCCAGAGCGGGAGACGGACGCCTTTCGAAGGAACCCAGAGGACGGGGTTCGGCGTTATTCCGACGACGATGGTCGCCGGCGTCAGGGTTGGGATGACGATCGCGAGCCGAGGAGGAAGCGCGGCTTCGACATCTTCGATATATTCGACTGACGTCGGGGCCTGCGCCGGGGTGCCGTTGACGTCGACGGGCCTTGCGAGTATGAACCGCGCTCTTTCGAGGCTAGGAGGGAGTCGTCCTGGTCACCGATGAACGGTCATCGCCCTCCGGGGTGGTGGCAAACCCGCCGGTGCAATCGTCTTCGCGCCGGCGAGTTTTTGCGTTCAGAGGTCCTGGCCCCGGATCGAATTCGTAATTGGAACCCTCATGAGGCGCCGCGGCCAAACGGCACACGCCTCCACAGCAGAGAATAAATGCCCACAGTCAATCAGCTCATCCGCAAGCCAAGGCAGGATAAGCCTTCGCGGAACAAGGTCCCGGCCCTCAAGGGGTGTCCCCAGCGTCGCGGCGTCTGCACCCGGGTCTATACGACGACCCCGAAGAAGCCCAACTCCGCCCTGCGGAAGGTCGCCAAGGTGCGCCTGACCACGGGCATCGAAGCGGTCTGCTACATCCCCGGCGAGGGTCACA
>CAMAOY010000047.1 GCA_945859865.1 Phenylobacterium deserti
ATCCCGTTGCGGGCCAGGATCAGCAGGGGCCGGGGCCCCCCGATCCCCCGGTCGCGCAGGCCGCCTGCCAGGACGGCGACGCGCCCGGCGGCCTCGCTGTAGCTGACCTCGCGCCAGCCCTCTGCGGACCGCTCGGCCAGCCAGGTCCGCGAAGGTGCCCGCCCAGCCCAGTACAGCAGGGGCTCGGCGACAGTTCGGAAGTCCCCGTCGAGCGGGGTGGGGTTGAACAGGATCCGGGTCCCGTCGGGCCGCACCTCCACCTCAAGCCGGGCGGGGGCGTAGCGGGGATCACGAATGGGGGCCTGGGCGATATCCATGGGGCTCTGGATGGACGGCCCGGCCGCCGACTGCAAGCGAAAGCCGCCCGTTCAAGACAGGAGAAGGGCCGACCTGGCAAGGGTCGCCCCGCTCACCGTCAAGACGCAGCCAGCAGGCCCGTGCGGCCCCGGATCACGCAGACTGGGTGGTATCGGGCAGGCCCAGTATGCGCTTGGAAATGATGTTGTTCTGCACCTCCGAAGATCCGCCATAGATCGACATGGCCCGCCCGGAGAGCCAGCCGCGCACAGCCTCGATCTCCTGGCCTGTGAAGGCCTCGCCGTCCCAGCCAAGGCCCTGGTGGCCCATGATCTCCAGCACCATCTCCTGCCGGGACTGGGCCACGTTGGTGGCCGAGTTCTTGAGCACAGAGGCGGCGTTGTTGGCACCCGAGGCGCCCCTGGCCTCGGCCGCGGCGCGGGCCAGGGTCAGGCTGTGGACCCGGGCATCCATGATGTGGCGGATCATGCGGGTGCGCAGGTCGCCGTCGGCGATCCGGCCCCGGCCATCCTCGCCCACGTACTTGCGGGCGATCTCCTCAAGCGGGGTAGCGCGGCCGCCCATGGAGACGCCGGTCTGGCTGGCGCGCTCGTGCTGCAGCAGGCGCTTGCCCACCGACCAGCCCTCGTTGAGCTTGCCCAGCAGGGCGTCCTTCGGCGCGACGGCGTCGGTGAAGAAGGTCTCGCAGAAGGGCGAGGCACCAGCGATCAGCTTGATCGGCCGGGTCTCGATGGCGGGCTGGCGCATGTTGATCAGCAGGAAGCTGATGCCGTCATGCTTCTTGGCGGTGGGATCGGTACGGACCAGGGCCCCGCACCAGGCGGAGTACTGAGCGCCCGAGGTCCAGATCTTCTGGCCGTTGATCAGCCAGTGGTCGCCCTTGTCCTCGCAGCGGGTCTGCAGGGAGGCCAGGTCCGAGCCGGCATTGGGTTCGGAATAGCCCACGCACCATTGAACCTCTCCGCGCACGATGGGCGGGATGTGGGTCTTCTTCTGCTCTTCGGTGCCGTAGTCCAGGATGGTCGGTCCGATCATGGTGATCCCCATGCCGAAGACCATCGGATTGTAGGCACCGATCCTGGCCATCTCCTGCGACAGGACGCGGCCCTGGTGAGGGGTGAGCCCGCCGCCGCCGTATTCCGCCGGCCAGGTCGGGGCGGCCCAGCGCTTGTCGGCCATCCGCTCCTTCCAGAGCTTCATGTCGCCTTCAGGCCCGGGGCCCTCCATCGAGGCGAGGGCCGCGCCGGCCTGCCCCTTCAGGGACTCGGGAAAATTCGCCTCAAGCCAGCTGCGGGCTTCCTTCCGGAAGGCCTCGAGTTCAACGTCGCCGCCGAAATCCGCCATGGTCCTGTCTCCGTCGGCGCCGGGAATACGGCGCGCATTTGGATCAAGCTTACCCTGCCAGCCAGAGGGGGCAAGACCTGCCGCCGCGTCAGGCTGTCTCAGGGAATTGATCCGGCCTGTCCGAGGAGACTCGGCTAGGCTTCCAGGGGAATGGAGAGGACCGCATGACGCCGCCGCAAGGACGCTCTCTCCTGAGCGATGGGGACGAGACCGGCTTCGTTGGCCGCCTCCTTTCCATTGCCCGCCGCACCGCCCTGGAAGAGGGTCTCGGTGCCGTCTCCACCCTCAGGCTCGCCCGGGACACGGGGGTCTCCCGGGTGGCGGTGGAGAAGCGCTTCCGCAACCGCGCCGACCTGCTGGCGGCCCTCCAGGCCGACATCCTGGGCGAGGCCGCCGAGTCGCTGGTGGACGCCCTCGGCGGCATGTCCCCGCTCCGGCCCCAGGCCCTGGAGACCCTCTGCCGCCTGTGGGTCGCCCACTGGCTGGACCGTCCGGCCCTGTTCCGGGTGGCCTTCCCCGACGGCGCGGCACCGCCGCGGACCGGGCCCCGGGACGCCCTGGCACCGCTCGCCATCTATTTCACGGAGGGGCTCGACGGGACCGAAGACGGGGCGCGTGCCGACCTGCTGCTCTGCGCCCTGCAGGGGATCATCTTGTCCCAGCTCGGACCGCGCCCGGGTGACTGGACCGAACCCGGCGACCTGGTCGCCCTGGCCATCTCAACCGTCCGAAAGTGACGTCAACCCTTTACAGGCTGGCCAACCGGTTGTTCAAATTCACTCCACGAAGCCCTTAGGGCTTGGAGGAATCGTCATGATCCCCATTGAATTCACGCCTGAGGCTATCGAGGCGGCCTCACAGGACGCCGTCCTCCCCTATCGGGATTTTCTCCGCTCGGGCGAGCCCTACGCCTCGATCGCCAGGCACAATCCCTGGACGAAGGTGCCTTCGGCCCGGTCGGAGCTGGAGTGGGGCAAGGGCTGGTACTACGACACCACCGTGGCGCGGAAGCACCCGGACTGGCGCGACCTGTCCCCGCCCCGGCCGACCCGGGACATGGAACAGCTCCGGCGCGACTTCCACGCCTGGGGGTTCTGCCTGATCGCCGACGCCCTCTCCGTCGAGCAGTGCGCCCGTCTGCGTGAGCGGGTGGTGGACCAGGCTGCCGCTGAACGCGACCTCGGCGTGGCCTATCTGAGCCCGGCCCAGCAGCACGTCTGGTCCCTGATCAACAAGGGGGAGGTCTTCCGGCTCTGCCTCGAGCTCGACCCGGAAGCCGTCCAGGGCGGGCAGATGGTCGAGCGCCTGATCGACGAATTCACAGGACCCGGCTGGCAGCACTACAGCTTCCTGTCGAACATCTCCTATCCGGGCTGCCATCCGCAGGGCCTGCACCGGGACCAGTCCTTCCCCGCCCCATACGACCTTGGCGGCGCACCGGCCCTGGTGAACACCGTCTACTACCTGCAGGACGTGGACGAGGTGAATGGCGGCACCCTGGTGATTCCAGGTTCCCACCGCAGCAACGGGACGGGTGGCGAGACCTATGGCGCCCTGCCCCGGCCCGTGAACCTGGAGGCCCCCGCCGGCACGATCATGCTGATGGACGGGCGCACCCTGCACGCCGGTGCCGTCAATCGCTCCGACCGGTTGCGGTACATACTGACCAACTCGGTGGTCCGCCCCTGGGTGCGCCAGCAGGAGGCCTTCCTGCTCAGCGTCCGACCCGAGGTGCTGGCGAAGGCCTCGGACAAGCTACTCTACCGGCTGGGCTTCTCGGCCCATTCCAGCAACAGCATGGTCGAGGGCTACGGCTATTTCGGCAGCGGCCGGGCAGGAGACCCGAACGGGGCCATCGTCCACGCGCGCCAGGCCATGGACCGGGGTGAATACACCTGGATGGCGGAGCTGTCCCGGGGCCAGTCCACCGCCGCCGACGTCATCAGCCTGGGCCTGGCCCGCATCCAGAGCGAGCACGAACCCGCCCGGGCTGGGAGCTACGCCGCCGCCGTCAGCAAGATCACAACCCTCTAGAAGGGGCGACGGCGCCCTGTGCCCTGGGGAGGAATTACAGAGCCAATTGCTCCCCATCAGGGGGAGCTGTCGGCAAAGCCGACTGAGGGGGTCAACGGCGTCGCAGCGCCGTCACGGCGTCGCCTCGGCGTCCAGCTGGGCGGCGATGGCGGCGATCAGGGCGTCCTGCCGGGCTGAGCGGGCCGGGTTGGTGGCCTCCGGCCAGGCGCTGGAGACCACGACCACCAGCTTCCGTGCCGGGTCCACGTGCAGTCGCTGGCCGAAGATGCCCAGGCCGTTGAACACGCCGCCCGGCTCCGTCCACCACTGGTAGCCATAGCCGAAGCGGTCGCCCGTGGCGGCCTGCTGGCGGGTGGCCTCGGCGATCCAGTCCCTTGGCAGGACTGCGCCGGCCGAGCCGATGCCGCCCATGCGCAGGAACTCGCCCACCCGGCCGTAGTCCCGCAGGGTCATGGACAGGCAGCAACCGCCGGCTTCCTGGCCGCGCTCATCGACCATCCACAGGGCGTCCTGCTCCATGCCATAGGGCTTCCAGATCTTCTCGGAGAGATAGGTCGAGAGGGACTTGCCGGTGGCGGAGGTGACCAGGACCCCGATCAGGTTGGTCTCGCCGGTCTTGTAGACCCACTTTGATCCCGGCGCGGCCTCGCGCGGGAGCTTGCGCATGTAGCTGACCGTGGAGTCGAGGCCCGGGTCGGCCGGGGTGGAGAACAGCAGGGCCACGTCGCTGTTGGGGTCGGTATAGTCCTCGTTCCACTTCACGCCCGAGGTCATGGTCAGGAGCTGGCGGACGCTGACCTGGTCGTAGGCGCTGCCGCGCAGGCCGGGGATGTAGCGGGTGACCGCATCGTCCAGGCTCTTGATGGCCCCGTCCTTCACCGCCGCGCCGACCAGGGTGGAGGTGACCGACTTGGCTACCGAGAAGGAGGTCCAGCGACCGTTCGGGCCAGAGCCAAGGCCATAGCTTTCGAGCCGCACCCGGCCGTCCTGGAGGACGAGGATCCCCGCCGTCTTCTCCGAGGCCATGAAGGCGGAGAGGTCGAAGGGCTGGCCGCCGACCTGCGCCACCTTCAGGGGCGCGCCGGTCGGGAGGGCATGAACGCGCGCACCCCGCGCCGCCGTGCTAACCGGGAACTGGGCCTCCATCTTCGGGAAGCCTGCCTCCTTCTGGGCCTGGGACCAGAACAGGACGGACGCGGGCGGCGGCGGCTTGTCCGCAGCAACCGCGGGAAGGGCCGAGGCCGCGAGGGCAGCGGCAAAGAGGAGGGCGCGCATGTGAAGTCTCCGAATCGGGAGCAGGCCGGTCAGGCCGAAAGCGAGAGGGACTGAGGTGGAAGCGTGAAGACGCGCGACCACCCTACAGCCGGTTGTGCGTACCGTCGCAGAGCGGCGCGCCAGCGGTCTGCTTGCAGGCGCAGAAATAGACGGTGCGGCTCTCCGGGGCTTCCCACTTCAGGGGCATGAAATCCGTGCCCTCGCGCAGGTGGGCGCCATCGCAGAAGGGCTGGTTCTTGGACCGGCCGCAGGTGCACCAGAAATAGGCCTTGCCGGCCACGACCTCGACCGGCATCGGCGCCTTGCCCGCCGCGACCGCTTTACTGTCCGTCATCCTGGTTCTCCTGTCAGGGTGGCCCGTCCGGGCCGTATGATAAAAGGGTAGGCGCTTCAGAAGCCGTTCCCGCTCGGCGCCCGGCGGATCAGGACGGCTTGGTGGGTTTGGCCGACGTCTTGGCCACGTCCGCTGCCTTTGCGGCCTCGGCGGCCTTGGCTGCAGCCTCGGCCTCTTCCGCCCGCGCGCCCGCCAAGATGCCGGGAAGGGCGTAGTTCCCCTCATGGCAGGCGTATTCGTAGATTTCGCCGTTCAGGGATGAGAACTCGTACTCACCACCCCAGGGGGCGTCCCAAAGGGTGGAGTCATCGATCTGGAAGCCGTAGTGGATCCGGTCCTTGGCGACACGGGTGAAACGCTCGGTGACCTTCAGCTTCTCCCAGGACCCGCGATAGGCCTGGCGCATGGGGATGTTGGTGGTCTCAACCACCAGGGTCTCGCCCTCCCAGCGGCCGATGGAGTCCCCCATCCAGGGACGGATACCGTCGGTACGGTGGGTCCCGTTCAGGCGGATCATGCGCACGTCGTGCACCATCTCCACCACGATGGCCACGGTGTCGGGGCCCTGAACGAACTTGTAGTTGTTGTTGTAGAAACCATTGGGGAACATGGGCGGTCCGGCGTTCCGGCCGAACGACATGATGCAGCGCTCTCCCAGGGCCCGGGTCTCGGGATTGTCGGTGGAGTTGCGGTACATGGCCATATTGAAGCCCGCCGGGGCCGGGGCACCGGCCTTGCGCTTGGGCACCTGGCCATCTGGCGTGGTCAGGAAGGAGGTCCGCGGCTCGCCCCGGACCCGCATGACAGCAGCGCCCGGCTCCAGCCAGCCCCGGTCATAGCCGCCAACGACGCCGCCGGCGGCGGCGAATTCGGGCCGGGTACCGGGCTTGATCTCGCCGCCGGCCTTGGGCGCACCCAAGGTGGGATCGATGCTCGCATTGCCCTGTTCGACCTCGTTTGTGACCTGGGTTTCAAGCTTCTTCACCTCGGCTTCGGTGAAGGCGGCGCGGGTCCCCAGGCCGGGCGGGCGGGTCTCCGGCGTCAGGGTGGAGTTGCTCCAGTTTCCGGAGAGGTCGGGCTGGCCGTAAATGTTGCGCGGCGCCTTGAAGGGCGGTGCGGCAAGGGCGGGCGCGGCCCCAAGGGCCAGGACGAGCGCGATCAGGGCGGGCTTGAACATACATCCTCCGGGGGAACTGGCCAGCTGGAGCGACCTTGACCGAAGTCTAGGGCCGCCGGCTCCCGGGGGCAATCCGCCGCAGGTGCGGGAGGCGCCGCTTCAGCGTCTTTCCGGCCGGGCGCTGAGGAAGTCCGAAGCGCTGAACCCCTCGGGTGCCGCCACCTCTGCGATCGGGTCGTCCCGGTCGTCAAATTCCAGCCTCAGGGCCCGGGTCATGATGGCGTGCATGCCGTAGAGGGCGGTGATGTAGGTGAACTCCAGGATCTCCTCGTCGCCCCAGAAGGCGCGCAAGGCCTCGAAGACCTCCGGCGGTGTGCGCCCCGAGCCCGTCGTCAGGCAGTCGGCATAGGCCAGCACGGCGCGCTCGCGGGCGTCGAAGACGTCCGAGACTGCCCAGCCGGGAATCGCCGCGATCTTCTCTTCCGACACGCCGAGGCCGCGCAGGGACTTGCAGTGCTGGGAGAAGACGAACTGGCTGCCATGCGCCCAGCCCGCCCGGGTCTGGCCCAGCTCGCGCAGGACCGGGTCAATCTTCCGGTCGGGGTGGCGGTAGACGCCGAAACCCTCCACCGCATGGCGGAAGATATCGGGGGCCAGGGCGAAGACGGTCCACCAGTCGCCCGGCGTGCCGGTGGCGGTACCCGGCTCGGCCACCGGGTCCCGGCCGGGGCCGAACAGCAGGTCGTAATAGCGATGGATGAGGTCCGAGCCGACCTCGGCCCGGGGAACCTGGCGCAGGACGGGCATGGCTCAGCCCCCTGTCCGGGCGGTCTGGATGGGGGCGCCGGCGGCGTCCAGCACCAGACCCTGGCTGCGGCCTCCATCGGCCGTCGCCGCCTCGTGCTCGACGTCCGCAGGCCCCATGGGTCGGGTCCAGGCGGCGAACTCCAGGCAGACCCCATCCGGATCGAAGAAATAGACCGAGCGCACAAAGACCTCATCGGTCACCTCGGCGCTGATCTGGAAGGCGGAGTTGTCGTGGTTGAAGACCGGCGAGACCTCGATCCCCTTGGCCTTGAGCCGCTCCACATAGGCGTCGAACTTCTCCACCGGCACATTGAAGGCCAGATGGTTCATGGAGCCATGGGCGGTGACCAGCCCGCCCTCGTGCGGCAGGGTCCGGGGCGAGGACACGCCCGGGGTCTGGGCCGGGGCGTCCGGGAACCAGAAGAAAGCCAGGGAGTCCCCGTTGCCGATGTCGAAGAAGAAATGCTGACCCGACTGCATGGGCAGCTCGATCGTCTTGACCAGGGGCATGCCCAGGACGTCGCGGTAGAAGGCCACCGTGCGGGCCATGTCCTGGCAGACCAGGGCGATGTGGTTGACGCCGCGGATGTCGAACTCGGTATTGGCGGGGGTGGACATGGTCGGGAGGTCTCCGGCGAAGGTCAGGCCGCTAGCTGATCCCCTTGACCCGCCGCCGTCAAATCCCGTTCAACCTCCCGTGCGCCAGCAGCATCCGGACAGGACCTCTCCCGAAGGGCTCGTGACCACCGCCTCGTAAGGCGCAAGAAGGTCCGACATGCCGTCCGAGCAGCCTTCGGGGCGGCGGATCACCGCGACCTGTCCGACGGACCGGGCCGGGCCTGAAAGGATCTGGACGAAGACGCCCGGGCTGCCGGTCGCCGCCCGGCGAGGCCCGGTGCGGAGGTCCCTGTCTCGCAGTCCCGGGCGGCTCATCCGCGCCTGGGGGCCCGCCAGCCTCAGGCCCCAGAAGGGCTCCGTCCCGGCGCACTGGAGGGGAGGAACGCCGGGATCGGCCTCCCCGGTTGAGAGCCGCGCGGCCTCGATCCAGAGGGGATGCTCGTCGCCGCCTGCAGGCAGTACTTCCCAGAGGTCGCCGGATGCGCCCTGGGCCTGCCGCCCGGTGACCAGAAGCCCCCGGGTGCCGGCGGGCAGGCTTGCGACGACTCCGGAGGCTGGATCGGGGGCCGACCACAAGGGGCCGGGCGCTGCGCCCTCAAGGGAATAGCGAAGCGCCGGATCCGGCGTGCGCAGGGCCAAGGCCGACGGCAGGGCCGCCAGGAGGAAGGCCGCGAGCAAAAGGGCGCGACCCGGTCGGTGCATGTCAGGCCTTGCGGCGCATGACTCGCATGTCCGGCAGGCCCGCACCCGGGGTTTCGATGCCCAGGGCCTGGATGATGCCGGAAAAAATCTCGGGTTCGGTCATGTGCCGTCCAGGTTCCGGACGTCCCGACAGCGGATCAAAGCCGAAGGTCATCAGGGTGTCGGGATCGACGCCACCCAGCATCTTGCCGCCATTCACCAGGGGCGAGACGATCAGGGCACCGTTGTTCAGGTCGTGGCCCGACCCGAAGGTCATGGCACCCGCCGGGCGGTTCCGGCTCCGGCCAAACTCGGTGGCTACGTAGACAAGGCTGTGGTCCCAGTAGCTCTTGCCCCCGGCCAGTTCCTCGTTCTTCAGGAGAGTAATCAACCGGTCGGTGACGCTCAGGACCCGGCTCCACATCAGGGACTGCACCTCCCGGTGGGCCTGGTGCGAGAAGTCGAAGGCGATGGGCGTATTGCGCATGTCCCCCGCGGAGAGGCCGCCCCGACCAAGGGCCGCGCCCTTGTTGAACACCGCCGACGTCTCCGGCCCCAGTGTGACGGTCGAGGCCACGCCGCAGCGGATGAGGAGGAAGGCCAGGGCCGCCTGGCTCTCAAGCGGGTCAAAGCCATAGGCGGGGAAGGCTTCGCGCACCTTCTTGGCCAGGGGCGACGACTTCAGGCCGTTGGCCCTCAGGGGCATGTCCTCGGAGTCGGAATGCACCATCAGCTGGGTGATGAGGTCCGCGCCCTCGATGTCCTTCAGTGGCGCACCGCGCAGCTCCAGCCAGCGCTTCAGGCGGACGGAGTCGCCGAAGGTACGGACAAAGTCGGACTCGGGGTCGAGGGTCCCGTTCCGGAAGGCGCGCGCGGCTTCGAAGAGCTTGGCGTCGGGAGCCCCCGGCACGCCCTTTCGGCCATCGAGGGACAGGGGCCAGAGGTTGGGCGAAGGTGCCCGCTCGCCATAGACCGAAGAGGGCATGGAATCGTCCGTGCCCCGGTCGGTGAAGGAAACTCCGTTCACCAGGTGGACGTTGGGAATGGGCTTCCCCGCGCCGTAGGTCAGGGCGACGGCCTCCTGGAGGGTGCGGCCCCTCCAGGCAGCGTTGCCGGTCACCGACCTGTGCTCCGCGACCCCGTGGTTGACGCTGGTGCCGGTGTAGGTCGCCACCATCATGTCCTGGCCGTGACGCTTCACGAAGTCGGACTGGTTGGCGGTGAAGGGGGCCGGGATGGCGCCGATCGTCTTGCTGGCGAAGTCGATGGCCCGGAAGGGACCCCCGCCGGGCGACTGCACGAGTTGGTCAGGCCAGGCGTTGAGGGTCGAGCCGTTGGCGCTCTCGGACTCCCGGACCGCCAGGAAGGAGTCGACGATCGAGCATCCCCCAGTACCGCAGAGGACGATCAGGAAGCGGGGATCTGCGCCGCCGGGCGCGCGGGCAGCGCGGGCGAGGCCGGGGCCCGCCAGGCTGGCGGCCGCTCCGGCGAGAAGTCCGCGACGGGAAGGGGTCAGGTTCATGGTGTCGCTTCCGGGTCAGTAGAAGGCCGCCTCGGCCGACGAGGCCAGGGCGAAGCAGGCGAGAAGGGTCTGTTCGGACTGCCCCCGGGACGAGCGGCCGGTGCGGCCCTCGACGCCCTCTAGGAAGGCCGCCATCCGGTCGCGCTCGGCGACCGAGGCGTCGCGCCGCAGGATGCGGTCGTAGAGGCGGTCGGTGAGGGCGTCGCGCCAGGCGCGGTCGGGGCGGCCCGACGCGGGCTTGAAGAGAAGCGCCTTGGCAGGGTCCGCCCTATCCTTCGCTACGCGGTTGGCGCAGACCTGGAGGGCCACGCGGTCAAAGGCAATCGGGCTGGCCAGGGTGGCCTGGTCGAGGGGCTGCATGACCCGGGCGTCATAGGGGTCGACCCCGCCCAGGACGATGCGGAAGGCCTTGTTCGAGCAGTCATAGCGGGACAGCTCGCGGCAGATCTCGTCACGGGGGATCTCGAAGGTCTCGGACAGGTCGCGAAGATAGCGCTCCCCATCCTTGAACTTGATCCGGGGGTCGGTCGAGGCCGGAGCCGCCTCCTGGGCGCTGACCACCGCCGGGGCGACGGCTACGGCGGCCATCACGGCCAGGGTCAGGGCGGCGAAAAGTCCGGGCATGCGCATGTCAGGGCCTCCCGTAGGCTTCGGTCAGGACCAGGGCGTGCAGCATGCGCTCGACCCGGTAGTTGAACTTGTCGGGTGCCTTGAGGCTCTTCCACATCAGGGCGAACTCGGTCTGGTCCGCCGGGCTGGGCTCTCGGCCGACCATCAACTTCCAGTAGTCCCAGGTCACCTTCTGGGCGAAGGCGTCGGAGTTCGCAGCCACCTGGCTCCACTCCAGCAGGTTAGCCACCTTCTGGCCGAAGATCTCCCCGGCCTCCGGGGCCTCGACCACCCGCGCCCCGTCGGTGCGGACGAAGTTCTTCAGGCGGTTGGGATTGTAGTTGTTGCGGATGATCCCGTCGTAGCGGGTGAAGGGATAGGTCAGGGGATCGAGGGTCGAGTGGCAGACCGCGCAGGCCGGGGCCGCAACGCCCTTGGCGTCATAGTCGATGGGCTCGGCCACGGCCGGGTGCAGGCCCTGCATCCGCGCCAGGTCAAGGCCCAGGTACTGCCGGTAAGCCACCGCCGCCGTCGTCCTAGGGATGGGCGTGAACATGGTGTTCACAGTGGAGAACCAGCGGGTGGTGATCATGCCCGCGCGCTTTTCCCGGGGCACGGTCTGGCCGGCCTGGCGCATGCCCTTGAAGTCAGCCTCGGGAACCGCCGCAAAGGTCGGCGGGTCGTCGCTCACGCGCTTCACGAAGTCCTGGCTGGTCAGCAGGCCGCGGACGTCGCGGTCGCCGGTGTTCATCCAGGCGAACAGGTTGTAGTCCCACTCATAGTCGGCCAGGGGGATCGACCCTGCCCGGGGGCCGGCCTTGATGCTGTCCTGCGGATTGATCTTGGCGTTGGCCACGTTCCAGAGCACGCCGTTGACGCCCAGCCAGTAGGGCGAGCGCAGGCAGGTGTCGAGCTGGCCCGAAATGCCTTCGCGCCAGGACGATTCATTGGGCAGGCGCCGCCGGAAGGCGTCGGTCTCGGCCCGCGTCGGCGAGCGGCCGCAGACATCGAGCACGACCTTGCGCCAGGCGTGGACGGGATCGTACCCGCAGGTATTCCAGCGCCCGGCGGCGGCGCTGCGGGTCTGCCCTGGAGTGCAGCTCACGGCAGTCGGTCGGCTATCGCCGTTCTCCGGCGCCGACCCCTTCAGGATTTCGTCGAGGTTGGAGATCCCGTCGCCGTCGGCGTCCAGCGCCTCCACGGCCTTCAGGGCCGCCGGCAGGGCGGCGATGTAGTCGGCGTCCGACAGCGGGCGCGCGACACCGGGCGCGAGGGCCTCGGCCACCTGGGCACCGAACAGGTTCTTGGCCGGCGGGACGGTGTGGCAGGTCGTGCAGTTCACCACCGGCGAGGCGGCGCAAGCGTGAGCCGTCGGGTAGATCTTACAGAATTCCATCGAGGCGGGCGGCTTGGCCACCGCTTCCCCCCCAGGGCTGGCAAGACCCGCCGCGAGGGCGGACAGCCCGACCGCAGTGGTCACCGCTGCCCACGCCCTCAGGCCCGAAAACCGCCTCACGCGCCCAGACGTCATTCCTGGAATCCCCCGAAGATTTATGGCTTTTCCCTCGCATGTTGCGTGTCGCTGTCAAGTTAACGGCGTGCAAGAAACCTCCTGACCGGTCCGGCCGCCTCGGCTAGGAATAGGAAAACCACCGGTGGAGGAGACTAAGGGCCATGCAGATCGATCTTTCCGGGCGCGTCGCCCTTGTCACAGGCGGAGGCCGGGGCATAGGCCGGGCCATCTCCCTCTTCCTGGCGCAGGCCGGCGCCGACATTGCCGTCAACTATCGGTCCGACGCCGACTCCGCCGAGGAGACCGCCGCCGAGATCCGCGCCCTGGGCCGCACCGCCCGCATCTACGCCGCTGCAGTGGAAGACTTCGACCAGGACGCCGCCATGGCCGAGGCCGTGGTGCGCGACTTCGGGGGCGTCGACATTCTCGTCAACAACGCCGGTATCGCCAGCCGCGGCCAGTCGGTGGCCGACACCGACCCGGCCGAGATGGAGCGGGTGGTCCGGGTCCACGCCTTCGGCCCGCACTACCTCTGCAAGCTCCTGATCCCGCAGATGCGCACCCGGGGCCGGGGCGACATCATCATGATCTCGTCCGTCGCCACCATGGGCATGTCGGCGCGCGGCGGGCCCTACAATATGGGCAAGGCGGCCATGGAGGCCCTGGCCCTGACCATCGCCAAGGAAGAGCGTGTCCACGGCATCCGCTGCAACATCGTCGCCCCGTCCCTGACGGTCACCGAGATGGGCAAGCGCCTGACCAAGGCCACCACCGGTCTCGCCGATATCCACGAGTTGGACGCCAGGTCCCCCTTCGGCCGGGTCTCGACCCCCGAGGACGTAGCCGCCGCCGTGACCTGGCTGGTCTCGTCCGCCAACCCATACGCCAACGGCCAGAAGATCAACATCAACGGAGGGGGCTGAGGCCTACGGCGCCCGGGACTAGCGGCCCTCGGGCTCGCGGAAACTGAAGTCGAAGACCGTGCAGATGTTGCGCACCACCTGGCGGCCGGCCTCGGTGACCCTCAGGCGGGTTCCCTCGGACTCGACCAGGCCGTCGGCGGCGAAGGCCTCGAGGCGGGACAGCTCGTGCACCAGGTCCCGGGGTTTGCGGCCATAGCGTGAGGCGATCTCCCCCAGGTCGACGGCGAAATCGCACAGGAGCCGCTCGATGATCTCGCCGCGAAATCGGTCATCGGCGCTCAGCATGGCGCCGAGGGCGACGGGCAACTGGTCGTGGTCGAGGGCCTTGCGCCAGTCCCCCACCTGCAAGGCGTTCTGAGCAAAGCCCTGCGGCAGGCTGCTGATGGCCGAGGGGCCCATGCCGATCACGACCTGGGTCGAATCCGCCGTGTAGCCCTGGAAGTTACGGTGCAGGCGTCCCTCCGCCTGGGCCCGGCACAGGTCATCCTCGGGCAGGGCGAATTGGTCCATGCCGATGTGGACATAGCCCTCCGAGGTCAGTCGCTCCGCCGCTGCGTCACTCTGGTCCAGCCGCTCGGAGGCACCCGGAAGTGCCGCCTCCTCGATCAGCGTCCGGCTGGCCGTCCTCCCGGGCGCCAGGGCGTAGCCCAGCAGGGAGACTCGCTCGGGCCTCAGGGTCATCATGCTGTCCAGCGTCGCCAGGGTATTCACCCGTGTCTGGTGTGGCAGGCCGTACATCAGGTCCATGTTGGTCGAGGTCACCCCGCCGTCGCGCAGCCAGCGCATGCAGTCGGCGATGTGGTCGAAGGCCTCGGGGCGGTGCACCGCAGCCTGTACCTCGCGGTCGAGGTTCTGCACCCCCAGGCTGGCGCGGGACAGGCCGTTGACCGAGGCGATGGTCACCCAATCCTTGGTCAGGGTCTCCGGGTCCAGCTCGGCGCCCACCTGTAGGGAACCGGCAAAGCGGAAGGCCGCCGACAGGGTCGCCATGACCGAGCGCAGCTCCATGGGCTTCAGAATATTGGGCGTGCCGCCGCCGAAGTGGATGGACGAGACCCTCGGCCGGCGCCGACCCAAGGCCCGGTGCACCGCCAGAAGTTCCTTCTCCAGGTAGAAGACGTAGGCCGCCACCGTCCCACGACTGATTACCGGCCGGGCATTCCGGGCGCAGTTCCAGCAGAGGCGCGAGCAGAAGGGCACGTGGATGTAGAGCGAGACCGGCTCGTCGTCGGGCAGGCCCTTCAGCCAGCCGGCGTAGATCTCGGGCGTCACCTCCGGCGTGAACTGCGCCACCGTGGGATAGCTGGTGTAGCGTGGGGCCCGGCCGTCGTACTTTTCAATCAGCGCATCCCGGCCAAGCCGCGAGGTCGTCACATCCATGTCCCCCTCCGCTCCGGCGCCCTTGGGGGGCGTTGACCGTCAGCCTCTCACCGGCAATGCCGCCCCGGTGCCGTAACGCAGATCAACGGGCACCTTCCTGCGGAAGAGGCTGCGCGCGGAATCTCTTCCACCCGAAACCGTGAAGATGGAGTGAGCGGAAGCCCGCCAGCCACCCTACCCCGCCATCTCGCAGATCCGCCCCGCCCTGGCGTCGGTGTAGCCGGCGGGGGTCCAGGCAAGTTCGCCGTTCACCAGAACGGCCTCCACGCCCACGGAGTCGCGGGTGTAGCGCATGCCGTCGCCGGGCATGTCGAAGATCGGGCGTTCCTCGCCCCGGCCAATACGGTCGGGGTCGAACACCACGATGTCGGCGGCCTGGCCGGGCTTGAGCAGGCCGCGGTCCTTCAGGCCCCAGATGGCCGCCGTCTCGCCCGTGATCTTGGCCACTGCCTGTTCCAGGCTGAGCGCGCCCGTCCCGCGCACGAACTCGCTGAACAGATAGCCCGTGTCGCCGTAGGTGGCGAAGGAGGCCAGGTGCGCCCCGCCGTCGCCGGCGCCGATGTGCACGTCGGGCCGGGCCAGCAGGGGGCCGATGCGGTCACTATTGTCGTGGCCGCCATTGGCCGACAGGAAGGCCACGTCCAGGCCGTGCTCCAGCGACACTTCGATCAGGGCCAGGGCACAGGACTGGCCACGGGCGTCGGCGATTTCCTTCAGTGTCTTGCCCGCCAGGTGGGCCGGAGCCTCGCCGCCGCCGCGCACCACCAGCCGACCCATCAGGCGCTCGCCGCCGTCGGGGCCAGCGTCCTCCACCATGCGCGCCACGGTCTCCGGGTCGGTCAGGGAGGCGATCCGCGCCTCCAGGGGCTGGCGCAGCACCCGCACCCAGCGGGGGAGGCGGGCGAAGAACAGGCTGGGCCGCAGGAGGGAGAAGCTGATGTCGATGGGCCGGGTCTGCATCTGCGGCCAAACCCGAGCGCCGCGGGCGAACTGCTCGGCCGAGCGGTCCAGGATCCGGTCCACGCTGGCCGGCGTCTGGCGGTTGTCGAACACCGGCGAGTAGGTGGTGGGGATGCCATGCTTCAGGCTCAGCTCGGCCAGCTGGTCGATCCGGGCGATGGTGAGGTCGGCGTCGTAGAACTCTGGCACGATCTGCAGCATCCGGCCGAACTCGCCCAGCACGGCGCATAGAGCGTCCAGTTCGGCGAACTGGGCAAAGCGGCTGGGCACGGGGCGGGCGTTTTCGTCCACGTCGACAAAGCTGGTCGAAAGGCCGATGGCCCCGGCCGCCAGGCACTGGCGCAGGACGTCCTGCATGGCGGCAATCTCGTCGGGCCGCGCCGCGCGCTGGTTGGCGTCAGCCCCCATCACCCAGACGCGGATGACGCTATGGCCCACCAGGGGCGCCACATTGATGGCCAGTCCCTTTTCCAGAGCCTGGCGATAGCCCTCCCAGTCCTCCCAGGTCCACTCGAAGGCGATGGTGAAGGCCTCGGGCGGCAGTTCCTCGATCTGTTGGAACATGCCGACCACCGCCTTGCGGTCCGCCGCCCTCAGGGGTGCCAGGGACAGGGAGCAGTTGCCCGGGATGATCGAGGTGACGCCATGTTCCAGGCTGGGCTTGGCCGCCCCGTCCCACAGGAGCTGGACGTCGAAATGGGTGTGCGGGTCGATGAAGCCGGGTGCCACGGCCTTGCCGCCGGCGTCCATCTCGGCCAGGGCCGGGCCCTCCACCCTGGGCCCAACGGCCACGATGCGCCCGTCCTTCACGGCCACTTCTCCGGCGTAGGCTGGCGCGCCCGTGCCATCCACCACCCGCGCATTGCGGATTACCAGGTCATGCATCTCGCTCTCCCAAATTCGCACTGCAGTGTCCGCCCCCAGCCCCCGCCCCGTAAAGCCCTTTCAGGACCTGCCGCCAGGGCCGGCCGACCAGGTCGCCCGCCCCCGCCGCCCCGCAGCCGGCCAGGACATCGAAGCCGGCCTCGGCGTCCAGCACCACGGGGGCCACGACGCCGTTCTCGAACCGTACGCTGAGGGTCAGCTCAGCATCGCCGTCATGACCGGCGGAGACCTCGGCCGCCACCACCACGGCCTCACCGTCACCGCCGCCGGGTCCCACCGGGCTCAAGACTGTGGGGGCTCGACGAAGACCACGTCCCCGCCCAGCAAGAGGCCGCGGGGCTTGCGCATGGCGAAGATGTGCAGGTTCCAGCCCCGGATCCTGTCCATGGCCTCCTCGAGCGGCAGGTCCGGCAGGGACCGCGCCGCGAGCGCCTCCAGGGTCTCGTCCGCCTCCGGTGTCACGAACCGCCTCTGCACGGTGAGCGTCATGGGGGCCTCCCTGGCTGCGAGGTGGGGAGTGTGGCACGCCTGCGGCGGGCGGAGCAATCTCAGGCGGCGGTGCCAGTCCCCGCTTAGCGAAACTCCAACGCTTTCCAGAATTCCCCGTTACCCCGTCGCACTTGAGCGGTGTACCCCTCCGGCAGCGTCAAGAAGGGCATCGGGCCCTGCCAACCGGCCTTCTCCGGCATCGGTGGCGAAACGACGCGGCGCCTGCGGGCGCAAACAAGGAGACCTGACATGACGCGAGTCGTATTGCCTTGCGGTTTGGTTTACCACGAGCCGCCCTACACGCAGGAGGAGTCGGACGACATTTACCGCCGCGTCGCGGGGATGGAGACGTTTACTCGTCCGAGCCGTAAGGTGCCGTCGCAGCGGCCCCAAGACCGAGAGCCGCCGTCAGGGCCGGAGGAGCCTCAAAGCGGCGAGGGTCCGGGCGATCCTGACCTCCCGCCAGCTT
>CAMAOY010000048.1 GCA_945859865.1 Phenylobacterium deserti
ATCTCGTCATACCTCTTCGCCGTCGCACCACCCGACTTCGCAAGCGTCATCGTGATCGCGGCCGTCAGCGTCGTCTTGCCGTGGTCAACATGACCAATCGTGCCAATGTTGCAGTGCGGCTTGTTGCGTTGGAATTTCTCTTTGGCCATGGGGTCCTGCCGGGTGGTCTAGAGGGTTGGAGCGGGTAGCGGGAATCGAACCCGCATCCTCAGCTTGGAAGGCTGCTGCACTACCATTGTGCTATACCCGCAATTGGATGACGCTCCTGCGAGCCTCCTCGACTAAGGTTCAGCTCCGGAGCGTGGTGGGGGAAGTAGGACTCGAACCTACGAAGGCTTACGCCAGGGGATTTACAGTCCCCCCCCTTTGCCACTCGGGACATTCCCCCAGCGCGCCGGACATCCTATCAAGACCCGGAAAAGTCCGGCCCTCAATTTGGAGCGCGTCTTATAGTGGCCTCGCAACCCGAACGCAACGCAGGCCGGAAGCGCCGCGGACCGCCTGTAACCTCCGGGTCCGCGGGGTCGGGAAAGCCCCGGTTCCAGGCTACTTCCGGAGAGTGGATCTGGGGGGTGCACGCCGTCGAGGCGGCCCTGTCCAATCCCGGACGCCCCGCGCCTCGCCGCATCCTGGCGACCCCGGAACGGACCCTGGAACTCGAGCGCCGATTCGGTGTGTTGACAGGCCTGGAGGTCATGGACGGCCCCGCCCTGGCCCGGATCCTGCCCGCTGGTGCCGCTCACCAGGGCCTGGCCCTGGAGGGGCCTGAGCCCGAGCCCGTCGATCTCGAGGACTTCACTGCAGAGCCGGGAGCGGTCCTGCTCATGCTGGACCAGGTCACGGATCCTGGAAATGTCGGGGCGATATTGAGGTCCGCAGCGGCTTTCGGGGCGAAGGGGCTGATCCTGCAGGACCGCCGGGCACCCCGCCTGTCCGGCGCCCTGGCCAAGGCCGCTGCCGGTGCCGTCGATATCCTCCCCGTGGCCCGGGCGGTGAACCTGTCCCGGGCTCTGGAGCGGCTCTCGGACCTCGGATGGCGGGCTATTGGCCTCGATGGCGGGGCGTCGCGCGACCTTTCGGAGGTGCTGGATGGCGGCCCGGTCGTGCTGGTCCTCGGCTCGGAGGGCGAAGGCGTGCGCCGGCTGGTGGCCGAACACTGCGACGAAACCGCCCGCATCCCCATGCCGGGGGGCTTCGAAAGCCTCAACGTGGCCGCGGCGGCAGCGGTGGCCCTCTATGAAGCCGCCCGCCCCCGCCGCTGAGCCCTTCGTCAGAGCAGGTCGCCGCCCGCCGCCGCCGCCGTGGTGCCGTCCCGCTCGAAGGCACGGATGACGTTGCGTCCGGTGGTCCAGCGGTGCACCTCGTCCGGCCCGTCCACCAGCCGCTGCGAGCGGATGTGGGTGTACCAGGCCGCAAGAGGCGTATCGCGGCTGTAGCCCAGCGCCCCGTGCAACTGAATGGCAGTGTCCACCACCTTGTGCACCATGTTCGCCAGGAAGACCTTGGCGATGGAGTTCTCCTGCCGCAGGTCCATGCCCTTCTCGGCCTTGTAGGCGATGTGGATGAGCATGAGGCGGGCCATGTAGAGCTCGCTCGCACAGTCGGCCAGCATCCACTGGACACCCTGCCGCTTGGAGAGCTTCTGGCCGAAGGTCTCGCGCGACGTCACGTGCTTGACCGCCAGGTCAAGAGCCCGCTGGGCCAAGGCCACATTGTGCATGCCGTGCCGCAGGCGGCCGTAGGCAAGACGGTGCTGGCCCATGTTGAAGCCATTGCCCTCGCCGCCCAGCAGGTTCTCCGCCGGGACCACCAGATCCTTGATGTCGATCTCGGAGTGGCCGCCGCCCATGATGTGCGAGAGCGGGCCTTCCACCGCCATGGTCTGGATGTCGCGCTTGATGATGTAACCGGGGTTCGGCAGTTCGACGATGAAGGTGGAGTAGCGCTGGTGGCGCGGGGCCTCCGGATCCGTCATGGCCATGACCAGGGCAAGGTCGGCGGCGCTGGCGGCTGAGGAGAACCACTTCTCGCCGTTCAGGACGTAGTTGCCCTTGCCGTCCTTCACCGCCCGGGTCTGCATGCCCGTGGCGTCGGCGCCGGCGGCCTTCTCCGTCATGGAATAGCAGACACGCTTCTCGCCGTTCAGGAGGGGCTTGAGGTACTTCTCCTTCTGGAAGTCGGTACCGTGCGCCAGCAGGGTCAGCATGGTGGCGTCGTCAGGCCCCTGGCTGTTCATCGACAGGGCGCCCAGGTGGCTTTCGCCCAGCTCCATCTGCACCAGGGCATTGGCCAGCGGGCCCAGGCCCATGCCGCCATGCTCCGTGGGGATGAAGGGGGTCCAAAGGCCCTGGGACCTGGCCTTGGCGCGCAGTTCGGCGAGCACCACCTTGAAGGACTCCCGGTCCAAGAGCCGCTTCTCAGCCGGGATGCACTCCTCGTGCACCCAGCGCCGGACCCGCTCGCGCATGGCCTTTGCGTCTTCCGGAATCTCGAAATCGATCGCCATGGTTTTCTCCCCTTTATGTTGAACTCTACTGTGATGTCGGACGCGTCCCGGGACAAGGCCCCGAGCCGGATCAGGCCAGGTCGACCCGGTAGATCCTCTGCGCGGTACCCGAGAAGAGCGCCGTCTTCTCGGTTGCGGACGCGCCTGACGCCAGGCGCTTGAAGGCGTTCCAGAGGGTCCGGTAGTCGCAGGCCCCCAGGTCGACCGGGAAATTGCTCTCGAACATGCAGCGGTCCGCCCCGAAGGCCTCGATGCAGGCCTCCACATAGGGCCGCCATTCCCGCGCCAACTGTTCCGAGGACGCCGGCGGATCGGAGAGAAAGGAGGGAAAGGCCGGAAAGGCCATGGCCAGGCCGCCAACCTTGCAGGCCACATTGGGCAGGGCTGCAAGGGCGTCGATCTTCTCCCGCCAGGTTGCAAAACGTTCCTCGCGACGCCCCGCATAGACGCCCAGGCCAAGGGGCGTACCCACGTGGTCGACAATGATCTGCGTGTCCGGGAAGGCGCGGGCCAGATCGATGAGGTCGTCCAGCTGCGGCTCCAGGAGCCAGGCGTCGAAGGACAGGCCGAGGGGTGCCAGCTGGGCGAAGCCCTCGCGGAACCGGGCGTCCCGGTAAAGGCCGGGGGGGCGTCCCGCCAGTGGCCCCAGGACCGCCGGGTCTGCGTCCGAGGACGCGGCGTGGCGTATGCCCCGGAACCGCGGGCTGGCCGCCATGTGCGCCTCGAGTACACCCCGTGCCGCAGCACCGAGGGTCAGGTCCACATGGCCCACGATCGCCGCGCAGGCCCTGAGATCGCCGTAGATCCCGCTCGCCGACATGGCGGCGACGCCATTGACGAACTCGGTCTCGCCCACGGGCCGGAAGGCCGGCTCAGCGCTGCGTCGGTACATGGCACCACACTCCATGTAGACCGTCGCGACGACCTTGTGCCCGCTGGTCATGTCCACCAGCAGTTCGTCGAAGAGGTAGCGGGGCGAGAGGCGGGTCACGGCCTCGAAGGGGTGGGATGGCGGCGGCAGGTCGGCACCCCGGGCGCCAGGTCGGTCCCAGAGGTGGTGGTGGGGATCGATGATCGGCAGGTCAGGCTCGAGGATCGGCTCCGACGGGGTCAGCATCCGGGTCATTGGGTCGTCCTCCATTGGCCTTTTCTCCAACTTGCAGCCAGGACCCTGCCGCTGCAAGCTTGGCGAGGTTGCCCGACGGCTCGCAGCGCGTCAAAAGGAGCCATGCTGGACTTTGCCATTCCCTCGACCGCCGCCCTGATCAGCTTGGCGCAGGTCATCATGATCGACCTTGCCCTCGCCGGAGACAACGCTGTCGCCGTCGGCCTGGCCGCCGCCGGCCTGCCGGCAGCACAGCGACGCAAGGCTATCCTCTACGGACTGATCGCCGCCGTGGTCCTGCGCGTAGGCTTGGCCGTAGTGACCGTACAGCTCCTGCAGATGATCGGCCTGCTGCTCGCCGGCGGCATTCTGTTGCTCTGGGTGTGCTGGAAGATGTGGAGAGATCTCCGCGAGGGACATGTGGCGGAGGCCGCCGAGGCTGCGGAGGCGCTTGAGGACGCAACAGGCGTCGAGTTCGATGGCGAGCCCACCACGATCCCGCACACGAAAACCATGCGCCAGGCCATGATCCAGATCCTGCTGGCGGACGTGGCCATGTCCCTCGACAATGTCCTGGCCGTGGCCGGCGCGGCCCGCGAGCATGTATGGGTCCTGGTCGTGGGCCTCCTGCTGTCGATCGCCCTCATGGGGCTTGCCGCCACTTGGATCGCGAGCCTGCTCCAGCGTTATCGCTGGCTGGGCTTCGCCGGCCTCGCCATCGTGTTCTATGTCGCCCTGCACATGATCTGGCAGGGCCACCGCAGCGTCGTGATCGACCTTGGGCACACGCCCGCATACAATACCACGGCACCCGACGTCGTCGACATCAGCCCTCAGGAGGAGAAGAGCCGACAGGCCCTGACAGGGCGATAGCTCAAACGGCTTCCGGCCCGCCAAAGCGGGCACGCCAGGACTCGACCTGCTCGGCCTCGACCTTCCGGAACAGGACCTCGGGTGCCTTGACTTCGCGACCGACGGGTAGAAGGTCGAGAGCCCCCGAGGCATCGGGCCAGCCGGAACTGGACCCTTCGCCCACGGCCTCGGCGACGACATCGCAGGTATAGGGGATGAAGGGGCGCGAGACCCGGGCAAACAGGGCCACCAGGTTGAGCCCCATCCTCACAGCGACTGCGGCGCGGTCCGGGTCCGTCTTGAACGCCGTCCAGGGCGCCGCCTCGGTCAGGTACTGGTTCCCCAGTACCCAGAGCTGGCGCAGGGCCTGAGCGGACTTGCGCATTTCGATGGCCTCCAGCTGGGTGGTCAGCTCCCCCAGCTTCCCGGCGATATCCACGCGTAGCCGGGCCTCAAGCGGCCCATCCTCCCCGCCCTCAGGGACCTTCCCCTCGAAGCGGCTCTCGGTGAAGCGCAGGATGCGGTTGACGAAGTTCCCGAACACGTCAGCGAGGTCGGCGTTGACCTGGGCCTGGAACTGCTCCCAGACGAAGCTGGCGTCAGAGCCCTCCGGCGCGTTGGCAGTGATCCACCAGCGCCAGTAATCCGCGGGAAGAAGCTCCAGGGCCTGGTCCATGAAGACCCCGCGCTGCTGCGAGGTCGAGAACCGGCCACCATAATAGTCCAGCCAGTTGAAGCCCTTGAGCCGGTCGACCCGCTTCCAGGGTGCATTCGAGGCGGGCGTCCAGGCCCCGTCTGGTCCCAGTCGCTCGTTCACCCCGATCAGGGTGCAGGGAAAGCCCACCGTGTGGAAGGGCACGTTGTCCTTGCCCATGAACTGGACATAGGTCACGTCCGCGGCGGCTTCGCCCCTCCACCAGCGCTCCCAGTCGCCACCCGTCGCGTCCGCCCACTCCCGGGTCGCGCCGATGTACTCGATGGGGGCGTCGAACCAGACGTAGAACACCTTGCCCTTCAGGCCCTCCATATCCGGGCTGAGCCCGTCGGGGTTGGGACCCCAGGCCTCTGCGTTGACCGGCACGCCCCACTCAAGGTCACGTGTGATGCCCCGGTCCTGCAGGCCCTCGTCCAGCCACTTCAGGGCGATGGAGGTCACCAGCAGAGGCCAGGTCGCCTTCTTCCCCTCGATCCAGGCGCGGAGCCGTTCGGCGAACAGGCTCTGCCTCAGGAAGAGGTGCTTGGAGGGCCGGATCTCGATGTCCTCGGACCCCGAGACCGTTGAACGCGGCTTGATCAGGTCGGCCGGGTCCAGCACCCGGGTGCAGTTCTCGCACTGGTCGCCCCGGGCCGCGGCGTAGCCACAGTGGGGGCAGGTCCCGATGACATAGCGGTCTGGCAGGAAGCGGCGGTCGGCGTTGGAATAGACCTGCTGGGTGACGCGCTCTTCGATGAAGCCGTTCTCCCAGAGCTGGCGCGCCATCGCCTGGGTCATCTCCCGGTTCTGCGCGGACGAGGAGCGACCGAAGTAATCCCAGGACAGGCCGAACTGCGCGGCAAGGTCCGACTGGACCTCGTGCTGCTGCCGACAGAAGCTAGCAGGGTCCATCCCTGCCTCGGCCGCTGCCAGCTCGGTGGGCGTCCCGTGCTCATCGGTGGCGCAGATGAAGAGGGTCTCATGCCCCTGGGCGCGCTTGAACCGGGCGAAGACATCTGCCGGCAGCATCGACCCCGCCAGGGTTCCCAGGTGCTTGATCCCGTTGATGTAGGGCAAGGCCGAGGTGATGAGAATGCGGGTCATGCGAAGCTCGAAATGAGGAGGCTTTGGAGCGGCGGCTTATAGGGCGCCGCGCCCGCATGCCAAAGTGGCGACTTCAGCGCTGCGTTACGGCTGTTCAGGAGTCAGCCTTCGCGCGTCGGCGGGCCTCGAGGAAATCCGCCATGGCGACGGCGGGCTCTCCGCCTGCAACGGAGGTCTCGAAGGCGTCGATCCCGGCTGCGATCGCCGCGCGAAGGGGAAGGTCCTCCCAGGCCCGGATGAGCCGCTTCTGCGAACGGACAGCGGTGGGCATACAAAGTGAGAGGGACTCCAGCCAGACCTCTACCGCTGCATCCAGCTGGTCCGGGGCCGTCATCTTCTCCAGGAACCCCCAGGCCAGGGCGTCGGACGCCGTGAAGTTCTCGCCGAAGAGGAGCAATTCCCGGGTTCGTCCCCAGCCAATCAGCTGCGGCAGCAAGGCGGCCTCGACGACAGAGGGAATGCCGAGCCGGACCTCCGGCATGCCGAAGACCGCCGTCGCAGCACCGACGCGGACATCACAGGCGGCGGCCAGCTCAAGGCCCGCGCCGAAGGTGTAGCCATTGATCCGGGCTATGGCCGGAACGGGCAACGCCCTGACGGCCTCGCAGCAGGCATGGACCTGGCTGATGAACTTTCGGGCCGCAGCCGGATCGGCGAAGCCCGCCATCTCCTGGATGTCGGCGCCGCCGATAAAGGCCTTGTCTCCCGCCCCGGTGAGGACAAGCGCCCGAAGCTCAGGGTCCGTCGACAGCTCGGCCAGGACCTCGACGAAGGCCTCCATGAGCTCGGAGTTCATGGCGTTGAGGCGATCGGGACGGTTGAGGGTCACGAAGGCGACCCTTCCCTCGGGCCGGGCCTCGAGGCGCAGCAGGACGAGATCGGACATGGTGGGCTCCGGCGGGCTTCGAGGCGGCGGTTTCCCGTCGGCGGGGCGACACTAGGACCACGGACGCCTGCAGGCCAGTTCCGGCCAGAGAAGAAGGCCCGCCTGCCGACAAGTTCTGACCACTAGGCACTTGGAAGTTCGGGCAACACGTGGCATCGGAGCGCCCGGGCCGGCTTAGCTCAGCTGGTAGAGCAGCGGTTTTGTAAACCGAAGGTCACGGGTTCGATTCCTGTAGCCGGCACCATGGTTTCTCGCTTTTCCGGAGTCGCCCGTGTCCCCCGTCCGTTCTCTCGCCTCCCGTCCCCACGCCTCCCGTCCCCACGCCTCCCGGCCTCTGGCGGCCATCCTATTCCTCGTGGGCTTGTCACTGGCCGCCTGCGGCAAATCCGAAGCGCCGGATGAGGGTGACTCCGAAGTGGCCGAAGCCCCGTCTGCAGTGCTGACGGACGTCCAGAAGGCAGCCCTGCTGGCAGACATGCCGGAGCCTTACCGCAGTGCGGACCTGGCAAAGGGCGAGGCCCTCTACGCCATGTGCCGCTCCTGTCATACCTACGTGAAAGGGGGGGGCAACATGACCGGACCCAACCTCTGGGGAACGGTCGGGGCGAAGGCGGCTCATACAGCCGGGTTCAACTATTCAGACGGGCTCAAGGCCTCCGGACTGGTCTGGGACCTGGCCACCCTCGACAAGTGGATCGAGAACCCCCGTGGCCTCGTCGAAGGCAACAAGATGTCCTACATGGGCATGAAGAAGCCCGAGGACCGGGTCGCACTGATCGCCTGGCTCAAGGTCAACACCAGCCCGGCGAACTAGATCCTTACTCCGCCGGCGAGGCCGTTTCAGCGGCCTCGAAGGCCTCGATCCGCCGCGCCCGTGTCTGTGACGGCTGCGTGAAGCGGGCCAGCAGGGTGTAGAACACCGGTACGAGGAAGACCGTCAGCAGGGTCGAGATAATCGCCCCGAAGAAGATCACCACCCCGATTGTCCGCCGGGACTCGCCCCCCGCCCCGCCCCAAAGCATCAGGGGCACAGCACCGGCCGCCGCGGCGATGGAGGTCATCACGATGGGCCGTAGGCGAATCACGGAGCTCTCGATTACCGCCTCGCGAACCGAACGCCCCTCGTCCCGCAATTGATTTGCAAACTCGACGATAAGGATGCCGTTCTTGGCGGCTATGCCCACCAGCATGATCAGGCCGATTTGGCTGTAGGTATTCAGGGTCGAGCCGCTGACCAGCAGGCCAAAGAGGCCGCCAAGAACCGCTATCGGTACGGTCAGCATGATGACCAGAGGATGGATCCAGCTTTCGAACTGGGCGGCGAGAACAAGGAAGACAAGGATCAGGGCCAGGCCCAGGGCACCGTATACTGCGGATCCACCTTCCAGGTAGTCACGCGCGAGGCCGCCCCACTTGACTGTCGTGCCGGGACGCTTGTCGATCTCGGCCTGGAAGAAGGACACGGCCTCGCCCACCGTGTAGCCGGGATTGAGCTGTACTGAGAGGGTGATGGCCCGGAGCCGATCCACCCGGTCTCGGCTTGGGGTGTCACCCCGGATCTTCGTCGTGACGACCGCCGAAAGGGGCACCGTCGCCCCGGAGGCGGCCCGGACATAGACATTCCTGAGATCGGCTTCGTTCATGCGCTGGGGGCGGTCGGCCTGCAGGATGACGTCGTATTCCTGTCCACCCTTGACGTAGGTTGTGGACTTCCGGGATCCGAAGAAGGTCTCGAGCGCCCGGCCGACCGCCTGTGCCGAGACGCCAAGCTGGGCAGCCTTCTCCCGGTCCAGTTCCACGAGCAATCGGGGCGAAGTCGGCTCATAGTCGAGACGCGGTCGGGCGAGGCCCGGATTGGTGCGAGCCGCCGCCATCAGGGGCTGGATAGCGCGCGCGATCTGCGGGTACTCGTCCCCCACCACAATGATGTTGACGCTGGAGCCACCACCCCCACCGCCGCCGCGTTGGATAGAGGGGCGGACAGAGGCGATGACCCGCGCCGAGGTGATGCCCGAGTACTCCCGGTTGAGCTGAGCGGCGAGGTCCTGCGAAGAAATCTTGTGCTCGCGGGTGTCAGGAAGGCCGGCATTGCCGCCGCCCGAGCTGAACTGACTGCGCCCGAAGCTCGGCACACTCAGTGTGTAGCGCTCGATCACGCCTTCCTTGAGAAGCCCGAGCAGCCGCTTCTCCACGGCCTGGGAAGCCGGAAGGATGTAGTCGTAACCCGCGCCTTCAGGGCCCTGGATCGAAATGTCCACACGGCCCCGGTCCTCGGTAGGGACAAGCTCCTTGGGGATGATGAAGGCGAGGCCGCCGGCGATAAGGCCGAATGCGACAATCACCGCACCAGCTGAAATGGACGAGGCGAACATCCGCTTAGGCGCCAACAGGGCCTCCAGCGAGGCCTGGTAGGAGGCCTTTATGGAGTCCATCATCGCGTTGACCGCCCGGGTCACAGGGCCGCCCGAATGCGCCGGGCGCAACAAGAGCGACCCCAGCATGGGGGACAGGCTCAGGGCGAGGATCGCCGAGAAGACCACTGCCGCAGCCACGGATACAGCGAGCTCGACAAACAGCCGGCCGGTGAAGCCCGGCATGAACATCAGGGGCGCAAAGACCGAGACCAGGACGACGGTGGTCGCCACCACGGCGAAGAACACCTGCGCAGCGCCCCTCTGGGCTGCGACCAGTGGGGGTTCGCCCTCGTCGATCCGCCTTTGAATGTTCTCGACCACCACGATGGCGTCGTCGACGACCAGGCCGATGGCCAAAACAAGGGCCAGCAGGGTCAGAAGGTTCACCGAGAAGCCCAGGGCCGCGAGGACGATGAACGTGGCGAGGATGCAGATGGGTGCGACCACCGACGGCACGACGGCCGCCCTCCAGGAGCCGAGGAAGAGCAGGTTCACCAGGGCCACGAGGGCCAGGGCCATGCCCATGGTGATCCAGACCTCCTGAAGGGCTTGGCGGGTGAAGGTGGTGAAGTCGACGGCCACCGCCATCTTCGTGCCTGGCGGCAGGCTGCGGTTGATCTCACGGATCTGCTCCCGAATTCCGTCAGAGATCTCGAGGTCATTGGCCTGGGACTGGCGGGTGATGGCCAGGCCCACTTGGTCGCTTCCGTTCGACCTGAAGAGCCGCCGACGCTCGTCAGGACCTTCTTCGATACGGGCGATATCGCCAAGACGCAGCACGTAGGCGTTCGAGTTTGTGGCGCTCGCCGCTGCCGACAGGGGAGACGCCGCAGTCCCGGCGGCGGTGGCTGAGGAGCCCAGGGCGCCCTGTTGCCCCGCCGCAGAGGGGGCCGCGCGGCTCGCACCCGATGCCGTAATTGGCAGCTGGGCGAAGTCTGCAGGTATCGAATAGCCGCGGGCCACGCGGATGGTGAAGTCCTTGGTGGGCGCCTCGAGGGAGCCGGCGGGAAGCTCGAGGTTCTGGGCCCGGAGCGCGGACTCTACGTCATCCACAGTCACCCCTCGGGCGGCCATGGCCATTGGATCCAGCCAGATGCGCATGGCGTAGACCTGCGCCCCGCCCACCCCCACCTGAGCCACGCCGGGCACGGTGGAGAGGCGCTCGACCAGGTAGCGGTTGGCGTAGTCCGTAAGCTGCAGCCGGTTCAGCGCCGTCGAGGTCAGGCTGATGAACATGATCGGCGAGTCGTCCGCGTTCGCCTTGGCAATCTGGGGCGGGTCGGCCTGGTCGGGCAGCAAGGGAGTGACCCGGCTGACAGCGTCCCGCACGTCGTTGGCCGCATCGTCCAGGTTCCGGTCAAGGGTGAAGGAAATGGAGATCCGGCTACCCCCGTCCCGCGAGGAAGAGTTCACCCGGTCAATGCCCTGGATGCCGGACACCTGGCGCTCGATCACCTGGGTGATGCGCTCCTCGACCACCTCGGCCGAGGCTCCACGGTAGCTGGTAGAGACGCTGACCGTCGGCGGATCGACACTCGGAAGCTCGCGGACCGCGAGAGACAGGTAGCTAGCCAGGCCCACGACGCAGAGCAGGATGGCCCCGACCGCCGCAAAGACCGGGCGGCGGACCGAGAGGTCGGAGATCGTCATCCGGCCCGGCGCGGAGTGGCGCCTCCCGGAGGGGGGGCGCCGGCAGGTCGGACCGGCTGGCCGGACTGGATACGGTTCAGGCCGTCGGCCACCACTCGGTCTGCTGTCCCCACGCCCTCAAGGATCTCGACCCAGCCATCCTGCCTCAGGCCAGCGACAACAGGCCTTTGCTGCACCGTCATGCGCCCGTCCTCCTGGACAGCGACAAAGACCGAGGCGCCGTCGCCCTGAACGGCCACGGCGGATTCCGGCAGGGCCAGCGCCGTGCGGACGCCCTGGGTAACGCCCACCCGAAGCATCATGCCAGGCTTGAGCAGCCCCTCTGAGCTGGTGAACTCGGACCGGGCAGTAAGGGCCCGGGTCCGCTCATCGATGCGGGTGTCGAGGCGAAGGATACGACCATTGAACCGGGCGTCCGGCCAGGCGTCCACCGTGGCCGTCAGGGCCTGACCCTCCCTCACCGAGGACAGGAAACGATCGGGCACCTGGAAGTCCACCCGGACGGCGGAGAGATCATCCAGGGTCACGATCGCCGCACCCGGACTGATCACGGCACCGGGGGCGATGTCCGAGAGCCCGACCACGCCGGCGAAGGGGGCTCGGATAACCCGATCACCAAGGCGGGCTTCGGCGGCACCCACATCGGCGCGGGTGCTCTTCCAGGCCGCCTCGTACTGGTCTACCGCGGCGGCGGACGCATAGCCCTGATCGGCGAGTACCCGCCAGCGCTCATAGGCCCGGCGGGCCTGTACCTCGCGGGCCTGGGCCTGGGCGAGGGCGGCGTCCTGCTCCGTAGCCTTGAGCTCGACGAGGACCTGGCCCTTCGCAACGCTCTGGCCCGGGGAGAACAGGACGCGGCTTACCAGTTGGGTGGTGGCTGCCGACAGGGTCACGGACTGGCGGCCCTTTGCGACGCCAAGCAGTTCGAGCCGCTCGGTGAAGACCCGGCTGACCGGGCTGATAAGAGAAACCTGCGGGACCTCGCCGCGCGAGCGACCGGGACCGCCGGGACCTCCCGGTCCGCCGCCCTGGGTCGCCTTGCCGGGGGACAGGACCTTCAGTCCGCCCGCCACCAGCATGAGCAACACGATACCGACCGCGAGGATAAGGAAGAAGTGCCGCCTGAGCACGTGCGCAAGAACTCCGGCCCCCAAAGAATCTTAGGGCGTCAACCAAGGATGAAGCTACCTAGGGAAGCGCTTCCCCCGCGTCCACCCCGGACGCGTCTGTTGGCGGTCGAAACCTGCCCGGGGCCTCCAGTTCAGGCGTCGTAGCCAGGGAGTTCGCGGTCTAGCTTACGCAGGCATCCCGCCCAGCCCAGCTTGCCGCCAATGCCGCGTCCGACTTGGCGACGCACCTCATCCTGGGCGGCGTCCGGCGCAATGAGCACGTTCTCCCGGCCGCAGGACAGGGCCATGACCTGCTGCATGCAGGCGCGCTCGAGGAAGAACATGCCGGTCCAGCATTCGGCCGCGCTCTCGCCCAGGGCCAGAGTACCGTGGTTACGCAGTATCATCAGCGACTTGTCGCCAAGGTCCGCCACCAGCCGCTCGCGCTCATCGAGGTTCAGGGCGATGCCTTCATAGTCATGGTAGGCCAGATGCGGCAGGCAGATCAGCGAGTGCTGCGACAGGGGCAGAAGCCCTTCTTTCTGCGAGGAGACCGCAGCGCCCTGGTCCGAGTGCAGGTGCATGACGAACTTGGCGTCCTCGCGATTCATATGGACCGCAGAGTGGATGGTGAAGCCCGCCGGATTGATGAAATAGGGCGTCTCCTGGAGGATGTTGCCCTCGACATCGATGCGCACCAGGGACGAAGCGGTGATCTCGTCAAAGAGCATGCCGTAGGGATTGATCAGGAAGTGGTGCTCAGGCCCCGGGATCCGCGCCGAGATGTGAGTGTAAATCATGTCATCCCACCCGTAGAGCGCCGCCAGCCTGTAGAGGGCCGCCAGGTCCACCCGGGCCTGCCACTCTTCCTCGCTCACCTTGCCCTTGAGCGAGACGACGCCCGCCAGCGAACCATCAGCCATGACAACCTCCCTAGGTTATTTCCGGGCAAACCGTCGCCCCAGCGCGGTCAAAGGTCAAGGCCGGGTGGGGCAGCTAGGTGTCAGACCGGATGCGGGAAACTGAATTGAGCCAGCCGGCGTAGGCGGCATCGGCGGGTTCCGCGGGCGTCAGGGCCTCCAGGCGGGTCGTCGCCGGACGCGCCGCCGCCGCTGCGACCGCGTCGGGGTAGAGCCCGCATCCAATGCCTGCAAAGAGGGCGGCGCCGAGGGCCGTCGTCTCCTCGTAGGCAGCGCGGCCCACAGGCACCCGGGTCAGGTCGGCAAGCTTCTGGCAGAACCAGGCCGACCGTGACATGCCGCCGTCGACCCTGAGCTCGGCTTCCGGGCCGAAGGCCGAGCCGGCATCGAGGCGCATGGCCTCGATGAGATCCCGGGTCTGGAAGGCCGCGGCCTCGAAGGCCGCATCGGCGATCTCGGCAAGTCCTGTATCCCGGGTCATGCCCAACAGGGCGCCCCGGGCGTCAGGATCCCACCATGGAGCGCCCAGGCCCGTGAAGGCCGGAACCATGGTCACGCCGTGACCCGGCCGGGCCTGGCGGGCCAGGGCCTCGACCTCGGCCCCGCCGCCAGGAACCGCGAGCCCCTCGTTGATCCACTGCAGGGCGGCTCCGGCGACGAAGATAGAGCCCTCCAGCGCATAGGTCACCCTCCCCCCCAGTCGCGCCGCCACTGTGGTCAGGAGACGTGTGGAGGATAGGGGTGCCGTCTCGCCGGTGTTCAGCAGCAGGAAGCAGCCCGTGCCGTAGGTCGCCTTCATCTCCCCGGGGCGGATACAGCCCTGACCCATCAGCGCCGCCTGCTGGTCCCCCGCGACGCCGCGGATCGCCACGGGTGCCCCCAGGATTTCCGGCAGGGTCGCCCCGTAGTCGTCAGCGCAGTCCAGGACCCTTGGCAGCAGGGGTCGGGGCACCCGGAACAGGTCGAGGAGTTCATCCGACCAGTCCTGGGCATGGATGTCGAAGAGCAGGGTGCGTGAGGCGTTGGTGGCGTCAGTCGCATGGACTGCGCCGCCGGTCAGGTTCCAGATCACCCAGCAGTCCATGGTGCCCGCGAGAAGATCACCGGCCTCAGCACGCGCCCGAAGGCCAGGTTGGCTGTCGAGGATCCAGGCGAGCTTGGTGCCCGAGAAGTAGGGATCGAGCAAAAGCCCGGTCAGGGCCGTCAACCTCGGTTCGATCCCCTGCTTCCGGAGTGCTTCGCAGGCGGGCGCCGTGCGGCGGTCCTGCCAGACTAGGGCCCGGCTGACAGGCTCTCCGGTGCGGCGGTCCCAGACCACGACAGTTTCCCGCTGATTGGTCACCCCGATGGCCGCGACGTCGCCGGCCTTGCGGCCTCCGCGATCCAAAGCCTCGCGCAGGACGGCCTTCGATGCCGTGATGATCTCCCTGGCGTCATGCTCGACGCATCCGTCGCCCGGATAGTGCTGCTCAAGGCTTCGTGAAGCCGAGGCGATTTCGGAACCCGCCATGTCAAAGAGGATGGCTCGGGTCGAAGTGGTACCCTGATCAAGGGTGAGAATTACCGGTGCGCTCATGACAGGCCTCAACTTTTAGTTTAGCTTTATCTGCGTGTTTCTCAGAGAGGTTACGCTGGTTCGCTTCAGCGTGCGCTCTGGAGCGACTCGCGAGCCAATCCGTTTATCAGGCTCTCACTCGGGGTGTAGGTCTTGCGGGGCAAATTGCTGTTGCGCGGCAGGTTGGAGGACGTCATGCGGCTCGCAAAGAGCCGTGACACCGGGGATCGCGAGCGCCTGCTCCTTCAACTCGTCGATCTCTGCAATGACAACAAAGAAGACCTGAACAATCCCAGGGTCCAGGCCCTGCTTTCCCAGGTCTTCTTCGATCTCGTATTTCAGGCGGAGCGTGACATCCGGCTTCGGCTTGCCGACAAGATTTGCACGGCGGACTGGGCTCCGGTCGCCATGATCAACATCCTGTCTTTCGACGACATCGAAATCGCGCGTCCGATCATCTCGAAAAGCCCTATCCTCAGGGATCCCGACCTCATCCGCATCCTCGTCGAGGCCACGCTTGAGCATCAGGTCGAGGTGGCGCGGCGACCGGATATCAGCGCACTGATCGTCGATGCGATCGTCAAGGGCTCCGTTCCGGAGGTGATGACCGCACTGGTCAATAATCCGTCCGCAGAAATAACCGTCGATCACCTCTATGCGCTTATCCAGGAGGCCGAGAAGGTGGAGTCTCTGCGCGTACCCCTGGCGGGGCATGACGGCCTGAACGACGAACTGGCCGGCTATCTCTACGCCTGGGTTGGGCAGACCCTGCGGAAGTCTCTCGGGGAGAAGTTCAAACTGGACGTCGAGGCCCTGGACCGGGCCCTTGACCAGTCCATCCGCGAAGCCCGCGCCGGCGTCCTAGGTGGGCAGACACAGACAATTCCTCTCGGGGAGACCGAAGAAGAGCGGCGGGAACGCAAACTCATTGCCAAGCTCGACATGGCCGGCGAACTCCGGCCAGGTCATCTCATCAAGGCCCTGAGGGAAAAGCGGCTTTCCATGTTCGTGTCTATCCTGGCGACGCTGGGCCGCTTCGATCCGATGGATATCCGCAAGACGATCCAGTCGGAGTCTCCGGAACTACTCGCCATGGCCTGCGCTGCCATCGGCCTCGATAAGACCGCCTTCCCCGCCATTCTTGGCTTGCTCAGGGACATCAACAAGGGCCGGCCCGGGGGCGACGACGAAGCGGTGCGCAAGGCTACCGCAATTCTGGCCCAGCTTGGCCCAGGCGTGGCGGTATCGGCCTTCCGCAAGGGCGTGGTCGCCCTCTGACGCGGTCAGGTTTGACTTCCCGGCCGTTCCTGCGCTCATGCCCTCCCTGTCCTCCGCGATCGTTGGAAAGCCCATGCGCCTCGCCTTCCTGAGCAGCGACCGACCTGAGGCGGTGGCCGCCCAGAGTCGCCTCACAAAGCGCTATGGCGGCGTATCTCCCGAGGACGCCGAGGTCATTGTAGCCCTTGGCGGCGACGGCTTCATGCTTGAGGTCTTGCACCTTCCCCTCGCGCGCCGGGTGCCGATCTACGGTATGAACCGGGGGTCGGTCGGCTTCCTCATGAATGACTTCTCGGAGACCGGCCTCACGGACAGGATCGCTGCTGCGGAACACGCGGAAATCCACCCCCTCACCATGACCGCAGTGGACAGCTCGGGACAGAGCTTCACAGCCATGGCGGTGAACGAGGTCTCACTCCTTCGCCAGACCCGGCAGACGGCCAAGCTGCGGATCGTGATCGACGGGACTGTCCGCCTGGAGGAGTTGTCCTGCGATGGTGCCCTGGTGGCCACTCCGGCGGGATCGACGGCGTATAACCTGTCCGCCCACGGCCCCATCGTTCCCCTGGAGGCCCGCGTCCTGGCGCTGACGCCGATCAGCGCCTTTCGGCCCCGCCGCTGGCGCGGGGCCCTGCTGCCTCATGCCGCCAAAGTCTACTTCCAGGTTCTCGACCCCGACAAGCGCCCGGTCAGCGCAGTGGCGGACAACTTCGAGGTGCGGGACGTGGTCGAGGTCAGTGTCGCTGAGGACACGGCCGCGTCGATGACCATGCTGTTCGACGCTGGCAGAGGCCTGCAGGAACGGGTCCTTGCCGAGCAGTTTTCCGTCTGATCCCTCCACGGGTCGTTAACCGGACCATGTCAGGGTTATGACGTTGTCCTCCCTAGGGTACAGGCACCTCCCATGTCGATCGCCAGCCCACGACGTCTTCACATCGACCCCAACGCTGTAGCCCGCGCTGAGGCGGCCCTTGCCGCCATGGCGGTGAACTTCGACGAGTGGCTCAATACCGAGATCACCCGCATGGAGGGCGCCATGTCGGCCGTCCAATCCCAAGGGCGGAATGAAGACAACATGGAGGCGCTGTATCACCGCGCTCACGACCTGAAGGGGCTCGGGGCGACCTACGGCTATCCG
>CAMAOY010000049.1 GCA_945859865.1 Phenylobacterium deserti
CCGATCTCATGGACCAGGACGTGGCTTACGAGTTCCGCTAGGGTGACGTCTCCCCGGTCTGCCCACTCGTCGAGCAGGGGACGTCGGTAGAGGAAGATCCACGACGACTCCGGCGCAGGACCCAGGATCGATCGCTGGGCGAGGTCCACACCCTGGTAGAGGCCCGTGAGCTCGAAGGGATCCTGGATGCCTAGGGCGTCTAGGACCTCCTCATCCGGGAAGTCGTCCACCCGGAAGAGCACCTCCCCCGCCAGCCGGCGAAAAGCCTCCGGGAGTTCGGCGAAGGCCGCCTCCGCCAGACGGGCGATGTCATCAAGGGAGGGGGCGAGGGAGGCGACAAGGCCCGGGGCTCCGCCCTCGTCACTCATCGGCGATCACCCGGTCGGGGTCCTCGGGGGCGCGGACCTCGAAGAGGCCGATGTCGAGGGGCTGCTGGGGTCGCACCGGCCTCAAGGGCTGCCGGGAGAAGGCGTTGAGGTCATCCCCGGAGATTTCCACATTCCCGCGGCGGCGGACATGCCGGGCCTGGGCCTGGAGATGGGCCGGCGCACGGGAGACCGGACGCCAGAAATCTACCTGGAGCCGCCAGACCGTAGGCGGCGGTGGCGGCGGCGCGGGCCAGCGGCGCTCGCCCTCGGCCAGGGGCCTTGCCGGGGGCGGTGGCCGCGCACCTTCAAAGACCTCCACGACCTGGACCACGGCGGGATCGGGCGGCGACGGCGCCCCAGCGCTGAGCCGCGCCAGGAGTTCAAGTGCCGCTTCCCGGGTCGGGCAGGGCGGACCGACCCGCTCAGAGGTGAAGACCACCGCCTCCCCCGCCAGGGCCTCGGCCTCCCGGGCCCGGGCCGCGTGGCCCCTGGGCATGCAAAGGGCAGACTCGCCATCGTTCGCCAGGGGGTAGAACAGGATCGCCATGGCCGCATCATCGCCCAGAATCAGGCTTCGGCCTATGGTGACAAAATGATTCGCCCGTGCCGGGCGAAAACCTGTGATCCCGCCCATGACCGGTGATGGCCTGATCCTGTCCGCCACGGCCGGCGCCGTCCTTCTGGCGCTGTGCTCCGGCGTCTGGACATTGGGCGTCCGGCGCCGCGCGGACCGGCAGATCGCCTCCCTGGAGGGCGAGATCGAAACCCTGAAGGCTGGTGCCGAAGCGGCCCAGGCTTCGGCCGAGGCCTTCGACTCCGCCCTGCTGGCCGTCGAGGATGGTCGCGCCTTCCTGGCCTCCGGAGACGAGAGTCTCGCCGCCTGCGCCATCGCCATGGGCACCGGCGCGGAACCCCAGGCCCTGGTGGCGGCCCTGATGCGGGCCGACCCCGACCACGCCCTGCGCCTCCGGGCCCTGTTCGAGCGCGGCGAGAGCTGCGGCTTCGAGGTGCGCGGGCCCTCAGGTGTCGTGACGGTAGAGGGCCGCGCCGCCGGAGCCCTGGCCTGGCTCCGCCTCTCCGCAGGGGTGGCGGGGGCCCGGGGGCTGCCGCCCTCCCCCAGATTCGCAGCCTTCCTCAACGCCCGCAGCGGGCCGGCCTGGATCGCCAGCGCCGACGGACGGCCGGTCTGGGCGAACTCGGCCTGGCTCGAGGCTGTCGGCGCCGCCGACGTCGAATCGGCAGCTGAAAGAAGCCTCAACCTGGATCCCGCCGCCGACGCCCTGGCCATCGAGGCTGCCAACCTGGCCCAGAGCCGGGACCTGGTGCGTTGGGTCAGCCTGGGTGGCCGCCGGCGGGCCCTCAGGCTGACCGCACGCCCCCTGGAGGGCGGTGGCGTCGGCGTCTGGACAGAGGATGTCACCGAGGCCGAGGAACTGCGTGAGGCCCTGCGGCGCAATGTCGAGGCCCACGACGAAACCCTGAACCACATCGCCGACTCCGTCGCCATCTTCACCCCGTCCAGGCGACTGGACTTCCACAACACCGCCTTTGCCGAGATGTTTGGCCTCGAGCCGGCCTGGCTGGCCGAGCGGCCAACCCATGGCGAGGTCCTCGACCGGCTGCGCCAACGCCGGCGCCTGCCGGAGACGGCGGACTATGCCCGCTGGAAGGTGGCGGAACTCGAGCGCTACAGCCAGCTCGACTCCGCCCCGGATGAGCTCTGGAGCCTGCCGGACGGCCGCACCCTGAGGGTGGTTCGCCAGTCCCACCCCCTCGGCGGCATCGTCCTGCTCTTCTCGGACATCACTGGCGAGCTACGTCTCAAGGCCCAGTACAACAGCCTGATCCAGGTTCAGCAGGCCACCCTCGACAAGCTGAACGACGCCGTCGCGGTCTTCGGATCGGACGGCCGCCTGCGGCTGCACAACGAGGCCTTCGAGCGGTTCTGGAACATTCCCCACCAGGCCCTGGGCGAGGTGATGGACTTCGAGGGCGTGGTCGAGCTCTGCCTGCCCCGCCTGCATGACCAGGGTTTCTGGCGCGAGATGAAGGGACGGGTGGCCGACACCGACCCCGCCGCGCGGGCACCCGCCGCCGGCGAAGTCCGCACCTCGGACGGCCGGATCGTGGCCCACCAGTCCCGCCCCCTGCCGGACGGGGCGACCCTCATCGCCTTCACCGACGTCACCGACGCGCGCCGCCTCGAGCGGGCCCTGGCCGACCGCAGCGCCGCCCTGGCGGAGGCCGAGCGGCTCAAGCGGGACTTCGTGGGCAATGTCTCCTACGAGCTGCGGACGCCGCTGACGACGATCATCGGCTATTCCGAACTGCTGGAGGGGCTCGGCGAGCAACTGCCCGGCCGGGCGCTCGATCACGCCGGGGCGATTCGCCAGGCGGCGGAACATCTGGGCCGGTCCATCGACGACGTCCTCGACATGGCGCAGATCGACGCCGGGGAGATGGCGCTCGATCTCGAGGACGTGAACGTCGCCCGCCTGCTGGAAGCGGCGGCGGTGCGCTGGTCGGACGCGGCAGAAGCTGGGCAGGTCAGGCTGGTGGCGGAATGCCCCGACGGCCTCGGCCTGATGCGGGGCGACCCCCGGCGGCTGTCGCAATTGCTCGACCACCTCATCGTGAACGCCCTGGGTCAGACTCCGAAGGGCGGTCGCATCACCCTGGGCGCCCGCCGCACCCTGGGCGAGGTCCAGGTCCAGGTGACCGACACCGGGCGCGGCATCCCCTTCCACGTCCAGGCCAACATCTTTGATCGCTTCGTCGGTCGCGAACGGGGCGGGCCGGGCCTCGGCCTCGCCCTGGTGAAGGCGCTTGTCGAGCTCCACGGCGGCTGGGTGGCCCTAGAGAGCGAGCCCGGCGCAGGAGCGACCTTTACCTGTCACCTGCCTGAACGCGCCGAAAGCGCGGCGGGCCACCCCGAACTGGAGTTCTGAGCCCTAAGGAAACGCGGGTGAAAGGCCGTCTTGCATGAGCGCGTCACCAAGACTTACGGCCAAATCGGCGACGGTCTGGTATCGGGCTTCAGGGTCAGACGCGGTTGCCCGGCCGATGATCGGCCCAAGGGCGGGACATCGATCAAGATTGTCGCCTGATGGAGGATCCAGCAGAACCGCCATGGCGCGTCCCAGCTGGAACACCATGGTCCGGGAGTCCAGCCATGCGCCTTGGTGATATTCCTCCGGCGCCATGAAGCGGGTCGAACCCAATGTTCTCGGCGCGTCCAACCGGAAGGGCGCGGGCTGATATTCGTCCACATCGATCAGGTGAACCCGATCATTGTAGAGAAGGTTTCCGTCATAGAGGTCGATGGATACGAAACCCGCCGCTTCAATGGCCACATGAACGTCAATGACGTCAGAGATGGCGCGAAGCACGTCACTCAGGGGTGCCCGCCGCATCCTCTGAGACTGTCTTAGGGTCGTGGCCTCTACCCAGGGGAAGACCAGGATGGGCCCCTGATCGCCGCCCAGCATCTGGATTAGGGGGACGAGGGTCGGGTGCTGTACCCGTGAGTGCACGGCAATGGCCCGGCTCTGGCTCGCCAAACCCAGCCCACTGACTGCGAACTTTACGAAGTAACGGCTGCCGCCGTAATCAAAACCTACGCCACGACACCCAAATTCACCATCGCCGAGGTCGATAAACACCTCGCCCTCAGCAGTCAGACGATCCCTGATATCACCCGGGATAGAGTCAAATGGCAGCATGGGCCGGATTAGAGCTTAGTGCTGGCTTTCGGGCAGACGGACCACGATGCCGTCGAGGCCGTCGGTGATCTTGATCTGGCAGGCCAGGCGGCTGTTCGGCTCCACGCCCTCGGCGAAGTCCAGCATGGACTCCTCCATAGCGGACTTGTCGCCGGTCTTGTCGAGCCAGGCGGGGTCCACATAGACGTGGCAGGTGGCGCAGGCGCAGGCACCGCCGCAGTCGGCGTCGATGCCCGGGACGTTGTTCTTCACAGCGACCTCCATGACCGACAGGCCCGTCTTGCCGTCATGGACGTGCTCAGTGCCGTCGTGTTCGATGTAGGTAATTTTTGCCATATGCTCTTTCCTCGCCTCACCAGCTTACGCCGCGGCGACCTCTTTCATGGAAACCGAAGTGTCCGCAAGTCTCTGCTTGTCCACCGGCCTGCGGGAGCCGATGAGCTGCCGGCCCATCATGAATTCGGGCGGCGAATTGATCGCCTCCACTGCCTGGACCTGATCGCCCTTGAGATGGAAGATCGCGAAGTGGCCGGAGGCGGGATCTCCCCGGACCAGGGACTGGTCGGAATCGAAGTTGTAGCCTGCGATCTGGAGCTTGATGTCGTACTGGTCCGACCACTGCCAGGGGGTCTCCCCCGCCGGCGCGGGCCGCCCGGTGATGGCGCAGGCGACCTGCTTGGCCTGTTCCAGGGCGTTGGGCACGCTCTCCATGCGGAAGTCGCGGCCGTAGATGGGCATGGGCCTCAGGGTCACGTCGCCAATGGCGAATATGGCCGGGTCGGAGGTGCGGGCCCCCAGGTCGACCACCACGCCCCGGTTGACGGCCAGTCCGGCTTCCTGGGCCAGTTCCTGGTTCGGGACGGCGCCCACGCCCACCAGGGCCAGGTCGCAGTCGATCACCTGGCCATCGGCCAGCTCCACGCCAGTCACCTTGCCACCCTCGCCGCGGAAGCCCGTCACCGAGGCCCCGGTCAGGAAGCGCACCCCGTGGGTCTCGTGGGCCTGGCGGAAGAAGCTCGAAAGCACCTCTCCAGCCACCCGGGCCAGGATGCGGGGCTCGCGCTCGAGGACCACGGCGTCGGCGCCGAGGGCCCGGGCAGAAGCTGCGGCCTCCAGCCCGATATAGCCGCCGCCCACCACCGCCATGGTCCTGCCGGGACCCAGGGCGGCCTTCAGGGCTTCGGCGTCGGCGGCGGTGCGCAGCTCAAGGACCCCGTCGAGGTCCGCCCCGGGAATCGGCAGGCGGATCGGACGGGCTCCGGTGGCGAGAACGAGGACGTCGTAGGCGAGTTCCGACCCATCCGACAGGGCCAGGACCTTGCGAACGCGGTCAATGCCGACACCCCGCACCGAGGGCCGGAAATCAATCCGGTTCCCGGCGTAGAACTCAAGCGGCTTGAGGGCCAGGGACTCGGCGTCGGCCTCACCCTTCAGCCAGGCCTTGGACAGGGGCGGTCTCTGGTAGGGCGGGATGGGTTCCTCGCCCACGAGGGTGACCGCACCGGCATGGCCATACTGGCGCAGCAGGGCCGCCAGGGTCCCGCCGGCGTGGCCGGCACCGACGATCACGACATGGGCGTCTGCAGAGGTCATGAGGTCCAGATGCAGAAAAGTGACGGGGCCGTCAACTTACCGAATTCGCAAGGTACCGCAGGACGGTCAGACGTCAGACCACCCGCTCCGCCATCATCTTCTTCACCTCGCCGATCGCCTTGGCGGGGTTGAGGCCCTTGGGGCAGACCTGGGCGCAGTTCATGATGGTGTGGCAGCGGTAGAGCTTGAAGGGATCCTCGAGGGCATCGAGCCGCTCACCCGTGGCCTCGTCCCGGCTGTCGATCAGCCAGCGATAGGCGTGCAGCAGGGTGGCCGGACCGAGGTAGCGGTCGCCGTTCCACCAGTAGCTGGGGCAGGAGGTCGAGCAGCAGGCGCACAGGATGCACTCGTAGAGCCCATCCAGCTTTTCGCGATCCTCCGGGCTCTGGGACCATTCGGTCTGGGGCTCGGGAGTGGTGGTCTTGAGCCAGGGCTCGATCGAGGCGTACTGGGCATAGAAATGGGTCAGGTCGGGGACCAGGTCCTTGACCACCGGCATGTGCGGCAGGGGGCTGATCTGGCAGGTCGACCCATGCGCGTCTTCATGCCCGTGGATGCAGGCCAGGGTGTTGCGACCGCCGATGTTCATGGCGCACGACCCACAGACGCCCTCACGGCAGGACCGCCGGAAGGTCAGGGTTGGGTCCATGGTGTTCTTGATGTGGATGAGCACGTCCAGGACCATGGGGCCGCAGGCGGCGACGTCGACGTCATAGGTGTCCCAGCGCGGATTGCCGGTTCCCTCCGGGTCGTAACGATAGATCCGGAAGGACTTCACCGTCTTCGCGCCGGCGGGGGCCGGATGGTGGCGACCCTTCTGGACCCGGGAGTTCTTCGGCAGGGCGAGTTCGACCATGGGGCTCTTTCCTCGATTTCCGTCTGCAGGCCTGCGTCAGTACACCCGCGCCTTGGGCGGGATGGGCGCAATGTCGTTGGTCATGGTGTAGTCGTGCACGGGCCGGTAATCGATGACCACCTTGCCCGTGACGTCGTCCATCCAGGTCAGGGTGTGCTTCATCCAGTTGGCGTCATCCCGGTTGGGATGATCTTCGTGGGCGTGGGCCCCGCGGCTCTCGGTGCGGTTGGCGGCCCCGGCGACGGTAACCACCGCCTGCACCACCAGGTTCTCGAACTCGAGGGTCTCGACGAGATCGGTGTTCCAGATCAGGCCCCGGTCGGACACCTTGATGTCCTTGCGCCGGTCCTGAACAGACTGAAGACGCTTCACGCCGGAAGCGAGGCTTTCGCCGGTGCGGAACACCGCGGCGTCCTCCTGCATGGCCTGCTGCATTTCCAGCCTCAGGGCGGCCGTGGTCGTCGAGCCGTCGGCGAACCTCAGCCGGTCGAAGCGGGCCAGGTGGCCGTCCGACATGGAGGGCTTCAGCTCGGGCTGGGTGGCCCCGGCCTTGAGGACGTCCGCCGCCCGCAGGGCCGCGGAACGGCCGAAGACCACCAGGTCGATCAGGCTGTTGGAGCCTAGCCGGTTGGCGCCGTGGACCGAGACGCAGGCGGCCTCGCCAACGGACATCAGGCCGGGAACCACGCGGTCGGGATCGTCGCCCACCCGGGTGACCACCTCCGAGTAGAAGTTCGTGGGGATGCCGCCCATGTTGTAGTGCACGGTCGGCAGGACCGGGATGGGCTTCTTGGTCACGTCGACGCCGGCGAAGATCCGGGCGCTCTCGGAGATGCCCGGCAGGCGCTCGGCCAGGATCTTGGGATCGAGGTGGTCGAGGTGCAGGTGGATGTGGTCCTTGTTCGGACCCACCCCACGTCCCTCGCGGATCTCGATGGTCATGGCCCGGCTGACCATGTCGCGGGGCGCCAGGTCCTTCACGGTGGGCGCATAGCGCTCCATGAAGCGTTCGCCCTCGGAATTGGTCAGGTAGCCGCCCTCGCCCCGGGCACCCTCGGTGATCAGGCAGCCGGCACCGTAGATGCCGGTGGGGTGGAACTGGACGAATTCCATGTCCTGCAGGGGCAGGCCGGCGCGCAGGGTCATGCCGCCCCCGTCCCCGGTGCAGGTGTGGGCGCTGGTGGCCGAGAAGTAGGCCCGTCCGTAGCCGCCTGTCGCCAGGATGACCATCTGGCCCTGGAAGCGGTGCAGGGTGCCGTCGTCCAGCTTCCAGGCGGTCACGCCCCTGCAGACGCCCTCGTCCATGATCAGGTCGAGGGCGAAATACTCGATGAAGAACTCGGTGTTGTGGGCCAGGGACTGGCCGTACATGGTGTGCAGCATGGCATGGCCCGTGCGGTCCGCCGCGGCGCAGGTGCGCTGGATGGGAGCCTCGCCGAAGTTGCGGGTCATGCCGCCAAAGGCGCGCTGATAGATCTTGCCGTCCGGGGTGCGCGAGAAGGGCACGCCCCAGTGCTCAAGCTCGTAGACTGCCGCAGGGGCGTTCCGGCAGAGGTATTCGATGGCGTCCTGGTCACCCAGCCAGTCTGACCCCTTGACGGTGTCGTACATGTGCCAGCGCCAGTCATCCTCGCCCATATTGCCGAGGCTGGCCGAGATGCCGCCCTGGGCCGCCACAGTGTGCGAGCGGGTCGGGAAGACCTTGGAGATGCACGCGGTCTTCAGGCCCGCCTGAGCGCAGCCGAGTGCGGCGCGGAGGCCGGAGCCGCCGGCGCCGACAACGATGACGTCGAACTTGTGATCGATAAATTCGTAAGCGGCCATGACGTCAGAAAGCGCCTCCGAGCGCGACCTTGAGGACGGAGAAGACCGCCAGGGCGGTCACGAGGACGGTGACGAACAGGTTCAGCAAGAGAAGCGCCGAGCGTCCGAGGGTCCGGTGGACGTAATCCTCGACCACCACCTGGGCACCGGCGTGCATGTGCCAGCCGGACACGAGGAGGACAAGGAGGATCAGGACGGCATTTACCGGGTGGGAAACGAAGGCGACGGCTCCGGAGTATCCAGCCGTAGAAATCGTGAGGGCGGCATAGATCATCCAGAAGGTCAGGGGGACCAGGGCAACGGCGCTGACCCGCTCGGCCACCCAGTGGGCGGCGCCATGGCCGGCAGCGCCCCGGCCGCGGGCGCGGGACAGGGGGGTCCTGAGATCGGTCATTGGGGGCCTCCATGGCCGAGGCCGATGGCCCAGACGATGACTGTCGCGACCACTGAGAAGGCCATGGCCAAGATCCCGGACTGGGTCGAGGTGGTGACCGAAAGGCCGATTCCGGCGTCCCAGAACAGATGCCGGACGCCGTTGGCCAGATGGTAGAAGAGCGAGAGGGTCAGGCCGACCAGGACCAGCCGCCCCAGGGGCGAGGCCAGGATGTCCATATAGGCCGGGTAGGCGTCGGGCCCGGCGCCAAGGGCCAGGGCCCATCCCGCGACGAGGAAGGCCCCCGCATAGAGCGCCATTCCGGTCGCCCTGTGGAGGATCGACGTCAGCATGGTCAGGTGCCAGCGCCACACCTGCAGGTGCGGCGACATCGGTCGGTCTCGAACGGGTCCGGTCATCTGTCTGTCCTGGCTCGCCCGGCGAACGCCCCCGCGCCCCGGGCTGGATGCCTGCATTTAAGCCCCACGGGGCGGGTGTCAACGGAGCCTTGCATTCGACGCAGGGTGCCGTCGCGGCAAGTCAGGGGCGGTCGGCGAGCCAGTCTGCCGATCGCATCTCCTGGAGCCGCGAAGCGGTACGCTCGAATTCAAAGGCGCCGTCCCCGGATGGGTAGAGGCGGGCGGGATCGGCCTCGGCCAGGACGATCAGCCGGGTCCGGGCCTCGTAGAGGGCGTCGACCAGGGTGACGAACCGCCGCGCCGCCTCCCGCCGGGACGAATTGAGCCGCGGCAGGTCCTCGAGGAAGACGGTGTGGAAGCGCTCGGCCAGGGCGAGATAGTCGTTGGGGCCCAGGGCCGCATCGCAGAGCCGGGCGAACCCGCTGCGGACCAGGCCGCCCGCCGCCATCGGGAAATCCAGCCGCCGGCCCATGACCTCGATCGATTCTCCCTCGGCGGCCTCGGGGCCCAGCATGTCGCGCCACAGGGCGTCGAAGGTGCGGCGGTTGTCCGGGTCGATGGGTGAGAACCAGGTCCCCGCCGCCCTCAGCCGGTCGAGGCGATAGTCGTGGGGTCCGGCGACGGACACCACCTCCACCCGGGACTTCAGGAGCGCGATGAAGGGCAGGAAGAGCTGGCGGTTGATGCCATCCCGGTAGAGGTCGTCCGGATGCCGGTTGGAGGTGGCAGCCAGGGTGACGCCCCGCGCGAACAGGGCCTCGAACAGCCGCCCCAGGATCATGGCGTCGGCGATGTCCGTGACCTGGAACTCGTCGAAGCAAATCAAGCTGGCGTCCCGGGCGACCAGGTCGGCGACGGGCGGCACCGGGTCATCGCCCCGCACCTGGCCGAACCGCGCCTTGCGGGCCGCCGCATCGCCCGAGCGCCAGGCCCCGATCAGGGCGTGGACCTCGCGCATGAAGACATGGAAATGGGTGCGCCGCTTCCGGGCGACAGGAACGGTCTCGAAGAACAGGTCCATCAGCATGGACTTGCCCCGCCCCACCGGCCCCCAGAGATAGACGCCCATCGCGGCCTCGGGCCGGCGCCGGAACAGGCCCGAAAGGCCACCGGGACGCGCCGCAACCAGCTCGGCCTCCAGCCGGGCCAGGCTGGCCAGCCCCGCGGCCTGGGCCGGGTCGGGCCGCAGGTCGCCGGCCGAGATACGCGCGGCATGGGCCGTTTCCAGGGCGGAGGTCATGCGGCGCGGATCTCTCAGGTCAGCGCATGGTCGGGATGACGAAGGCCTGGTCAGAGACCTCGCCGTCTGGCCAGCGGGCCGTGACCGTCTTGACCTTGGTGTAGAAGCGCACCCCGTCCATGCCGTGCTGGTTGGCGTCGCCGAAGGCCGAGCGCTTCCAGCCGCCGAAGGTGTGATAGGCCAGGGGCACGGGGATCGGCACGTTGATGCCGACCATGCCGACGTTCACCCGGGAGGCGAACTCCCGGGCGGCGCGTCCGTTGCGGGTGAAGATGGCGGTCCCGTTGCCGTAGGGATGCTGCGAGGGCAGGGCCAGGGCAGACTCGAAGCTGTCGGCCCGGACCATCTGCAGGACCGGCCCGAAGATCTCGTCCTGATAGCTCTTCATGCCCGGCGTGACCCGATCGAAGAAGGAGGGGCCGATGAAGAAGCCGTTCTCATAGCCCTGCAAGCGGAAGTCGCGGCCATCGACGACCAGTTCGGCGCCCTCGTCCACCCCGGTCTGGATGTAGTCGGTCACCCGCTTGCGGTGGGCGGCGTTGACCACCGGGCCGTAGTGAGCGCCCTCGTCGGTGGAGATCCCGACCTTGAGCGAGGCGATCTCGGCGACTAGCTTCTCGCGCAGGGCGTCGGCGGTGCGCTCACCCACCGGCACCACCACGGGCAGGGCCATGCAGCGTTCCCCGGCCGAGCCGAAGGCGGCGCCGGACAGGTCGCGCACCACCTGGTCCAGGTCCGCATCCGGCAGGACGATCCCGTGGTTCTTGGCGCCGCCCATGGCCTGGACGCGCTTTCCGGCCGCCGCCCCTCTGGAATAGACGTACTGGGCGATGTCCGAAGAGCCCACGAAGCTGACGGCGGCGATGTCGGGGTGGTCGAGGATGGCGTCGACCATGACCTTGTCGCCCTGGACGACGTTGAGCACGCCCTTCAGGTCCAGGCCCAGCTCCGCGCCGGCCTGCATGAAGAGCTCGGCCAGGCGGACCGGGAGGGTGGGATCACGTTCCGACGGCTTGAGAATGAAGGCATTGCCGACGGCGAGGGCGACCCCCGACATCCAAAGCGGGATCATGGCCGGGAAGTTGAACGGGGTGATCCCCGCGGCAATGCCCAGGGGCTGGCGCATGGAATAGACGTCGATGCCCGGCCCGGCGCCTTCGGTGTACTCGCCCTTGAGCAGGTGCGGGACGCCGCAGGCGAACTCGATCACCTCCAGGCCGCGCTGGATGTCGCCCCGGGAGTCGGCGACCACCTTGCCATGCTCGCTGGACAACAACTCGGCCAGGGACTGCATGTTGGCCTCGAGCAGGCGCTTGAACTCGAACATGACCCGCGCCCGGCGCTGGGGGTTCACCGCCGCCCAGGCGGGCTGGGCGCGCAGGGCGGACTGGACCGCCAGCTCAAGTTCGTCAGGGGTTCCCAGGCCGACCTTCGCCTGCACCTCGCCGGTGTTCGGATTAAAGACGTCTCCGAACCGGGCCGAGGCGCTGGGGGCCGGGGCCCCGTCGATGAAGTGGTGGATCTGGCGCATGGGATCGTCCTCGATTGCCTGCCGGATTCCAATACTGGCTGGGACCGGGCGCGCCTAGACCTTGCTTGGGCCCCCTGCGGGCGGGCATGCTGTACGCATGAGCCCTTCTGTCGCTGCTGGCCCTGGCCCGCACATTGTCGATGTGTTGATCGCCGAGCGGGCGCCCCGGCTGGCCGCCAGCCCGGTCTGGCCCCTGGCCCGTCCCCTGCTCTACCGGCTCCTGAACTATCGCAAGGCCCGGAACATGGCGGACGCCGTCGGCCCCCTGGGCGGTCGTGAAGCGCTGGACTACGTGGCCCGGCTCCTCGAGGTGCAGGTCGAGGTGCGCGGCCTGGAACGGATTCCGGAAGCCGGGCGCCTCGTCATCATCTCCAACCATCCCACCGGGATCGCCGACGGAATCGCCTCCTACGACGCCCTGCGTGGCCGGCGACCCGACCTCTGCTTCTACGCCAATGCCGACGCCCACAGGGTGGTGCCGCGGTTCTCCGAGGTCCTGATCCCCGTGGAATGGGTCGAGGCCAAGCGCACGCGCGACCGCACCCGAACCACCCTGCAGATGACCCGCGAGGCCATGGAGGCGGAACGGGCGCTGGCGATCTTTCCCGCGGGCCGGCTGTCCAGGCGGGCGCTGGACGGGACCCTGACGGATCCGCTCTGGATGAGTTCGGCCCTATCCATCGCCCGGCGACACGGCGCCCCGGTCGCGCCGGTCCACATGACCGGTCCCTGGTCGACCCTGTTCCACGCCTTCGACCGGGTCTCGCAGGAGCTCCGCGACATCACCTTGTTCCACGAGCTCCTGAACAAACGGGGCGGGCGGTTTACACTCAGCGTGGGGCCTCTCATCGACCCCGCCCGCCTGGGCAGTGACGCCGAGGCTGCGACGGCCGAGCTGAAGGCCTATGTGGAGACGATCCTTCCCGCCCATCCGGATCGACCCTTTTGACCCGCCTGCCCGCGCGGATCGACCTGCCCGCAGAGCCTGACACGGAAGCGCTTGGCCGACGCCTGGCCCCGATTCTGCGCCCAGGCGAGGCCATCTGCCTCAGCGGTGGCCTGGGGGCGGGCAAGTCCTGCCTCGCCAGGGCCCTGATCCGCGCCCTGACCACTCCGGACGAGGACGCCCCGAGCCCGACCTTTACCCTCGTCCAGACCTATGCCGGGCCGGACTTCGAGATCGCCCATTTCGACCTCTATCGGCTGGAAGACCCCGACGAGGCCTGGGAAATCGGGCTGGAGGAGGCCCTCATCCACGGGGCGGCCCTGATCGAATGGCCGGAACGGCTCGAAGGGCGTCTTCCCCGCAACCGACTCGATCTAGAGCTTTCCATGGAGGGCGAGGGCCGCGCGGCGCGGCTGGCCGGCTTCGGGACCTGGAAGGAGCGGGTGGCGTGATGGCGGAACGCGAGGCCCTGAAGGCGAGCTTTCTGGCGGCCACCGGCCTGCAGGACGCCCGGCGTGAAGGCCTGGCCGGCGACGCCTCGACCCGCGCCTACGAACGCCTGTTCCTGGCCGACGGCAGCCGGCGGATCTTCATGGACCAGCCGCCGGTGGAATCCGCGCCGTGTCCGCCGGACGCCGACGCCGGGACGCGCAGGACCCTCGGCTACAACGCCATGGCGCGGCTGGCTGCCGGACGGGTAGACGCCTTCGTCGCCGTCGCAGGCTGGCTTACCTCGTCCGGGCTGTCGGCGCCGCGGATCGAGGCCTTCGACGCCGGTCTCGGCCTGGCGGTAATGGAGGACCTCGGAGATGACCTGTTCGGCGCGCGAATCGCCAACGGTGCCGACGAGGAGCCCCTCTACAAGGCCGCGGTGGAGGCCCTGGTCCACATGCAGGCCAGCCCGGTCCCGGACCGGCTGAGCGCAGCCCCAGGGGTCGACTGGCCGCTCCTGACCTACGACGCCCTGGCCCTGGAGACCGCCGCCGACCTCCTGCCCGACTGGCTGCCTGCCCTGCGCCCGGAGGTGCAGATCGACGCCTCCGCCCGGGCGGACTGGGCGGCGCTCTGGCGGCCCATACTGGAGCGCGGCGAGGCGGGGGCCTCGGTCTTCTGCCACCGCGACTATCACGCGGAGAACCTGATCTGGTTGCCGGACCGGGAGGGACCCGCCCGGGTCGGCATGGTGGACTTCCAGGACGCCCTGCGGGCCCACCCCGCCTGGGACGTCTCCATGTTGCTGCACGACGCGCGCCGCGACGTCAGCCCGGGGCTGTCGGACAGCATGCTGCAGCTCTACCTCGACCGCTCCCGGCCTGCAGGCGACCTGCCGTTCGTCACCGACTTCCACGCCCTGGGGGCCCTGAACATCTGCCGGATCCTCGGCGTCTTCGCCCGGCTGGTGAAACGGGACGGCCGGCCGAAGTACGAGGCCTTCCTGCCCCGCATGTGGGGCTATCTGGACCGCTGCCTGGCCGACCCCGGCCTGGCAGATCTGCGGGACTGGCTCGACGCCTGCGTCCCGGAGGAAGCGCGCCGATGAGGGGGCCCGAAAGCGCCATGGTCCTCGCCGCTGGCCTGGGAACCCGGATGCGTCCGCTCACTGAGACCCGGCCCAAGGCCCTGGTGGAGGTGGCCGGCCGGACCCTGATTGACCGAGTCCTGGACCGCCTGGTCGAGGCGGGGGTGCGCAGGGCGGTGGTCAACGTCCACCACTTCGCCGACATGCTGGAAGCTCACCTCGCCCGGCGGACCGATATCGAGATCCTCATCGCCGACGAACGCGCTGCCCTGCTCGACTCCGGAGGCGGGGTCCGCAATGCCCTGCCCCTGCTGGGCCGGGAGCCGATCTTCGTGGCCAATATCGACTCCCTCTGGACCGAAGGCGTAACGCCCCCCCTCGAGCAGCTGAAGGCGGCCTGGGATCCGGCGCGCATGGACATGCTGCTCCTGCTCACCCGCAGGGGTCACGGCATAGGGTTCGAGGGGCCCAGGGGATTTCTGATGGACGCCGACGGGCGCCTCACCCATTCGGCTGACGACGCCCGACCGGCGCCCTTCGCCAATGTCGGCTTCCAGATCCTCAAGCCGGAAACCCTGGACGGGGAGCCGGACGGCGCCTTCTCCATCCTTCCGGTCTGGTGGCGATTGCAGGGCCAGGGCCGCCTGTTCGGCGTGGTCATGGACGCCTTCTGGATGCACGTGGGGGACCCCGCCGCCCGGGCGGAAGCCGAAGCCAGGCTCACCGGATGAAGGCTGAATTCCTGAGCCGGGAGGGACCCCGCTGGTACACGATTCCCGCTGACCGGCCGTTCCTTGACGACCTGGCCGAAGGCCTGCTGGCCCTGACCGAAGGCGAGGGTCCGGAGGCCCTTTCGGATGCCGTTGTCCTGACCCCGACACGGCGGGCGGCGCGGTCCCTCACCGAGGCCTTCCTGCGACGGGCTGGTACGGCTGGTGCCCTGCTGCCGCCCAGGATCCGCCCCCTGGGCGACCTCGAGGCTGGCGAGGCGCCCTTTGAGCCCGGCGAGGTCATGCTCGACCTGCCGCCTGCCATCACCCCGGTGCGACGGCGGTTCGAACTTCTGAAGCTGGTGGGCGACCTTTCGGCCAGCCGGGGACGGACGCCAGGTCCCGCAGAGGCCCTCGGCCTTGCCGACGCCCTGGGCGCCTTCTTCGACAGCCTGCAGATCGAGGAGGTGACCGGCGAGAACCTGGACTCCCTGGTGGGGGCGGAAATGGCGGAGCACTGGCAGGTCTCCCTCGACCTGCTCCGCACGGCCCTCGACCTCTGGCCCCGCAGGCTGGAGGCGCTGGGGATGGAGGATGTCAGTCGTCGGCGCGTCCTCCTGCTCAGGGCCCTGGCGGAACGGTGGCGGGAAGTGCCGCCGCCGGGCCTGCTCATCGCCGCCGGATCGACAGGATCGGTCCAGGCCACGGCCGGCCTTCTCCGGGTCATCGCCCAAGCCCCCCGGGGTGCCGTGGTCCTTCCCGGGCTGGACACCGACGATCTCTCGCCCGAGGCGATGGGACTTGAGGTGGACGACCAGCATCCGCAGTCCGCGCTCTACGAACTCCTGAGCAGCTCCGGTGTCGCCCGCAAGGAGGTCCTCGTCTGGGGACCGTTCGGCGGCGACGACCCGCAGGGGGCCGACCGTCGCAAGCTCATCAGCCTCGCCCTCCGACCGGCGGCGCGCACCTCAGACTGGCTGGCGACCGTCGCCGACAAGAACGGCGCTGGCGTCAGGACCATCACCCGGGGGCTGGAGGGCCTGACGGTGATCTCCTCCCGGGACGAGGAGGCCTGCGCCCTCACCGCCGCCCTGCTGCTCCGCGAGACCCTGGAGACCCCCGGGCGGACCGCTGCCCTGGTGACCCCGGACCAGGACCTGGCCCGCAGGGTCTGCGCACGCCTCGCCCGCTGGGGCGTGACGGCGGACGCCTCGGCAGGAGAGCCCCTGGCGGGGCGGCCCTGCGCTGTCCTCGCCGGCCTTGCGGCCCGGGCCCTGGCGGACCCTGCCCTGCCGTCGGTCCTGCTGGGCCTGCTCAAGCACCCCCTCGTCACGCTTCAGAGGGACCCGGAAGCCCTTGCGGCGGCGCGGGACGACCTGGAACGGAGCGCCCTGCGCCGGACGCGGTCCGAGACCCTGGACGAACTGCGGCGTCGCGGAGAGACGGCGCGCACCCCCGCAGGACCTGAGGCCCTGCGGCTCCTGGAGGCCTACGCCGCCGCCCTGGCAGAACCCGATGGGCC
>CAMAOY010000050.1 GCA_945859865.1 Phenylobacterium deserti
TGCCGCCTGAGGACCTGGCCGGGCTCTCCACCCTGGAGGACATGCGTGGGGCACTGGATCAGGCGCTCAATGAGTTGGGCACCCTTGCCCCGGCGGACTTCGACGGCGCAGGCGAACGCGAGATCATCCTGCCCAGCCCCAAGGGCGCCCGTCACTTTCCGGCCCCGGATTATGTGTTGAACCTCGCCCTGCCAAACGTACTTTTCCACACCGCCATGGCCTATGCGCTGCTGAGAATGGCCGGGGTGGACATCGGAAAACGGGACTTCCTCCAGCCGTTACCGCCGCGACGCGCGGGCGACCAGGGACCAAGGGGGCAGGGCTCTTTGGTCCCTTCGCCCTGAGCGGCGGCAGGTGTCCGATAACGACTATGGGGGTGCGGTCGTCATGGACTTCGGCGTCCCTAGGGCTCCGGCGTTTTGCCCGGCTCTCGGCCGAAAGGTCGGCTTAAGGGATAGGACCTTTCAGGGCTGGGGGCTCCAACCGCCTCGTACGCGATTGTGCCTGTACGACCACAGCCTGAGCCCAGAGTCTGTGAAATCCGAGGTCGCAGACCCTCTACGCACGATGTTCACACAAGCATACCTGAACTGACATGTGGAAGCGCTAGCGCCCCCGTTCAGCGAAAAATACGAGGGTAAAAATGTTGCGTCGATCGGTTCGTGGACTTGTTTTTTGTACGGTGTGCACATCTGCACTGCTCGCTTTTTCTGGCGCTAACGCGCAGGTCGCCGGAGTCCGCGCGCCCGGAGAAAGCTATATTGAGGAACTGATTGTCACCGCTCAGAAGCGCGAACAGAGGACCCTCGACGTCCCGATCGCCTTGACCGCCTATTCGGGGGTCTTCCTGGATGAGATCGGTGTCCAGGAGTTCGAAGAACTGTCCCTCTTTGTCCCAGGCTTTGAGGTCCAGAACCAGTCGCCGAACAATCCAGGGTTCGTCATTCGTGGCATCACCTCCGATGACGGTGGCTCCACCGTGGAGCCTCGCGTCTCGGTCTTCCAGGACGGCGTTTCGATATCCAAGTCCCGCGGCTCGTACATCGAACTCTTCGACAACGCGCGGATTGAAATTGCCAAGGGACCGCAGTCGACCCTGTTCGGGCGCAGCGCCCTGCTCGGCGCGGTCAACGTTGTCCAGAACAAGGCCGATCCCGGCGGCTTTGCAGCCGCCACGAAGTTCGAGGCCGGAAACTACGACTTCCGCGGCTTCGAAGCGATGGTCAATCTCCCCCTGAGCCCGACCTTCGCCATCCGGTTTGCAGGCCGCGTCAAGACGCGCGACGGGTATGTCGAAAACCTGCTCGGCGGACGGGACTTCAATTCCACAGATACTGCAGCCTACCGTGCTGTCCTTAAATGGAGCCCGAGCGACAGTCTCGATGCAGACCTGATCCTCAACTACGAGGAGAACAACCCCACCGGGACATCGTTCAAGTCGTTGACCTATCTCCCAACCGATACCCTGACAGGCCGTGTTCTTGGCGATCTGGGCCGGAATTCCGGCGCGGCGCTGGCCTCCAGCGATGGCTTCTCAGGCGGTCGTGATCTCGGCCTGGAGCGGACGACCTGGGGCGTCACCGGGCTCGTCGGATACAAGTTCAGCGATACGCTCCGGCTGTCTTCCATCACCGCGTTTCGCCGGTTCGAGTCTTTGGAAGTGTTCGACGCGGACGGCTTCTCGCTTCCGCTCTTCGTCTTCGCCGAGGACGCTCGGGGCGACCAGTACAGCCAGGAATTTCGCATCAACTACGACAGCGGCACCCGTTTGAGCGCCTTTGCCGGCGTCGGATACTTCCACGAGGACGGGTCCCAGGCGGTGCCGCTGCAGTACAATGAGCGCGTGTTCGCCGCGCGGACCACGCCGGCCCTGGCCGGCCAGCTCGGCTTCACGCCGCCAAACGTCCCGGCGATCGACACCATCAACTCAGCGGCGGCCCTCAGCACCCTGAAGCTGGTCCATCGCGAGACCTTCGAGAACTATGGCCGCACCACCTCCTACGATGTGTTCGCCGACGCCACGTACAAGTTTACCGACCAGTTCGAGGTCTCGGCTGGCGTGCGTTACAGCAGCGACGAAAAGAGGTCCGGGTACCGCGGCACACTCGACAACGGCGGCTCTGTCCTGACCAGCGGCTCTGCGGCCGCCGCGGCCAATCCGGCCACCGCCCGTGGCATCTTCCTGCAGTCCACGCCGGGGGGCCTTCCCCAGTACCAGTCCTTCTCCGACTCAGGCGTGACCTACCGGATCGTGGGCCGTTACTCCGTGTCCGACGATGTCAGCCTCTTCGTCACCCATTCCCGCGGTCGGCGTCCCGAGGTGCTGTCACCTGCGGCGCCGACGGCGCCGCAAGGCAATGCCCGCTTCACTCCCGTCGCCGCCGAGATCGTCGATTCCTACGAAGCCGGGGCGAAGACCCAATGGCTCGACCGTCGCCTCTCCCTTGAGGGGTCAATCTATCAGTTCTCGTACACGAACTTCCAGACGAGCATTCAGATATCTCCAGGCGTGTTCCAGACAATCAGTGCTGGTGATGCCTCGGCGACAGGTTTTGAGGGCCAGATCAATTGGAAGCCGGTTCGCGAGCTGATGATTTTCGGCACCTACGGTTACAATAACGGCCGGTTTGATAACGGGCGCTTCAAGGGCAACAGCTTCCGTCTTTCGCCGGATAATACTGTCTCGTTTGGAATGAAATACAGTGTTCCGGTTCTGGAGGGTGATCTTGTCTTCCTTCCGACCTACACATGGCAGTCAAAGGTTTTCTTTGACAACGACAACGACATTCCGGCGCTTCAGAGCACAGGTGACAGGGTCCAGGATGAATATCAGGATCCCTACGGTCTGGTGAACCTTCGTGTGTCCTACCAGCCGACCAATGCGAACTGGAAGGTAGAAGGTTTCGTCTCCAACCTGTTGGATCAAGAGTACATCAAGGATGCCGGTAACACGGGCGGTGCGTTCGGGATCCCGACCTTCATCGCTGGCGAGCCCCGCTACTTCGGCGCTTCGTTCTCCATCAAGTACTAGGCAGGCGCGTCGCCTCCAATCCTGGAGGCGACGCAGTCCGCCCGTCGAGCTGGCGTCGACGCGGCTCCCGCCCAGGTCTTGCCCGGCGTGGACGGGAATCTCTGAAGCCTTCCCCCACTGTCGATGATGGACCCGAGGCCAGCCCCGACCCAGCGGATCTGACGGCCCGGCCGCGCCCGATCCCCCCCGATTGTGCAAGGCCATGGATCGTTCTCGTCGTCGCCGGTAAGACGGTGCTTCCAAGCCGCATCGGAGACCGGATGGCCCGCCTCAAACGTTTCGCGCCCTTGCTCCTGCTGCTGGCGGGTGCCGTCGCCATCTTCGCCAGTGGCGCCGGCCAGTACCTGAACCTGGACGCCCTCCAGTCGCATGAGGCCGCGCTCCGGGCCTTCGTCGCCAAGCAACTGCCCCTGGCCCTCCTGGGCTTCATCGCGGTCTACGCCCTCGCCACCGCCGTCAGCCTGCCTGGCGGGACAATCCTGACCCTGGCGGGAGGCTTCCTGTTCGGGACCTGGGTCGGCGGCGCAGCCACTGTGGTCGGCGCCACCCTCGGCGCCATCCTGGTCTTCTATGCGGTAAAGACCTCTTTCGGACAGGCCCTCCGCGAGCGCGCCGAGGCCTCGGGCGGCCGGCTCAAGGCGGTGATTGACGGAGTCCAGGAGGGCGCCTTCGGCTATATCCTGACCCTGCGCCTCATACCGCTGGCGCCCTTCTGGCTGGTCAATGTGGCCGCCGCCCTGGCCCACGCGCCCCTGCGGGCCTACGCCCTGGCCACCTTCCTGGGCATCATGCCGGCCACCTTCATCTACAGTGGGATCGGTGCCGGGATCGGCGAGATCCTCTCCCGCGGCGGGACCCCCGACCTCGGGGTCATCTTCTCGCCCAAGGTCTTCCTGCCCCTCGTGGCGCTGGGCCTTCTCACCCTCGGCGCTACCATCTTCCAGCGCCTTCGCGCCCGCTCGGGGAAGACCCTTTGACCCAGACGATCCAGGCGGACATCGCCATCATCGGAGCCGGGTCCGGCGGCCTTTCCGTCGCCGCAGGTGCCGCCCAGCTGGGCCTGAAGGTCGTCCTTTTCGAGAAGGGCGAGATGGGGGGCGACTGCCTAAACTATGGCTGCGTGCCCTCCAAGGCCCTGATCGCCGCCGCCACCGCCGCCCATGCAGCGCGTAGCGCAGGGGCCCTCGGCGTCACCGCTGGCCCCGTCGAGGTCGACTTCGCCCGGGTCATGGCCCACGTCCACGAGACCATCCGGACCATCGCGCCGGTCGATAGCCAGGAGCGTTTCGAGGGCCTCGGCGTCCAGGTGGTCCGCGAGGTGGCCCACTTCGTGGACGCCCGCACCATCGCCAGCGACAGCCTTCGCGTCACCGCTCGCAAATTCGTCATCGCCACGGGCTCCCGGGCCTCCGTTCCCCCGATCCCGGGACTGGAGACCACGCCCTACCTGACCAACGAGACCGTCTTCGAGCTCACCGCCCTTCCGGAGCGCCTGATCGTCCTGGGCGGGGGGCCCATCGGGGTGGAACTGGGCCAGGCCTTCCGCCGGCTCGGGTCCGAGGTCGTCATCGTCGAGGCCGAGGACATACTGGGCCGGGAGGACCCGGTGGCCGCCGAGGTGGTGCGCTGCCAGCTGCTCGCCGACGGCGTTGAGATCCTTGCGGGCTCCAGGGCGCTCCGGGTCGAGCCGGGCCCCGTCGTCGTCATGCAGTCGGGGGGTCAGGAGATCCGCGTGTCCGGATCGCATCTCCTGGTGGCCGTGGGGCGCACGCCCTCCCTGGAGGGGTTGAACCTTGAGGCCGCTGGGATCGCCTTCGATCGCCAGGGTGTCCGGACCAACCGGTCGCTCCTCACCACCAATCGCCGGGTCTTCGCCATAGGAGACGCCGCCGGGCGGGGCCAGTTCACCCACCTCGCCGGCGCCCACGCCTCCCTGGTAGTGCGCCGGGCCCTCTTCGCCCTGCCGGTCAACGCCGACGCTCTGCACGTGCCGAGGGTGACCTACTGCGACCCCGAGGTGGCGGCGATCGGCCTGGGCGAGGCCGAAGCGCGCCGTGGCCACGGGGAGGACGTCCGTATCCAAGTCTTCGAGTTCGCCGAGAACGACCGCGCCCAGGCGGAGGGCGATGTCCGCGGCTTCGGCAAGCTCGTCACCACTGCTCGCGGCAAGGTCCTGGGCGTGACCCTGGTGGGCCGGCACGCCGGGGATCATATCCACCTCTGGTCGCTTGCCCTAGCCTCAGGGCTGAAGCTCAGCCAGATGACAGGGATGATTGCGCCCTATCCCACGCGCGGCGAGATCAACAAGCGGCTGGCCAGCCAGTTCTACACGCCAGCCCTGTTCTCCGACCGGACCCGGAAGCTGGTGTCAGTCCTCAAGCATTTCGCCTGAGGTCGCCCGCAGGCCGTCGATGAAGCCAAGATCAAGCCGGCGCTTGAGGATGAGCGCGCCGCGCCCGAGGCTCCAGAGCCGGCCCCTCATTGCCAGTCCCGTCCCGTCGCCCAGGTCCAGGATGGCGAGCCAGCGCGCCTGGGGCGCATAGGTCGCGAGGCGCGCACCTGTCCCCAGCGCCGCCAGGTTGTGCGCAAGTGTCGGGGCGGCCCCCACCCCGAACACCCCGGCCGGCGGGCGCGGCGCGCCGGTGATCACCGCGCAGTCCCCGACAGCGAAGATGGCCGGGTCCGCCGCCGTGCGCAGGGTGGGATCTACCTCCAGCCGTCCATCCGTGGACAGGGGCAGGCCGAGGGCGGCGATCACCGGCGGCGCTCTCAGGCCCGTGGCCAGCACCAGCAGGTCGCAGGGCAGGGCGCGGCCGTCGGACAGGACGCAGGTCCCGGGACCGCGGCCCGATACCTCGCCCTCTGTCAAAGCGACGCCGCGGCTTGCGAGTGCGCTTATCAGCCGGGCCAGGACACGGGGCGGCGCCCAGTCCGGACCTGACCGGTGGACGAGGCGAAGGTCCGGTCGCACGCCGTTTCGCTCCGACAGGCTGGCAAGGGCAGCGGCGACCTCAAACCCGGTCGGTCCGCCCCCCGCCACCACGATTCCCGGGCTCTTGCCCTGCCCGCCGATGTGGGCCTCCACCTCGCCCCTGAGGGCCAGGAGGCGTGCGAGGGGCTTGACCGGCCAGGCCGCCCCGTCGTCGCCCAGCTTGCCGGGGACCTGGGTGATGCTGCCCACATTGAAGGAGACCGCGTCATAGCCGAGATCCTGCCCGTCTGAGAGCCGCAGGCGCCGGGCCGCCCGGTCGACCCCTGTCACCTCCGCCGGGATGTGCGGGACCGCGAAGCGTGCGGCGAGGGCGGCGACGTCCAGGCCCGCCCGCTCGGCGGGAAGGGCACCAGACAGGACGGCGCTCGCCAGTCCCGAATAGTGGAAGGTCGCAGGCGCGACGAGGATGAGCTCGACCCCGGCCGCTCTCAGCTCGCCCGCACGCTGCAGTACCTTCAGGTGGGCGTGTCCGGCCCCCGCCAGGACGACGCGGACGCGGGCACGGGTCAACCGGGGGATGGCTAGCCGGCCGCCCGGACCTTGAGGCCCGCCAGGAAGGCCTCGATGCGCTTGGCGTTCGCGCCCAGGTCGCTCAGGCCGACCCGCGAGGTGGAGCGGACGTCCACGACCGACCCGCCTGTAGCCGAGGGCCGGATGCGGACGGCGATGTCATCCTTGAACCCGAACCAGAAGGTCTCCGCAGTCGCCCCGATGGCGCCGGCGGCGGGATCAGCGTTCACCACGGTCCAGCCCTGGGCTTTGGCTTCGGCCTCCGCTGCGGCGGCGACCTTGGCCGGTGCGGCTGCAAGGGTCAGCGGTCGCACGGCGGGATAGGCATCATGACCCACCTGGCCGAGGGTCTTGCCAGCAATCCCGGCGAAGGCGGGTCCCTGGTAGGCCTTCAGGCTCCCCATCTGGGCGGTCATGGCCTCCACGGGATTCGCTTCAAGGGCCTGGCGAGCTGACAGGACCGCCGCCGAAAATACCGGCGGGTCGGCAACGTCGGTGGCGATGTCGTGGATCGGGGGGATCCCCGCTGATTTCTGCTGGACCGAGGCCAGGAAGCCCAGGGCGAGGACCGGTATGAGCAGCCCCACCAGGGCCATCTTCCAGCCGGCGCGCGGCTTGCGGACGAGGCTGACGACGAGGGCGACCAGGCTCAGTATGAGGGCAATCCCGATCAGCGGCAGGCCGAACTGGAGGATCATCTTCATGAGGCCGACCTGCCAGGGCCAGAGGCCGAACTTCACCCCCAGGGCGGCGACCATGAAGTAGACGGGCAAGAAGAGGGACAGGGCCATCGAGGCCCGGGCCAGCATCAGTCTCATCAGGTCGTCCTCGTCATGTCTATGGCTGGTGCCGCGGGGAACTTGGGGGGTTATCGAAACACACGCCGGGCGATCACGCTACGCTGGATCACCGTGAGGAGGCACAGGCTCGCAAAGATGGCGGCGATCTGCGGGAACCCGGCGGGCCACAGGCACATCAGCACGAAGGCCAGGAGGGTCTCGGCCCCCTCGGCCAGCCCCGTGCTGTAGAAGAAGCTCTTGGGCCCATGGGCCCGGGTTTCCAGGCCCTGCTTGGCGGCCAGCGTCGCGTAGGCCAGGAAGCTCACCGCCGTCAGGGTGAAGGACGCGACCAGCAAGAGGGCGAAAGGCAGGTTCCCTGGCACCGCGAAACCAAAGCCCAGAGGCACGGCAAGGTAGAAGACATAGTCGCAGACGATGTCGAGATATCCGCCGAAGTCCGTGGGCTGGCCGGCCCGGGCGATGGCGCCGTCCAGACCGTCCAGCAGGCGGCTGGTGAGGAGCAGGGCCAGGCCCGCCAGGGGCTGACCGAGGCCGATCGCAAGGCCCGCCAGGGCGCCAAAGGCCGCGCCTGCGACCGACACCTGGTTGGCGCTTACGCCCCGGCGGGCGAGGGCGGCGCCCATCCGGTCCAGGGCGGGATTGATCAGCGGGCGAAGGCGGGCGTCGAACATGGCGGTCAGCGAACCAGGGTCACCAGGCCGATCACCGCCCCCGTCATGGCCGACGCCATGTTCCCTGCAACCCAGGACTTCATGCCCAGGGCCGCAGCCTCCGCCCGGCGGGAAGGCGCCAGGGTCCCGATGGTCGAGACCAGGAGGCCGACGCTGGCCAGGTTGGCCACGCCGCAAAGGGCGTAGGTCACGATGAGCTGGCTGCGCGGGTCCAGGCTCCCGGCGGGCAGGGCCGCCAGGTCCATGTAGGCGACGTACTCGTTCAGGATGGTCTTGGTCCCCATCAGGGCGCCGGCCTGGGGTGCCTGGTCCCAGGGCACGCCAAGGGTCCACATCAGGGGCGCGAACAGCCAGCCGAAGATCCGTCTGAGGCTCAGGGGTTCGCCCTGCACCGCGGGTGCCAGGGCCAGGGCTTGGTCCGCCAGGGCCACCAGGGCGAAGATGACAATGATCATGCCGATCACCGCCAGGAAGAGCTGCACCCCGTCCATGGTCCCGCGGACGATGGCGTCGATGCTGCTGTCGTAGCGCAGGCCCGTCTCCTCAACGGAAGCCTCCGTGGCGGCAGCGCCCGGCACCATCAGCCGGGCAATCAGGATCGCCGCCGGCAGGGAGATCAGGGACGCCGAGATCATGTGACCCACGGCGTCAGGCACCGTCTTGGCCAGGGTCTGGGCGTAGAGGACCAGGATGGCGCCCGAGATCGTTGCCATCGCCAGGGTCATGACGGCGAAGAGTTCGGACCGGCTCATTCGCTCGAAATAGGCGCGAACCACGAGGGGTGCCTCGACCACGCCGAGGAAGATGCTGGCCCCGCTGCTCAGTCCTACCACCCCGCTGACGCCCAGGGTGCGGCGCAGGGCCCAGGACAGGCCAGCAACGATCCTCGACAGGACACCCCATTGCCAGAGCAGGGCGGCCAGGGCCGAGTAGACGATGATCAGGGGCAGGATCTGAAAGGCGATGATCAAGGGCGAGGCAGCGCCTTCCTTGAGCACGAAGGGCGCGGGCGCGCCTCCGGTGTAGCCGAACATGTAGCTGGAGCCGACCAGGGTGGCCTTTTCGATCGCTGCCACGGCGTGGTTGGCGAGGCCGATTACGGACCAGACAAAGGGGACCCGCACCACCACCAGGGCGATCAGGACCTGAAGCAGGAGGGCTCCGAAGATCCACCGGAGCCCAGGCTGGGCCCGCCGGTCTTCCGACAGGGCCCAGGCCCCCACGGTGATCAGGGCCATGCCGATCAGCCCCTGCGACTGCTGCAGGATCTCCGTGACCACCGACATGCCATCCTCCCGCGCCCGATGTCCGTGCATACCCCGGCCCTTGGCCCGCCGTGAACCGGATTCCTTCGGGAGGCTTCACGGGCGGCATTCGCCCCCCTGATCAGCCAGCGCTGACGAGGCTCCAGCCCAGGTCTTCCCCGGCGTGGAAGGGAACGAGGTCAGCCGCCGCCAGCCGCAGCTGTTCCGGAACTGGCACAGTGCGCCTCTCCAGGGTCAAGGTTCCAGTGTTCAGGGGCAGGCCGTAGAAGCGCGGGCCGTTCTCCGAAGCGAAGGCCTCCAGCCGGTCTAGGGCCCCTTCCGCCTCAAAAATCGCCGCGTAGCTTTCCAGGGCGAAGGGGGCGTTGAAGATGCCCGCACAGCCGCAGGACGATTCCTTGTCGCCCACCGGATGCGGGGCGGAGTCCGTGCCCAGGAAGAACTTGGGCGAACCGGAAGTGGCGGCCTTGCGCAAGGCGAGCCTGTGGGGCTCCCGCTTGGCGATGGGCAGGCAGTAGAAGTGGGGCCGAATGCCGCCCTCGAACATGGCGTTGCGATTGATGGCCAGGTGATGCGGGGTGATGGTCGCCGCCACGTTCGGCCCCGAGGCCTCGACGAAGGCGACGGCGTCGGCCGTGGTGATGTGCTCGAACACCACCTTCAGGGCCGGGAAGTCCGCAACGAGCTTGCGGAGGACCTGGTCGATGAAGACCGCCTCCCGGTCGAAGATGTCGACCTCGTGGTCGGTGACTTCGCCATGGATCAAGAGGGGCATGCCGATCCTCTGCAGGGCCTCCAGCACGTCGTGGATGTGGCGTATGTCCGTCACGCCAGCTGCGGAGTTGGTGGTGGCGTGGGCCGGGTAGAGCTTGCAGGCCGTGAACACCCCTTCGGCGAAGCCCCGCTCCACCTCGGTGGGGTCCATGCCGTCGGTCAGGTAGCAGGTCATCAGGGGGGTGAAGTCGAGACCAGGCTCCACCGCCGCCAGTATGCGTTCGCGGTAGGCCCGGGCGGCCGCGACCGTGGTCACCGGTGGCTTGAGGTTGGGCATGACGATCGCCCTGGCGAACTGCCGGGCCGTGTAGTTGACCACCGAGGCCAGCATGGCGTCGTCGCGCAGGTGGACATGCCAGTCGTCCGGCTGGCGAAGGGTCAGGCGTTCGATGGCGGCCCCCGTGCGGCCAGTAAGCGCAGCGCTCTCAGACGACGGCATGGACGGGAATCTCCGGAAACAATTGCCACGTCCATGATGGCTCAGGGACGGGCTGAAACCCAGTGGAATTGGCTGTGCCCCGCGCTTCCGCCCGCCGCTGAAACCGGAGGCTCCGGAGCCACTGCGCATCGACGGCTTGAAGATTAGCCTTCCGACACATATGTCTCGCGGGACCAAACGATGGGGTGCTCCAATTCCAATTCCTGATCCTGCCTTGATCCGTCGAGTGTCTGCCGCCCTGTTCGTTCTGGTGCTGGTGCTTGTGACCATCATCATCGCCGGCAAGACCGTCGAACCCGGCAATGCCGGAGTGAAGATCCGGACTCTTGGGCCTTCCGCCGGCGTGGCCGCTCAGCCGCTGACCTCGGGCTGGCATTTCCGCAGCGTGGGAGAGCGGATCGTCGAGTTCCCGGTCATCCAGCGGACCTACAGCTACACCCGCGAGCCGGACGAGCGCGGGCCGGGGAACGAGGAGATCGCCTTCGCCGACAACACCGGCCTGCCGATGACCGCCGACGTGGCCATCACCCTGCAGGTCTCCCCCGCTTCGGCACCCAAGCTCTACGAGACCTACCGCCTGACCTTCGACCAGCTGCTGGACGGGCCTATCCGCAATGACGTGCGCTCGGCCATCGCAGCCGAGGCCGAGAAGGTGAATGTCGATGCCCTCTACTCCGGCGGCCGCCAGTTGGTGATCCAGCGCGCCCTCGCCCGGGTTGCCGGCAAGTGGGCAAAGTTCGGCGTGGTGGTCAGCCAGCTCGACTGGATTGGCACCATCCGCTACCCCGACGTTATCCTCCAGGCCATCCAGGCCAAGACCCGGACCGACCAGGAGACCCTGACCGCGCGCTCCCAGGTCGCCAAGGCCCAGGCCCAGGCCGAGGCGCAGATCGCCGCCGCCCGTGGCGAGGCGGAGTCCATCCGGATCATCAACGAGGCCCTCTCGGCGAACCCACGTTATGTTGACCTGAAGGCCGTGGAGAAGTGGGACGGCAAGATGCCCCAGGTGACGGGTTCCGGCGGCGCGCCCTTCATCAACCTGCGCGATAACGCCCGCTGATCTCCAAGATCCTGTTCCGATAAGTGGGAACCGGTTATCGGATCGAAACAGGATCTAGCTTTCTGGACTAAGAGCCTGTTCCCTTCAGACGTTCCGTCTGAAGGGAACAGGCTCGAGTTCGCTGGGTCGTCAGCCCTACCCGAAGTCCAGAGTTAGCTGGAAGGTGCCTGCGGGCTTGGCTTGGCCTCGCCGACGGCCCCCCGCCCCGGGCAAGCCGGACTTGCGGCTTCCGTGGCGGGCGGCGATGACCCGGGCAGCGCCCTTGTGGCGGCTGTCGCGGCGCAGGGCGTGGAGGACTTCGCGGGCCGCCCGCATGGCCTCGACGTTGTCGACGACGGGGGCGGGATAGGCGAGGCTGGCCGCCCCCTCCCAGCGCCAGGGCTCATGGACGAAGGCGTCAGGGACGGCCGCGAGCTCGGGAACCCAGGCCCGGACGAAGGCGCCTTCCGGATCCTGGTCGTGGCCCTGCTTCACGGGGTTGTAGATCCGGAGCGTATTGATGCCCGTGGTGCCTGACTGCATCTGCACCTGCGGCCAATGGATTCCCGCCTCGTAGTCCACGAACTTCCGCGCCAGGTGCAGGCCGCTCTCCCGCCAGGGAAGCCAGAGATGATAGCTGGCGAAGGACATCAGCATGGCGCGCATGCGGAAATTGATCCAGCCATGGGCGCCCAGCGCCCGCATGCAGGCGTCGAGGAAGGGATAGCCGGTCAAGCCCTGGCTCCAGGCCTCAAGGCGGTCCGGATCGGCCTCGTTGGGGCGGATGCCGTCGTAGGCGCGGTGGAGGTTCTCGAACTCGATCCTGGGCTCGTCCTCCAGCTTCTGGACGAAGTGGCAGCGCCAGTGCTGGCGCCCGGAGAATGAGGCCAGGGACGCTCGCCATCGTCCTGCGTCGACGGCACCCGACGCCCGGAGCCCGCGCTGGTGCGCCCAGGTGGCCTGGGCGACTTCCCGCATGGAGATGGTCCCCCAGGTGAGGTGGGGCGAGAGCCGTGAGCTGGACGCGTAGGCCGTGAGGGGGCTCGACATTTCCCGGCGGTAGTCGCGGCCGCGACTGCAAAGGAAGCTGTCCAGAACCCCCAGCGCCGCAGTGCGCCCGCCCTTCTGGCGATGGGGACAGGGATCGGACGCAAGGCCGAGGTCGTCTGCCGATGGAATACGATCCGGCCAGTGCCCGCCGAGGGGAACAAGCGCCACGGGCGGGAGCGTCACCGGCCGGGCCATATCCCGGTCCCAGGCCTGGGCCCAGCCGTTCCTCGACTTCAGGCGGCGGATCACGCCGAACTGGCGTTCCTCGCGCCAGGGGATACCCGCCGCCTTCGACCAGGCGCCAACGGCCAGGTCCCGGGCATAGGTCCAGCCGTTTCCGGTCTCCTCGTGGCTCCAGAGGCCGGCGATGCCGTGACGCTCATGGATCCGGCCCAGTACCTCCAGCGCCTCGCCGACCTCGACGGACAGGGGCTGGCCCAGCCGTGCTAGTGAGCCCGCCAGCTCGCCGAGGCATTCCGCCGCAAAGGCCCACTGCCTTCCCGAGGCGTCCGGCTGGGCCCAGAGCCCGGGCTCGACGATGTAGAGGGGAAGCACGGGCCCGGCGCCGGCGGCGAGGGCGAGGGGGCGGTGGTCTGCGATGCGCAGGTCGCGCTTGAACCAGACCACCTGCAGGGGACGCCTCATCGGGACCTCTCCTGTTGCAGCAAGGCCGGGATCTGCTTGCGGAAGGCGAAGAAGCCCGCCATTGCGTGGGGCCAGAGGCGGGTGTCCCAGTCCCGGCGGACCTGGACGAGGCGCAGGCCCTCGGCTTCAAGGCCCCGCGCGGCCTGCGCCAGGGCGCCCGCCGTGGGGCCTACAGGCGCGTAGGGCGTGACAAGGGTCCGCACCCGCGCTGCCTGGGCTGCAGCTACCAGGGAGCCCACGTCGAGGTGGTCCAGGAGGGTTACCGGCCCCGCCACTCGCCTGGCCAGGCGATCGGCTGCGTCTATCGCGGCCTCGGCCACGAACTGGCGGGCGGCCTCGCCAAAGGACAGGCGGGTATCCGGCGTGACCACCGCGGCGACCGCCCTTGCCGGGTCGATCCCTCCGAGGTCGGGGGTCAGGTCCTCCGGCGTCGCCAGTAGCAGGAAGGGTCCCGGAGGCGGGGTGCCCGCGGCGGAAGGAAGGCCCGCCGGGGGTTCGGGCGCCGGCTCCACCAGGGCAGGGGCCTCCGTCGCCAGGCCCGAGGGGGCAAAGCGGCCCCCGGTGAAGCGGGCGATGTTCTCCCGGGTCGCCAGGTAGGTCTTTCCCTGGGTCTGGAGGCCCGCGACCCACCGCCAGGACAGGGTGTTGCTGGCCGGGTCGGCGTCGACGAGTCGGCGCAGGAAGAGATCCGCCCCCAGGGCCCAGGGCAGGCGAAGGGTGAAGATCCAGATCGAGGCGAACCACATGCGTGCGTGGTTATGCAGGTATCCGGTCTGGGCAAGTTCGCGGGCCCAGTCGTCGAAGCCCTCGATGCCGGTGCGGCCCGCCTCGGCGTCGGCGAGGGCCCGCCAGTCCGCCAGACCCTCCTGCTGGCGGTCGCGCGTCTCCAGGAACCGCGACCAGGTGGAGGGCCGCATTTCCAGCCAGCCCTTCCAGTAGGTGCGCCAGAGCACCTCCTGGATGAACTTCTCCGCACCGGCGGGACCCTGGGCCTGCAGGACCGCTTCGACCACCTCGGCCTCTGAGATCACCCGGTGGCGGAGGTAGGGGGACAGCCGCGAGACCGCGCCCGGTTCACCGGGTCCCGGGTCCAGGTTTCGGCCCTCCACATAGGCGCGCCCCGCCGCCGGGACAAAGCCGGCGAGACGCTCCAGGGCGGCTTGGCGTGTCGGCGGGAACATCCCGGGTTCTGGCACGACGTCCCTCTGATCCCGTCATCGGCACGGAGCGACCTGGGACCAAGTCCCTGCCGAGCATATGTCCGCACACCTCAGGCGAGGGAAGGGGGCACCTCGGGATAACGTCGCGCAAGGTCGCTGATTTCCCCCGCCGCCGCGGCGATTGCCTCGGCCAGGGCCGGAACCTCTGCGTCGTCGACGGTCCGCAGGTCGATGAGGACCCGGTCCTGCTCGATCCGTCCCAGCACCCGGGTCGGTCCGGTGCGCAGGCGAAGCGCGAGGTCTTCTGCGCTGAAACGCAGGTGGCTGAGGGCGAGGGCCCAGCCAGGCAGGGCCCGCATGGGCAGGGCCCCGCCGCCGGCATAGCCCTCGGTCTCGACGATCTCCGTCTCGAGGTCCGCAAGACCTTCGACCCGCGCCCTGAGGTCCTTCGCCCGGGCAGTCAGCGTTCCGGCGTCCTGGGCCAGCAGGCGCAGGACGGGAATCCGCTGGAAGGGGTCGGACGGTGGGCGATAGAGCCGAAGGGTGGCGGCGAGGGCGGCCACCGATAGCTTGTCCAGCCGCAGGGCCCGGGCCAGGGGGTGGGCCTCCAGCCGCTCGACCAGGTCCCGGCGTCCTGCAGCGAGGCCGGCCTGGGGCCCGCCCAGAAGCTTGTCCCCACTGAAGAGCACCAGGTCCACGCCCGCCCTGAGACTGGCCTGGACGGTCGGCTCGTCCGGAATGCCAAAGGGCGAGAGGTCCACGAGGGCGCCGCCGCCCAGGTCCTCGACCAGCAGCAGGCCATGGGCATGTGCGAAGTGCGCCAGGCTCTCCAGGGAGGGCGCGCTGGTGAAGCCCAGGATCCTGAAGTTGCTGGGATGGGTGCGCAGGAGGACCCGGGCGTCCGGATGGTCGGCCAGGGCCTTCTCGTAGTCGCGCAGGTGGGTCCGGTTTGTGGTCCCCACCTCGACCAGGCGCGAGCCGCTCTGGGCCACCACGTCCGGTATGCGGAAGCCGCCGCCAATCTCCACAAGCTCGCCCCGGGAGACGATGACCGGTGCCCCTTCCGCCACTGCGGCCAGGGCCAGCAGTACGGCGCCTGCGCAGTTGTTCACCGCCAGCCCCGCCTCGGCGCCGGTCATCTCGGCGATCAGGGGATCGAGGTGCGCTTGCCGCGAGGACCGCCGGCCGGTGTCGAGGTCGAGCTCCAGGTTGGCGTAGCCCGCCGCTGCTGCCGCCGCCGCCATCGCCTCCGGCGCAAGGGGTGCCCGCCCAAGGTTGGTGTGGATCACCACGCCGGTGGCGTTGATCACCGGGAAGAGGGTCTCCCGGACCCCCTCGGCCAGCCGCGCCTCTACGGCTTCCAGGAGGGCGCCGGTCGACGGGAGGACATCGGGGTCGGCGGAAAGGCGGGTCCGGGCCTCGGCCAGGACCGCGCGGACGACGCGGGTCAGGGCTGCGGCGCCGTACCGGGCCTTCAGCGGCCGGGCGATGGGGTCGTCACAGAGGGCACCCACAGCCGGGAGGCGGCGGCGGGGGTCCGGTCGGGCGGCCTTCGGGGTCCTCAGCGTCACGACGCGTCTCCCTCTCCGGGCCGGACTATAGGGAGGCGAGGCGCCGCCGGGCAAGCAAGGCGGATGACCTCGGCTCCAGTTCGACGTAGGGAGTCCTCATGCGCCGCCCCCGCCCGGGACCCGTCCGGTGACCGCCGCCCCGCCTCCGCCCCTCGGCCTTGCGGTGATCGGGCACGTCAACCACGGCAAGACGGCCCTGGTCCGCGCCTTGACCGGCATGGAGACGGACCGGCTGCCTGAGGAAAAGGCGAGGGGCCTCTCCATCGCCCTGGGCTTCGCCTTCCGCGAGGACCCGGACGGAGACGTCGACTTCCTGGACGCCCCCGGCCACGAGGACTTCATCCGCGCAATGGTCATGGGCGCCGCCGGGGCCCGGGCGGTCCTGCTGGTGGTGTCCGCGATTGAAGGCTTCGGCCGACAGACCCGCGAGCACCTGAGGAT
>CAMAOY010000051.1 GCA_945859865.1 Phenylobacterium deserti
ACAGGGTTAATTCAGGGAAACGTTAGGACTTCCGGGGCAGTCTGGGCTCTCACAATGAGGCCGGGATCAGAATGACGCCCCCCGATTACCGCCAAAAGGCCCTCAGCACGTCGGGCTTTCACGCCCGCATCTCCGCCGCCGCCGTCACCACGGCGCTGAGCGTGCTCGTCTTGGCGTGCCTGGCCTTCATGGGTCAGCAGTGGGTCCAGGTCCAGGCCCAGAACCGCGCCCTCCAGTCCACCCTGGCCACCGTATCGGCGGTCACCCTCTCCGATGCCGTCAGTTCCGGGGATGCTGTGGCGGTGGATTCGGCGGTGCGCGCCCTTGGCCTCTCGCACAGGCTGGTCTCGGCGGAATTCTTCGACGCCTCGGGCCAACGGGTGTCCGGCTTCGGGCAGGCCGGCCAGCTGGCGTCTACCGTCTCCCCCGGCGTCTCCCCCGGCGTCTCCCCCGGCGGCTCCCCCGGCGAATCCCAAGTCGTCATCCGCACGCCCGTGGAACGCAAGGGGGTCCACCTCGGCGAACTGGTGACTGTCGGCCGGGGGCTGGGCCTCGCTGAGGTCGCGCCCGAGCTCCTCGCCCTGGCCGGTGCCCTTCTGTTCTCCGGCATCGGCGTCGCCATCGTCATCTCCCGTCGCCTGGCCGACCGGGTGATCGCCCCCGTCGTCGAGCTATCCACCGCCATGCAGATGGTCTCGGACAGCGGCAGCTATGAGCCGATCCACCTGGCCAGCCGGGACGGCCTGTTCCGGGGACTGAGCTCGGCCTTCAACCAGCTGCTGCATCGCCTGTCTGTCCGCGAGGCCCAGCAGCAGTCCATGGTCGCCGAGCTGCAGGATGCCCGCGACCGCGCCGACGACGCCAACCTGATGAAGTCACAGTTCCTGGCCAATATGAGCCACGAGATCCGCACGCCCCTGAACGGTGTCCTGACCATGGCCGAGATCATGGCCATGGGCGACCTGCCCGGCGAGCAGAGGAAGCGCCTGGATGTGGTCCGCCAGTCCGGCGACCTGCTGCTCAAGATCCTCAACGACGTCCTTGACCTGTCCAAGATCGAGGCGGGACGCATGACCCTTTCCGAGGAAGACTTTGATCTCGAGGCGGCCCTGTCCCCGGTGCGCGACCTCTTCGCCCCGTCGGCGACCGAGAAGGGCCTGGAATTCGTACTGCGCACCATGCCGGGGGCAAAGGGCGGCTGGCGGGGTGACCCGGGACGGCTGCGCCAGATCCTCGGCAACCTGGTCTCCAATGCGGTGAAATTCACCCATTCTGGCTCGATCACCGTGCTCCTGGACCAGGTCGCGGACCAGCTCGTCATCACCGTGCGCGACACCGGGGTCGGCATCCCGGCCGAGAAGCAAGCCATGCTGTTCGAAAAGTTCGTCCAGGTCGACAATTCCGCCACCCGCCGCTTTGGGGGCACCGGCCTTGGCCTCGCCATCTCGGCCGAACTCGCCCAAATGATGGGGGGGCGCATCGCCTTCGAGAGCACCGAGGGCCTGGGCACGACCTTCCGGTTCTCGGCCCCCCTGATGCGTGCGACCGGGGGCGAAGTGGTCGAATTCGACGATGACCTGTTCGAGGACGATGCCGAGGCCTCTCCCCTGCGCGTGCTGGCCGCCGAGGACAATGCCACCAACCAGCAGGTGCTGACCGCGGTTATGGCCTCGCTCGGGTGTGCGCTGGAGATCGTGCCCGACGGCGCCGCTGCGGTCGCCGCCTGGAAGACGGGGCGGTTCGACATCATCCTCATGGACATCCACATGCCGGTCATGGGCGGGGTGGAGGCGGCCACGGCCATCCGCGCCCTGGAGCGCAACCGCGGCCTGCCCCGGACGCCGATCATCGCCCTCACGGCCGACGCCATGACCCATCAGGTCGCCGAGTACCTGGCGGCGGGCATGGACGCTCACCTGGCCAAGCCCATCGAGATCAAGCGGCTGATCGACACCCTCCAGCGGGTGTCCCAGGCCTCAGAGATGAACGCCGCCCCGGCCTCAGCCCGCGGAGCCTTCTGAGGGGCAGTCCTCGACGGCCAGCTCGGGCCAGCGCGCCACGACACCCTCGACCTTGGCCCGGAAGCCGGTCGCCGATCGCAGGGGATTGGGCCTCAGCCTCAGGCTGAACAGGTCATCCAGCCCGAAGGGCGCTGAGATCGTCAGCCGGTCGTCAGCCTCAAGCCGGACGCCCACCGCATTGGCCGTCGAGACGAACCGCTCCAGGGCCTCGGCGCTGCTGGACAGGGGCGCATAGGGCTCGCCGAACCGGCCTTCAAACCACAGGTGCACCCGGGCCTGGTTCCGTACCTCAACCAACGAGCCCAGTGGTGGCGGAAGCTCTGCCGCGGCCTTCCGGATCACCTTGTCCTCGGCGTCCCAGCCCGTATCCGAGCCGTCGAAATAGGCCAGGTCATAGTCCTTCAGGCCATAGTCTTCGGGCCGGCCCGTCAGGTGGTTGAAGACCTTCTGGTAGACGGCCCCGGAAAAGATCAGCCAGTCGGGCAGGTCCAGGGCCCGCGCTGCCCGCAGGGCGGTCATCAGGCTGTCGGACTGGCGGACCAGTCCGTCCAGCGCGTCGGCGTGCTTCACGCCCGTCCCCTCATCGTCCAGGCGTGGTCGAGGGGGCCGTGCCCACGGCCCAGGCCGGGGGCCCGGGCGATGGCCTCCTGGACATAGGCCCAGGCCCTCGCCACCGCGGCCTCCAGGGTCAGGCCCTGGGCCAGGCCCACCGCGCAGGCCGAGGCCAGGGTGCAGCCGGTGCCGTGGGTATGCCGGGTCTCCAGGCGGGCGGATTCAAACAGGGTCTCGCCCTGCGGCGTGAGCAGCAGGTCGCTCACGCGCTCGCCGTCCAGGTGGCCGCCCTTCATCAGGACGGCCCGGGCACCCAGGGCCAAAAGGGCCTCGCCGGCCCGTCTCTGGTCATCCAGGCTGGCAATGCTCAGGCCCGTCAGGGCCTCGGCTTCCGGGACGTTGGGGGTCAATAGCCAGGCCCGGGGAACCATCAGCCGGCGGACGGCGTCCATGGCATCCGTCGCCAGCAGGGCGGCGCCGCCCTTGGCGGTCATGACGGGATCGACCACCGCCGGGATCCCGGCCGCCGAGTCCAGTATGGCCGCAACGGTCTCGACCATGGCGATATCGCCCAGCATGCCGGTCTTCAGGGCGTCGGCCCCGATGTCGTCCAGCACGGCTCGGGCCTGGGCTGTCACCATGTCGGCGGGCACAGGCAGGACGCCGGTCACGCCCAGGGTGTTCTGCACCGTGATCGCGGTGACCGCCGTCGCCGCATAACCGCCGAGGGCAGTGACGGTCTTCAGGTCAGCCTGCAGGCCCGCTCCGCCCCCGGAGTCGGAGCCGGCGATGATCAGGACTCGGCCAAGGGCGCTGGACATGGCCCAGACTTAACCCGGCCCGGGCGCAATTGCACGGCCATGCGGACGCGGACTAGTCTAGTGACATGACCGATTACCCCGCCTCGCCGCCCCCCGTCGCCATCCTCACCGGCGCCGGTTCCGGCATAGGCCGCGCCGCGGCCCTCGCCCTTGCCGCCCGGGGCTGGAACCTCGTCCTGGCCGGCCGGCGGGCCGAGCGCCTCCTGGAGACCCGCGAGCTCTGCGGCGGGCCGGCCCGGGGCCTGGCCCATCCGGCCGATGTCGCCGATCCCGACCAGGTGGCAGGCCTGTTCGCGGCGGCGACGGACCGGTTCGGCCGGGTGGACCTGGTGTTCAACAACGCCGGCACGGGCGCGCCGCCGGTACCCCTCGAGGACCTCTCCGTGGAGGACTGGCGCCGGGTGGTCGACGTCAACCTGACCGGCGCCTTCTTCTGCATCCAGGCCGCCTTCCGCTGCATGAAGGCCCAGTCCCCACAGGGCGGCCGGATCATCAACAACGGTTCCATCTCCGCCCAGGTCCCGCGGCCCAGGTCCGTCGCCTATACCGCCACCAAGCACGCCATGACCGGCCTGACCCGCCAGGCCAGCCTCGACGGCCGCGCCTACAACATCGCCTGCGGCCAGATCGACATCGGAAACGCCGCGACCGACATGACCGCCCGGATGTCCCGGGGCGTTTTGCAGGCGGACGGACGTGTGGCGGCCGAGCCCACCATGGATGTCACGGCGGTCGGCGAGGCGGTGGCCTACATGGCTGGCCTGCCCCTGGAGGCCAACGTCCAGTTCATGACGGTGATGGCCACGGCCATGCCCTTCATCGGGCGGGGCTGACTTCGCTTCCCGCCAGGATCGCCTCCTGGACCCTCAGCGCCTGGACCGTCTCGGCCACGTCGTGGACCCGCACTGCTGCCACGCCGGCCCGGGCCCCGGCCAGGGCCGCCGCGAGCGAACCGCCCAGGCGGTCCGACGCCAGCATTCCGCCCGCGCCGACGGCGGCGATGAAGCGCTTGCGGCTGGCCCCCAGGAGGACCGGGAAGCCGAGGGCCACGATCCGCTCCAGCCCCGCCAGCAGGGCGAGGTTGTGGGCCACGGTCTTGCCGAAGCCGATTCCGGGATCCAGCCAGATCTTTTCCCGTGCCACGCCGGCGACCAGGGCGGCTCCGGCCCGGGCGTCCAGGAAGGCGCAGACTTCAGCCAGGACGTCCTCGTACTGCGGGGCTGCCTGCATGGTGCGCGGCTCGCCCTGCATGTGCATCAGCACGACCTCGCAGCCGAGTTCCGCCGCCAGGTCCGCCGCGCCGGGCGTTCCCAGGGCGGTGACGTCGTTCCAGATGTCCGCGCCGGCCTCCATCGCCCCCCGGGCAACCTCTGGCTTGCAGGTGTCGATCGATATGCGGCGCTGGGTGAGGGGGCGAAGGGTGCGGATCACCGGCAGGACCCGGCCGGCCTCGTCCTCGGCGTTCACGGGCCGGGCGCCCGGACGCGTGGACTCGCCGCCAATGTCCAGTATGTCCGCCCCTGCCCGGTCCAGGGCCAGGCCGTGGGCGACCGCACCCTCGACGCCCTCCAGGCGACCGCCGTCGGAGAAGCTGTCGGGGGTGACGTTCACCACCCCCATGACGAGGGGCGGGCGGCGTGCGCCCGCGCCTCCGCTCACGCCGGCTGCGGCCGGGCCGTCGTCGGGATCAGAGGCACCGAGACCGGGGGTAGGGCCGGCGCGGGGTCGCCCGCATCGTCACGTCGGGGCATGACCCCCTTCAGGGCGTTGGTGATCTCGTCACCGGTCAGGGTCTCGTACTCGAGCAGGGTCTTGGCCAGGGTGTGCAGGTCCTCGATCCTCTCGGTGAGGATCCGCTTGGCCTCGTCATAGCCGCCCTGGACCAGGCGCTTGACCTCCTCGTCGATGATCCGGGCGGTCTCCTCCGAGACGTTCTGGGTCCGTGACACCGAGTGGCCAAGGAAGACCTCGTCCTGGTTCTCGCCGTAGGAGACCACGCCCAGTCGGTCGGAGAAGCCCCACTTGGTGACCATGGCCCGGGCCAGGCGTGTCGCCTGGTCGATGTCGGAGGAGGCGCCGGAGGTGATCTTCTCGCGGCCGAAGATGAGCTCTTCGGCCAGCCGCCCGCCCATGAGGATGGTGAGGCGCGAGGTCATCTGCTGGAAGCTCATCGACAGCTGGTCGCGCTCAGGCAACTGCATGACCATGCCCAGGGCCCGCCCACGCGGAATGATGGTGGCCTTGTGCACGGGGTCCGAGGCCGGGACGCTCAGGGCCACCAGGGCGTGTCCGCCCTCGTGGTAGGCGGTCAGGCGCTTTTCATCGTCGGTCATGGCCATGGACTTGCGCTCGGCGCCCATCATGACCCGGTCCTTGGAGTCCTCGAAGTCGCGCTGGGTGACCATTTTGCGGTCCTTCCGCGCGGCCATCAGGGCGGCTTCATTGACCAGGTTGGCCAGGTCCGCGCCGGAGAAGCCCGGCGTACCCCGGGAGATGGTGCGGATGTCCACGTCCGCCGCCAGGGGCACGTTGCGCATGTGCACGCGCAGGATCCGCTCGCGGCCGTTCACGTCCGGATTGCTCACCACCACCTGGCGGTCAAAGCGGCCCGGCCGCAGCAGGGCGGGGTCGAGCACGTCCGGCCGGTTGGTCGAGGCGATGACGATGATGGCGTCCGAGGGATCGAAGCCGTCCATCTCGACGAGCAGCTGGTTCAGGGTCTGCTCCCGCTCGTCATTGCCACCGCCGAGCCCCGCGCCGCGATGCCGTCCGACGGCGTCGATCTCATCGATGAAGATGATGCAGGGGCTGTTCTTCTTGGCCTGCTCGAACATGTCGCGCACGCGGCTGGCGCCGACGCCGACGAACATCTCCACGAAGTCAGAGCCGGAAATATAGAAGAAGGGCACGCCCGCCTCGCCGGCCACAGCCCGGCCCAGCAGGGTCTTGCCAGTGCCGGGGGGGCCGACCATCAGGGCACCCTTTGGGATCTTGCCGCCCAGGCGCTGGAACTTCTGCGGGTCCTTCAGGAAGTCGACGATCTCGGCCAGTTCGTCCTTGGCCTCGTCCACGCCGGCCACGTCCTCGAAGGTGATGCGATTACGATTCTCGGTCAGCATCTTGGCCTTGGACTTGCCGAAGCCCATGGCTCCCTTCGCGCCGCCCTGCATCTGGCGCATGAAGAAAACCCAGATCCCCACCATGATGATGATGGGCAGCAGTTGCAGGAGGATGGCACCTGCGCTCATGCCGCCGGGCGGCTTGACCTTGATGTCGACATTTCGCGCCTCGAGCCGCTTGACCAGGTCCTCCTGGTTGTTGGGTGTGGCCGAGGCGAAGCTCTTGCCCTCGGCGTCCTTCACGACGATCCGCGGGCCCGCCATTTCCACCGACTTCACGCCGCCGCCATCGATCTTGCCAAGCAGCTGGGTATAGCTGATCTCGCTGATGGTGGGCGTCCGGTTGCCGGGGTTGGTCAGGGCGTACATCCCTGCCAGTGCAATGATGATGGCCGCCCAGATGCCGAGAGTTCGAAGGTTCATAGCCATCCGATCCGAAGGGGTTGTGTCCAGTTCTCCCTCAAGATAGGCGCCCAAACCGGAAATCTCCAGCGGTTCGGACAGGAGAGGGGCCCCGGACAGCAAAAAGGCCGTGCGGCGTGCGCACGGCCCCTGTTTGCCGTCTAGAAAGTAGGTGCCGGGGCGCGGCTCAGCGCACCGGCTTCTTCGGCGCGGGGATCAGGCCTTCGCGCTGGGCGCGCTTGCGAGCCAGCTTGCGGGCCCGGCGAACGGCCTCGGCCTGTTGGCGGGCGCGCTTCTCCGAGGGCTTCTCGTAGTGCACGTGGCGCTTCATCTCGCGGAACGAGCCTTCGCGCTGCATCTTCTTCTTCAGCGCCTTGAGGGCTTGGTCGACGTTGTTGTCGCGGACGAAAATCTGAACCAGAGGTCTCTCTCCTGTCACCCGTTCCCGATCGGCGTCGCCTTCAGCGAGGCTTCAGCGGCGAACGGATAATAGCTTTTTGTTCCCGACGGTCTTCCGTCTGGATAGGAGGTGGGCAATAGCAGAACGGAAATGTCCTGTCCACGCCGGACAGGTCCGGCAATCCGGTCTATATTCCCGCCATGGACGCAAATGATGATCCCGAGGCTTGGCTGAGGCGCGCTGAACAGGCTGTGCTTGACGCCGCCCTGGTGCGGGCGCCGGTCATGGGCTGGACCTCCGCCATGGCCGTGTCCGCCGGCGCCGACGCTGGCTTCAGCCCGGGCGAAGCCGAACTGATCCTGCCCCGGGGGCCCGCCGACCTTGCGGCGCTCTTGTCGCGCCGGCATGACGCGGCGGCCATCGCCGCGCTCCCGGACCCGGCAGGGCTCAAGATCCGCCAGCGAATCCGCTCGGCCCTCAAGGCTCGGATCGAGGCCGCGGCAGCCGACGCCCCCGCCGTCCGGCGCTGGTCGGGCTGGCTTGCCCTGCCCCCCAACGCCGGCCTGGGCCTGTCCCTGGCCTGGGAGAGCGCCGACGCCCTCTGGCGGTGGGCGGGGGATGTCGCCGCGGACGAGAACCACTATTCCAAGCGGGCCATACTGGCCGGGATCCTGGTCCCGGCCCTCGCTATCCGGCTGCGGTCGGGTGAGGCGGAGTCGGATGCCTTCCTCGACGCCCGGATCGCCAACGTCATGAGCTTCGAAGCCTGGAAGGCCGGCCGCGACCCCGGTGCGCCCCTCCGGCGTCTCGTCGAAGGGCTGGGCCGCCTGCGCTACGGGTCTTCGGTCAGCCGCCGGGCGTGAAGCGCTTCGGTGGCCGGGCAGCTACGTCCTGGATCATCCGCACCAGCAGGTAGGTGCGCGGCGTGATTGTCGTCAGGTCGATCCATTCCTTGTCGGTATGGAACCCGCCGCCCACAGGACCCAGTCCGTCCAGGGCCGGGGTTCCGGCCTCGTGGGACAGGGCGGACTCCGAGGCGCCGCCATTGCCGCCCGTCCCCAGGTCCCGTCCCAGTTCGGCGTAGATGGCCTTGGCCCGCACAGCCAGGGCGTCAGTGTGGGGATTGTCGGGCAGGGGCGGGAAGGAGTTCTCGCGGCTCACCGTGACCCGGGTGTCCGGCACCTTGGTGTTGCGGGCGCTCTCCTCGAGGGTCGCCTGCACGCGGTCCAGGTCGGCCTTGTCGCGGATACGGACGTTGACCTGGGCGCGGGCGTTCTCGGGGATGATGTTGTAGCGGCTGCCCGCCTGGAGGATGGTCAGGTTGGCGGTCAGGCCGTCGCCCGACTTCGGGAGGCCATCCAGGGTCGCCAACTGGTGGACCAGTTCGGTGGCGGCGTTGCGGCCGTCCTGGGGGGCCACCCCGGCGTGGGCGGGCCGACCCTTGACGTCGATGTTGAAGGTCGAGCTGCCCTTGCGCCAGACGGTGATCTTGTCAGGGGCGTCGCCGGGCTCGAGGTTCAGCTCGACGTCATGGCTCTTCACCAGGCGGTCGATCAGGGCCCGGGTCCCCGGGGAGCCGCGCTCCTCGCTGGTCTCCAGCAGCAGGGTCAGGGTGTCGTAGTCGCGGAAGCCGCGGGCGGAGAGGATCTCAAGGGCGGTGATGGCCTGGACCACGCCGCCCTTCTCGTCGCCGACGCCCGGGCCCGTGGCCCGGTTCCCGTCCGCCACGTAGCGCCACTTGGCCGTTGTGCCCGGCTCGAACACCGTGTCGACATGGCCGATCATCAGGATCCTCGCCTTGCCCTTGCCCTTCAGGGTGGCGACGAGGTTGTCCGGCAGGCCTGGAATCTCGGCCGGGACGCGTTCGATCCTGGCACCCAGGGCCTCCAGGCGGGGCGCGAGGACGTCGAGGACCCGGCGCCCGCCCTCAACATCGCCGGTGCCGGAGTCGATGTTCACCACGGTTTCCAGCAGCTTGAGCTGCCCCTCCCGGGCGGCCTCCGCAGCCTTCCAGAGGCCGTCGTCTCGCCGCGGCGCGGCCAGGGCGGGGAGGGCGGTCGCACCGGCGGTCGCCAGGGCGATCAACAGGGCGGTCCAGTGCCGGCGGGGCGCGCGTGTCATGGGTGTATGTCCTCTTCTGGACTTGGAATCATGGCCTCCCAGGTCTCCGGCGGCAAGGCCCAGGGGCGCCGGCGCCGGGGCGGGTCCGCGGGGCGCCAGTCACCGCCGCCCAGGTCGAAGGCGACCCCGTAAAAGGGGTCCGCCTGCAGGACGGCACCCCAGCGTTCGCGCATCCATGCGGCCTCGCGGGCGAAGCGTTCGGCGTGGCGCGCCTCCAGGTCCGAGCCCCGGGAGGCGGACTCCTGGTGGATCAGGTCGGCTCCGGGGGTCCAGATCACCTGCAGGCCCAGGGCGCGGATCTTCAGGCACAGGTCGATGTCGTTGAAGGCCACCGCCAGGTGTTCCGCGTCGAATCCCCCCGCCGCCTCGAAGACGGACCGGCGCACGGCCAGACAGGCCGCCGTCGTCGCCGAGACGCACCGGGCGGTCCTCAGCCGGTTGGAAGGCCCCGGGTCCCGGGGTCCCGCCCCCACGCCCAGGGCCCCCGCCACGCCGGCGGCGCCAATCCCCAGGGCGACGCCCGCGTGCTGAACCCGGCCGTCCGGGAAGCGCAGCATCGCCCCCGCCGCGCCCACCTCCGGCCGCAGGGCCTGGGCCGCCAGGGCCCTCAGCCAGCCGGCATCGCGGACCTCGACGTCATTGTTCAGGAAGACCAGCAGGTCCCCCGTCGCTGCCTTCACGGCCGCATTGTTGATGGCGGAGTAGTTGAAGGGACCGGGCGCGGGCAGGATCCTCACCCTCGGGTCCCCAGCCAGTTGCGCAAACAGGGCCTTTGTCGCCGGCTCGGCACTGTCATTGTCCACCACCAGCAGCTCCAGGTCGGGCCAGTCGGTGGCCTCCAGCACCCCCCGGGCGCAGGCCTCCATCAGGTCCGCCCGGTCCCGGGTCGGCACGATGACCGAGACCTTCGGGGCCGGGCCGGGCAGGTCGCGGGTGATCTCCAGCCAGGCTGGGCCGCCCTCCACCGCCCGGGCGGTCGCCGCCTGGCCGGTCGCCGCCAGGTGATCGTTCACCGCCAGCGCCGCTGCCCCGCGGCACCGGGCCATGGCCCTCTCCGAGAAGGACGCCTGCCCCGCCTGACGCCAGTGATAGAGCACGGCCGGGATGTGTCGGATGCGCTCCGGGCCCGCTGCCCGCGCCACACGCAGCACCAGGTCCCAGTCCTGGGCGCCTTCCAGTCCCTCACGCAGGCCCCCGGCCTCGACCATCCGGCTGCGGCGGACAACCGTCAGGTGGCTGGCCATGTTCTGCGACAGCATAATCTCGGGGTCCCAGGCGGTCTTGAAGTGCGGCTCCACCCGCCGCCCCCGCCCGTCGATCTTGTCCTCGTCGGTGTAGATCAGGTCCGTTTCCGGGTGGCGAATCAGTTCGGCCGCCACCTCCAGCAGGGCGTGGGGCGGGATCAGGTCGTCCTGGTCCATGAAGGCGATGAAGTCCCCCGCCGCCAGGGCCAGGGCTGAGTTGGTCGCCACACTGATGTGGCCGTTGGTCTCGCGCCAGACAATGTGGATCCTCGGGTCCGCGGCTGCGGCGGCCTGCAGCCGGGCCCAGGTCTCCCCGCCCGGCGAGGCGTCGTCGGCCAGGCACAGCTCCCACTTCGGCCACAGCTGGGCCTGCACAGAGGCGATGGCAGCCTCCAGGTGCGCCGGGTCCGGGTCGAAGACCGGGATCACCACCGAGATCAACGGCCCCTTCGCCGCCAGCCGGTCGGCCAGGTCCCGGGCTGCTGCCAGGTCCGCCGGTGTCAGGGTATCGCAGCGGGCGATCCAGCGGGCGTAGCCGGCGGGATCCAGGGCATGGGGCTCCAGCACACTGCGGATCAGCCGCGCCCCCGCCGGATGTCGGGCCATGCGCTCGGCCAGGGCGTGCACCGGCCTGTGCAGGATCGGTATCGAGCGTACGACGCCCAGCGCCCGGGCGGCCAGCCGACGCAGGGCGGCGGCGGTTCCGGTGTTCGGTCGGGGCGGCGGGGCGGAGGCCATGCCTCCTTCTACAGCCGCCTCGCGCCCTCCGGCGACCCCTTCCCGTCGTCGCCGAAGGGTTCTAGGTCTGGCGGTGGAGACCGGCGTGACCGACAGCCCCTTGCGAACCCTCGCCCGAAACCTTCTTGGCCGCCTGCCCGGACTGGCGGCGCGCGCCCGCTCGGCTGTGCGCACCCCGGACGAGGCCCTCGTCGCCGATGACATGGATCCGGACTGGTACCGGGCCATGAACCCGGATGTGGTCGCCGCGGGCGCCGACCCCGTTGACCATTTCCTGCGGCATGGTTGGCGGGAGGGCCGCGACCCCATCGCCGCCTTCAGCGTCCGCGACTATCTCGAGCTCTACCCCGACATTGCCGAAGCCGGGATCAACCCCTTCCTCCACTGGCTGAAGGCGGGGAAGGCCGAGGGTCGCCTGCCCCGCCGGGAAGTAGGCCGTGCGGCCCGCGCCGCCGCCCTGCTGGAGCCCCTTCAGGTCCGCCTCGACCGCGCCGCCGCCCGCTGGCCGCGAGTCAAGCCGGCCTCCCGGGACGACCTCGTCCGGCGGCTCACCGCCCTCGGCCCGGCCCTGTCGGACCTCCACCTGACAGTGAGCCACGATGACGCCTTCCGCAATGTCGGCGGCCTCCAGCTCTGCGTCCAGCGCGAGCACGCTGCCTTCGCCCGCCAGGGCGTGACCGGCCTCCACCTCCATCCGGTCGATACCTGGTCCACCCTGCGCCAGGACGGCGGCGGTCCCCTGGGCCTGGCCCTGGACGGCGAGGCCCTGGGCGTCTGGAGCGCGCAGGACCTGGCCGCCGCCCTGGCCTTGGTCCTGCCCCCGGGCGGCCGCCGCAGCCTTGCCCTGCACAGCCTCCTGGGGCACGACCCCGCCGCCATCGAGGCGGTCCTGCGGGCTGGCGGTTTCAGGAGGGGCGTCTTCTGGCTGCATGACTTCGCCAGTCTCTGCGCCGGGGTCCACCTCATGCGCGACGACCTGGCCGACTGCGGCGCGCCGCCCGCCGACAGCGCCGCCTGCGGGGTCTGCCTCTACGGTCCGCGCCGGGCCCTCCACGCCGGGGGCCACCGCCGTCTCTTCGAGGCCTTCGACCTGACGGTCCTGTCGCCCTCGCAGGTAGCCCTGGACCTCTGGCAGCAGGCCTCGGGCCTCGGGGAGGCCTCCGCCCGGGTGCTGCCCCACGCCACCCTCGGCGGGCCCGCCAAAGGCGCGCCTGCGTCTCCGCCGCCCGACGGCGTCCTGCGCTTGGCCTTCCTCGGCGCGCCGGTTCCGCACAAGGGCTGGGAGGTCTTCTGCGACCTCGTCCAGCGCTTCGCCGGCGATCCGCGCTACGCCTTCCTGCAGTTCGGGTCCCAGGGGGCGGGCTATGCCGGCATGGGCTTTGTCGAGGCCTCGGTCAGCGCCGCCTCGCCCCACGCCATGCGCGACGCCCTGGTACGCGAAGGGATCGATGTCGCCCTGACCTGGTCCCTCTGCGCAGAAACCTTCGGCTTCACCGCCCAGGAAGCGGCCGCGGCCGGCGCTGCCGTCCTGACAGGACCGGACAGCGGCAATATTGCCGCCCAGGTCTCAGCCGGGCTTGGCGGAAGGGTTCTGGCGGATGAAGCGGCGCTGGTCGCGGCCTTCGAGACCGGCGAGATCCTGTCCCTGTCCCGGTCTGCCCGCGGCGCGAACGTGCGCGACCTGGTCTTCAGCGAACTGACGGCCTCGCCAGGAGCTCGTCCAGGGCCTTGACGGAGACCACCTCCGACCCGACCCCGGCGTCCATCCGCATCACCTTGTTACAGTAGAGGCGGATCAGGTCGAGGTCGTGCGAGGCCAGGACCAGTATGCCCGCCCGCTCTACCAGGCCTAGCAGTCGCTGGTGGGCGATCTTCTGGAAGTCAGCGTCGCCCACGGCGATCCACTCGTCCATCAACAGGACGTCGGCGTCCACGGCCGTGGCCACGGCGAAGGCCAGCCGCGCCTGCATGCCCGACGAATAGGTCTTGAGCGGCATGGCCAAGAAGGGACCCAGGCCCGTGAAGGCGGCGATCTCGTCCATCTTGTCATCGACCTGCCGGGCGGATAGGCCAGCGATACGGCCGCGCAGGCGGATGTTCTCCAGGCCCGTGGCGGTAGGGTCTATGCCCAGGGACAGGTCCAGCAGGGGGGCGATCTTGCCGCGCACCTCGATCTGGCCGTCGTCGGGTTCGTAGGCACCGGACAGGGCCCGCAGGAGGGTGGTCTTGCCCGAGCCATTGTGGCCGATCAGGCCCAGCCGGTCCCCGGCCCTCAGCTCCAGGTCCAGGCCGGTGACGGCGGCCACGGTGGTCGATCCGTGGCGCGCCTGTTCCAGGCGTCCGCCCACGGCGACCCGGGCCAGGTGCTTCTTCAGGGACTTGGCGTCGTAGCCATAGACCGGGAACCGCAGGGTCAGGCCGCGCACGCTGATGAAGGCCTGGTCCGGCCGGGCCGGCGGGGAGTGCGCGCGCGGGCTCATAGGTAGTGCACGATCCGGCGGCGGGTGACGGTGAAGAGCCCAAAGGCGACCGCCCAGCCGATCAGGGCCATGCCGATCAGTACCGGGAAGGTGGAGGCCTCCGGTGCGAGGCCCATCAGCGGGGCCCGGATGGCGTCGAGCATGTGGAAGAAGGGATTCCAGGTCAGGACGGCGTCCATCATGCCGACGCGCGCGCCGGGCTGCCAGAACACCGGCGTCATGAACATCGAGAACTGCATGATCGACATGACGATCTGGGGGATGTCCCGGAACCGGGCCGAGATGATGGCGGTCAGCAGGCACATCCAGGAGATGTTGAGCAGGACGAGGACCAGGCCGGCCAGGGCCAGGGGCAGGTTCAGGGTCCGCCAGAGGCCGAAGCCGACGATCACCGCCACCACGATCACCATGTGGTGCAGCAGGGCCGCCAGGTTCCGCAGCACGGTCCGCCAGACGAAGGTCAACATGGGCAGGGCGGTCTGGCTCAGCATGCCCGAGGCCTGGACGAAGGACTCGCACCCCTCGATGATGGTCTGCGAGATCAATCCCCAGAAGACGATACCCAGGGCCACGAAGGGCAGGGTGGTGGCCAGGGGGATGTTCTGCAGCTCGGCGTAGAGGAAGCCGATGCCCAGCACCATCACCGCCATGGACAGGGTGATCCAGAAGGGCCCGAGGATGGATCCGCGATAGCGTGAGACCACGTCGTGCCAGGCCAGGGACCAGGCCAGGCCGAGGCCCTGTCCGGAGCGCCTCAGGTCCTCGACCGCCCGCGCCAGATCGTCCCGGAAACCCCGGGAACCCGTGCGCAGCATATGTTCGGTGATTTCCATCGTCGCTCCCGGCGAGGCCGCCCGAGGTAACAGGTCGGATTCGGTGGCGCAACCGGCGGCCGGTCAGGCCGCCGAACGGGTCACCAGGACGAAGCCGGCCAGCATCACGCCGTATCCCAACCACCCCTGGAGGCTGAGGGTCTCGCGGAACAGCAGCATGGCGAGCACCGGAGTCAGGCCCGCCCCAAGGATGGAGAAGGGATAGACGACGCTCAGGGGGGCCCGGGTCAGGATGTAGACCCAGAGCAAGGAGGTCAGTCCGTACCAGGCGAAGGCGCTCATCAGGGGCAGATTGAGCATGACCTTGGCGACAAGGCCGCCGTCGATCCGGCGGGTCTGCTCTGCACCCAGTTTGAAGAGTACCTGCCCAGCCGGGAGGGCCAGGGAGAAGACCAGGCAAAGGGCGAGGTCCAGGCCCCCTAGCGCCCGGTTCACGGCGCGGCGGGCGGCGTGGGCGCTTGTGGTGTCTCGGGGGCGGCACCGCCGGGGATGTTGACGATCGCGACCTGATGGAGGGTGAAGGCCCCGCCGACGTCGTCATCCAGGTCCAGGCGCAGGCCGGTGATCACCGACTTGACCCAGTCATCTCCACCCTTTCGGGGGTTGGCCATGTCATAGACCATCACGGTAGTTTCCCCGACCGCAGGATCAGCACCCCGGACCGGCTTGGTGCCAAAGGCAGCGGCCTCGCCGTGTTGGGCTGTCTTCCAGAAGAGGGTACCGTCCCAGCGCGCTGTGTCCTGGTTCCGGCTGATGCGCACCAGGACAGTGTTGGCCTCGGCACCCTTGATCGAAACATCCTTGGGGAACCGGACAACGGAGTCGAATACGTTTGCCTTCACATCCATGCCGCCGCCCGGGCGGGCCGAAAGGGTGGCGCCGGCGGCCTCGAACCCGTCCGTTCCGGCCTCGAAGGTCCACAGGGCCTTCGGCTTCAGGGCTTCGCCATTGAGGACAAAGGCCTTGCGCGCCGGGTCCCAGCTGATCGGTTCGGCGGTCCGGGCAGGCCGTACCTTTCCAGCCGGGGCCTCGGGTGCAGCCGGCGCCGCCGGCTTGGGCTGGTCGCAGGAGGCAAGCGTGAGGGCGGATCCAGCAAGGAGGATGGCGAGGGGACGAAGAATCCGGGGGGGAACCCTGAAAGTCATGTCGAGCTTCTCCAGAATCGACGGCCAAGGCCGGAGGGGTCGAGAGCGAGGTGAATGAGGCCCGTGATAGCGGCAAGATCAAGGAAGTAAAGATAGCGATAGTCGCAGGCCAGGGCGATCATCAGGAAGCTTCCGGCGAAGGCCAGGGCACCCCCCTGCAGGCCCGCCATGACGAAGTCGGAGGGGCGGCCGCGAAGCAGAAGGAGGGCCATCGTTGCCAGAGAAATCAGGGCATAGGGCAGATGGGACAGGACTGGCGTGCCATAGAGCCAGCTTGCATAGTTGAGGAGTTGGTTGTCCCGACGATCCTGGCGGGCTGGCAGGGCCAGTTCGGCAAGGACGTCTC
>CAMAOY010000052.1 GCA_945859865.1 Phenylobacterium deserti
TCACCGGCAATCCGAGTTCCGTGCATGCGGACGGCCGGGCTGCGCGCGCCCTTCTCGAGGCGGCACGCGCCCAGGTGGCTGTCCTGGCGGGCGCACCGCTGGCGGGCGTGACCTTCACCTCGGGCGGGACCGAAGCCAATGTCCTTGCCCTGCGCAGCGCCCTGGCCGCCGGTGCCCGCAGGCTCCTGATCTCGGCCATCGAGCATGACTGCATCCGCGAGACCGCCCTGGCTTCCGGCGTCGCCGTGGTGGAGATCCCGGTCAGCCGGGAGGGGGTCGTCGACCTGGACGCCCTCGACGTCGCCATTGCCGCGCAGCCTGAGGGGGCGGGCCCGGTCTTTGTCGCCCTCATGGCGGCGAACAATGAGACCGGCGTGATCCAGCCGACCCGGGAGGCTGCAGAACGGGTACGGGCGGCGGGGGGATGGCTCCACGTCGATGCCGTGCAATCGGCCGGCCGGCGTCCGTCAGGTCTCGAGGCGCTGGGCGCCGACAGCCTGGCCCTTTCCGCCCACAAGCTCGGCGGGCCCCAGGGGATCGGTGCCCTCGTCGCCGGACCCCGGACCCGAATTGTCCGCGACCTGCCGGGCGGTGGTCAGGAACATGGCCGCCGGGCCGGGACCCAGAACCTCATCGGCGCTGCGGGGTTCGGCGCGGCTGCGCAGGCCTCTGTAACCCGTCGCGATCTCCGGGCAGGCCGGGACGAAGCGGCCACAGCCATGGTCAGGGCAGGGGCGATTGTCGTCGGCGCCGGGGCCGAACGGCTTGACGACGTCCTTTGCATCGCCGCGCCCGACTTCGCCTCGGAACTCCAGGTGATGGGCCTGGACCTGGCTGGGGTCCGGGTCAGCGCTGGCGCGGCATGCTCGAGCGGCAAGGTCCAGCCAAGCCGCGTGCTGGAGGCCATGGGCCTTGGCGACCTCGCTGGCTGCGCCATACGCCTCAGCGGGGGCTGGTCGACCACCGCCGAGGACTGGCGGACCGCCGCCGGTGCCTGGATCGAACTTCATACCCGGCTGGCGTCCCGCCGCCGGCCCGTTGCGGCCTGAGGAGCAGACAGATGACCGCCGTCAAGGACACGGTCGAACAGGTTGCGGGGCTCGAGAAGTACGAGCACGGCTTCGTAACCGACATCGAACAGGAATTCGCTCCCCGTGGGCTGAACCGGGATACGGTGGCCTTTATCTCGGCCAAGAAGGGCGAGCCGGACTGGATGCTCGCCTGGCGGCTGGAGGCCTTCGAGCGCTGGAGTGCGATGGAATCGCCGGACTGGGCCCGGGTCAGCTTCCCGCCCATCGACTACCAGGACGCGACCTATTACGCGGCGCCCCGGACCGGAGGCGGGCCCTTGAGCCTGGACGAGGTCGATCCTGAACTGCTGAAGACCTACGAGAAGCTGGGCATTCCCCTTCGGGAGCAGGAGGTCCTGGCGGGCGTGGTGGGTGCACCGCGCTACGCCGTCGACGCGGTCTTCGACTCCGTCAGCGTGGTCACCACCTTCAAGAAGGAACTGGCTGAGGTCGGGGTCATCTTCTGCTCCATGAGCGAGGCCGTGCGCGAGCACCCGGAGTTGGTCCGCAAGTACCTGGGCACGGTCGTGCCGGTGACGGATAACTTCTTCGCCTGCCTGAATTCGGCAGTCTTTTCAGACGGAAGCTTCGTCTACGTCCCGCCCGGCGTGCGATGCCCCATGGAGCTGTCCACCTATTTCCGGATCAATGCCGCGGGCAGCGGGCAGTTCGAGCGGACCCTGATCATCGCCGACAAGGGCGCCTACGTTTCCTACCTCGAGGGCTGTACGGCGCCGATGCGGGATGAGAACCAGCTCCACGCCGCCGTGGTCGAGCTCATCCTCCTTGAGGACGCCGAGATCAAATATTCCACGGTCCAGAACTGGTACCCGGGCGACCCGGAGACGGGGAAGGGGGGTATCTACAACTTCGTGACCAAGCGCGCAGACTGCCGTGGCGACCGGTCGCGGGTGTCCTGGACCCAGGTGGAGACCGGGTCGGCCATAACCTGGAAATATCCGTCCTGCGTCCTTCGCGGCCGGGAGAGCGTTGGCGAGTTTTACTCCATCGCCATCACCAATGGCCGCCAGCAGGCGGACACCGGCACCAAGATGATCCACCTGGGGGAAGGCACGCGCTCGCGGATCATCTCCAAGGGAATCAGCGCCGGGCGGTCTTCCAACACCTACCGGGGGCTGGTGTCCGCCCATCCCAAGGCGAAGGGCGCGCGCAACTTCACCCAGTGTGACAGCCTGCTTATCGGCAAGGCCTGTGCCGCTCACACGGTTCCCTACATCGAGGCGCGCAATGGTGCCTGTACCTTCGAGCACGAGGCGACGACCACCCGGCTTTCGGAGGACCAGCTCTTCTATGTCCAGCAGCGGGGGCTCTCCGAGGAGGAGGCCGTCCAGCTTCTGGTCAACGGCTTTGTCCGCGAGGTTCTGCAGGAACTTCCGATGGAGTTCGCGGTCGAGGCCCAGAAACTTGTGGCGATCTCATTGGAAGGCAGCGTGGGATGACCCGAACAACCCTTCCCCAGAGCCTCTCCCTGCGCCAGGCCTACAAGGCCGAGCTCGACCGCCGGGAGGGCGACAGGCTCGACCGGGAGGCAAAGGAGCGCGCCCAGCAGGAATCGGATCATGCGGCGGCCAGCGCGCTCTACGCAGCTCTCGAGGGCGATCGCGACTTCCTGAGCGAACACGGCCTGCACCTTGACCGCACCCGGTACGCCGTCATCCTCGACCACAGGGATTTCCGGCTCCGCGCCTATTTCGAGGCCGGGGAAGCCAGCGTCACTTCCGGCGACCGGCGCACGGCGACCACGCCAACTGCGGTGCCCAGAAAGCAGGCCATGGTGGCCTCCGCGGAGGAAGCCCTGATCCTCCTCGCCCAGTTCCTTGCCGACGAGACCCCGTAATGCTGAGCCTGCGCAATCTTCACGCCCGGGTGGGCGAACGCGAGATCCTGAAGGGGCTCAGCCTCGAGATTCCCGCTGGTGAGGTCCATGCCATCATGGGTCCCAACGGCGCCGGCAAGTCGACCCTGTCCTATGTGCTCACCGGACGGCCGGGCTACGAGGTCACCTCCGGCACGGCCGAACTGGATGGTGCCGATCTCCTGACCCTGGCTCCCGACGAAAGGGCGGCTCGGGGACTCTTCCTGTCCTTCCAGTATCCCCTTGAAATACCAGGAGTTCCGGCGTTGACCTTCATCCGGACCTCGGTCAACGCCCAGCGCAAGGCGCGGGGTGAGGTGGAGATGTCGGCGCCCGACTTCCTGAAACGGGCCCGGGCCTGCGCCGCCGACCTGAAGATGGACTTCGATATGCTCAAGCGTCCCCTGAATGTCGGCTTCTCGGGGGGCGAGAAGAAGCGCATGGAAATCCTTCAGATGGCGCTGCTATCGCCACGCTTCATGATCCTGGACGAGACCGACTCCGGCCTCGACATCGACGCCCTGCGGATCGTCTCGGAGGGTGTGAATGCCTTGCGCAGCCCCGACCGCAGCCTGCTTGTCATTACCCATTACCAGCGCTTGCTGGACTATATCCGACCGGATCGTGTCCATGTCCTCGCGGGTGGGCGGATCGTGGCCAGCGGTGGGCCTGAACTCGCCCACGAGCTCGAGCGGGACGGTTACGACAAGTTCGCGAGGGCTGCGTGAACCTGGCTGAGGCTATCCGGCTGCGGGATCCCTCCCGGCTGCCCTCGCGGCGCGATGAGAACTGGCGCTGGACGGACCTCCGGAGCCTTGTCCGGACCTTGCCGGAGGCCTCGCCAGTGCTGGATTCTGGCCGGCTTGGGTCTGGCCCCTTTGAGGGGATATGCGTGACGGTTGTGACCCTCGCGAACGGCGTGGGGCCTGGCGCGATCGAGGTCTCCGCCGGTGAAACCCGGACCTTGGCGCTGAGAAATGTCTCTCGCGGCGAGGGCTCACATGCGGCCCACCTCCGGATCACGGTCGCCGCCGGTGCCCGCCTGACCCTTCTGGAGTCCCATGAAGGCGATGGGGGCGGTCTGTCCCTCTTGTCTCTCGAGGTCGACCTGGCTGCAGGCGCATCGTGCGAGCGACTGGTCATTGCGGACGGCGGTGTCGACGCGATCTCGCTGGTGGACGCGGATATCCGGCTCGGGGCCGGAGCGGAATGGGGCCAGACCCTTCTGACCAACGGGGCCCGCCGCCAGAGGCTGGAGACCCGGGTTCTCAATCCTGGAGACGGTGCCAGCGTGCGCCTGGACGGGGTCTATGTCCTTTCTGGCCGCAGCCACGCGGACCTGACCTCCAGCGTCACGCACTCCGGTCCCCAGGGCCAGACCGTCCAGCTCGCGCGGGGTGTGGTCGACGACCAGGCCCGGGCCGTCTTCCAGGGGCGGATCACGGTCGAGACTGGAGCTGATGGTACCGATGCGCGGATGGCGCACAATGCCCTGATCCTGTCAGACCGCGCCGAGGTGGACGCCCGCCCGGAGCTTGAGATCTACGCGGACGACGTGGCCTGCGCCCACGGGGCCACGGTCGGTGCCCTGGATGCTGAGTTGCTCTTCTACATGCGCCAGAGGGGGCTTCCCGAGGCGGAGGCCCGGTCCCTGCTCCTGGCGTCCTTCCTCGGCGAGGTCATCGACCGCATCCAGTGCGCTGCCGCCGCGGGGCGCATGCGGGGCTGGCTGCAGGGGCGCATAGGGGGATCTGTGGAATGACCTTCGATCCCCAGTCCATCCGGGCGGAATTCGCGATCCTCTCGCGATGTATCGGCGACCGTCCCCTTGTCTATCTCGATAGTGCCGCCTCGGCCCAAAAGCCCGAGATTGTGATCCAGGCCATGACGGACCTGATGCGTCACAGCTACGCCAACGTGCACCGCGGCCTGCATACACTTGCGAATGAAACGACCGAACTCTATGAAAACGCGAGGGAAAGTATTGCCAGGTTCATTGGTGCTGCAGCGTCTGAGATCGTCTTCACCCGAGGCGCCACAGAAGCCCTGAACCTGGTGGCTGCTGGCCTTGGGGCCGGGATGTCGGAGGGCGACGAAGTTCTTCTGACGGAGATGGAGCACCACGCCAACATCGTGCCCTGGCACTTCCTGCGGGAGCGCAAGGGGGTGGTGCTTCGGTTCGCTCCCATCCAGGAGGACGGTGCCCTGGACCTCGAAGCCCTGGAGCGCATGATCTCGCCGCGTACCCGGGTCGTCTCGCTTGTCCACATGTCCAATGTCCTGGGGACAGTGAATCCTGTGGCGAAGGTTGCGGTCCTGGCCCGTGCCGCGGGTGCGATAACCGTGGTGGATGCCTGTCAGTCCATCGCCCATGCGCCTCTGGATGTGGCCGCACTCGGCGCCGACTTCGTCGCGTTTTCCGGGCACAAGCTCTACGGGCCTACGGGCATTGGGGTCCTCTGGGGGCGCCCCGAGCGTCTTGCCGCCCTTCCACCCTGGCAGGGCGGTGGCGAAATGATCGACCGGGTGGACTTCGACCACATCACCTATGCCGAGCCGCCCCTCAGGTTCGAGGCTGGAACGCCCGCGATCATCGAGGCCATCGGGCTGGGTGCCGCCGTCAAATGGCTGGAAGGTCTTGATCGTCCCGCCATCGCCGCGCACGAACATGCACTTTATGAGGCCGCGGCAGCCGGACTGTCCGCCATTCCTGGCGCCAGGATCCTGGGCACGACGCGAGACAAGGGTGCGATTCTCAGCTTCACCCTGGAAGGTGCCCACGCCCACGACGTCGCCCAGCTGCTTGACCGCTACGGCGTGGCGGTTCGGGCTGGAGCCCATTGCGCCGAGCCCCTGATGCGCAGGCTGGGTGTAAGCTCCAGCCTCCGCGCCTCCTTCGCCCTCTACAACACCCGCCAGGAGGTCGACGCCTTCCTGGACGCCCTGGATCGAACCCGGACCTTCTTTACATGAGTGCAAATCCCGAAGAGACGAACGGCGCCCTGAGCCCGTCAGAGCTTGACCGCTTCACAGACCTCCTGATCGAGGCCTTCAAGACTGTGTTCGACCCAGAAATCCCGGTCGACATCTACGAGCTTGGTCTCATCTACAAGGTCGACGTGTCGGATGACCGGGACGTCGCAGTCGATATGACCTTGACCGCCCCGGGCTGCCCTGTCGCGGGCGAGATGCCCGGGTGGGTCGAGGATGCGGTCCGGAATGTTCCGGGGGTGCGGGCTGTCAAGGTTGACCTGGTCTTTGATCCGCCCTGGGATCCCTCCCGGATGTCGGATGAGGCAAAGCTTCAATTAAATATGTTCTGAGCCCATATAGACGCCATGACCCTTGAAACCATCTCCATCACGCCCCGCCCGCGCCGACCCCGCCCCCAGGTGGTTGCCCTGTCGCCTGCCGCTGCGGAGCGGGTGAGGGAAATCATCGCGCGTTCTGAACACCCCGTCGCCGGGCTACGGGTCGGGGTACGCAATGGTGGCTGCGCCGGGCAGGAATACGTCCTGGACTATGCGGAAGTCGCGGATCCGCTTGACGAGGTCGTCGTGGACCAGGGCGTGACAGTCCTGGTCGAGCCGTCGGCCGTGCTGTTCCTGCTGGGAACCGTGATCGACTACGAGGTCACCCGGCTGTCCGCCAAGTTCGTTTTCCGCAACCCCAACCAGACCGATGCTTGCGGCTGCGGCGAGAGCGTCACCATCCAGCCTGCAGAAGCCCCAGACGCCTGAAGCGCCCTACTTGCGGCTGAAAACCGCGACGCGCTTCTGGAGGAAGGCCAGGACACCCTCGCGGAAGTCGGACGTCCGGCCGGCCGTGCGCTGGGCGACGCGCTCAGCCTGCAGTTGCTGGAGCCATTGATTGTCGAGGCTTTCCCAGATCAGCTTGCGGATCGACCCGAGTGCCCAGGGACCCTCGGCAAGGGAACGGGCGATTACCTGGGCGGTGGACATCAGCTCTTCGTCCGGCACGACCCGGTTCACCAGACCCCAGTCTAGCGCCGTCTTCGCGGGGATCTTCTCGCCCAGAAGGGCCATTTCCAGAGCGCGCGCCTTGCCGATGAGACGGGGAAGCAGGTAGGTCGAACCGCCATCGGGCACCAGGCCGATCCGACGGAAAGCCTGCAGGAAGTAGGCGCTTTCGCCGGCGACGATAATGTCACCCATCAGGGCGAGAGAGCATCCCACGCCGGCCGCCGCACCATTGATGGCCGTCACGATCGGGATCGGATAGTCGCGCAGGGAGGTCATGAAGGGGTTGTAGACCGTCTCCAGTGCGGAGCCGGAATCCGGACCCTCGGGATCGGCGTTGGCAGCCCCACCGGATCCCCCCCCTCCGGAGAGATTGGCGCCTGAGCAGAAGCCGCGGCCTTCGCCCGTGAGGATGACGCACCGGGCACCGGAGTCCGGTTGAGCGTAGGCCGCGAAGGCCGCACGGAGTTCGGCCATGGTGTCGAGGCCGGCGGCGTTCATTGTCGCCGGATCCGCCAGGCAGATCACGGCGATGCCGTCGTTGAGAGAAACCTTGATCTTCTCGTACGCCATTCTCGCCTCCCGAATTGAACTCGTGGACAAGAAAACGCGGCTTACCCTGCGTCAGGCCAGTGGTTTCGAGCCCGCGCCCAAATCCGTCTGGCGGATCCCGGCCCCTGTCAGATCTCGCTCTCGATCACCGTGCGGTTCCGGCCCCTGCGCTTGGCTGTGTAGAGGTTGGTGTCTGCACGTTCGACGAGGTCGTGGACACTTTCGCCGGAACGGAAGGCTGCAATCCCCGCCGACAGGGTGATGATGCCGAGGTTGTCGTTTGTCGACCGCCTGCGGATGCTGGTGGAAGACACGTCCTTGAGGATCGCATTGACCAGCGGCGAGGCGTCGAACACGTTTTCCCCGGGAAGGATGAACGCAAACTCTTCGCCACCAAAGCGCGAGGCGAAACGCGGCGCGCTAACGCGCTTGCGGATGATTCCAGCCACGTACCGGAGCACCTGGTCGCCGGTCTGGTGGCCCCAGGTATCGTTGAACTTCTTGAAGTGGTCGATGTCGAGGAGCACCAGGCAGAACGGCTCTCCGGTGGCTTCAGCCCCAGACCGGACACTTTCAATCTCCTCGTCAAAGGCCCGCCGGTTGGCGAGCCGTGTCAGGGGATCGGTGGCGGCCTCCTTGCGGGTTTCCTTGAGTTGCTCGCGCAGCATGGCCACTTCGGAGGTCGATGCCGCCAGGGCGCGCTCTACCTCCGCGTTCTGGGCCCGCATGCTGAGGGTTGCATCGGACAAGTCGGCCACCACCCCCCGCAGGGCGTCGCGGCTGGGATCGGTGCTGAGGGTGCGGGAAGTCTCCTCCAGCCGGGACGAAAAGGTCTCGCTGGTCGCCTGTGCCGATCGGATCGCCTGTTCAGCGCTGGCCAGTTCCCGTGACAGGGCCTGGCCCGTGTCTCGGATGTGCTCGCTGAGGCGCTGTCGGGGCAGGTAGATAGACGCCAGCTTCTCTGCGGCGTCTTCGGTGATCACCTCACCCTTTTCGCGGAGGCGTGCGAGCTCCTTGGCCAGGGGACTGTCCGGGTCGGCCGTGACGTAGGCCCAGATCTCGTAGTTGATCGGCGTCGGCCAGACACGCTGGCTCTCAAGCTGCTCCAGCGCACTGCGGGCGAGCGAATAGGCTTCAGGTGACCTTAACCGCGCCTCAAAATCCTCGGCCATCGCGCTGTACCGCTTACCTCCGAAGGAGACCCCGGGCGCACCACAATGCACCGATAACCGTTTCCCTTCAGCCTGATGCCACGGGAGTCAAGCGTCGAGGCCAACAGGGCTCATTTTTGTCCAGAATTTGTCGGGCGGGTCAGAAAAGCCGGGAGTTCGCTTCCGAAGCCGACAACAGGCTTGCCGCCCTGGTGGTCTTCACCCTGGGAAGAGTCCCGCCGGCTCCCGCCTCGCTCCTGCCGACCACTCCGCGCAGGGGCTTCGGCAGGTTCGGCAGTCCTTGGTGCGCGTGGAGCCGGGTCGGCTGACGTCCGTCCGTCTGACCTGGCTGTCCGCGACCTGCGGGAATGGGTTTCCCGTTCGGTACTGGCCTCGGGCACCGCCAGTGCAACCTCTGGCTGAGTCGGCTCCGCAGGGCTGGCTTCGTGCCCTTCAATCGCCTGCGGCTCGGTATGCTCCCTTCTGGGAGGCCGGCCTTCCCCGTCGCGCCCGCGTCCCCGTTCACGGTCACGATCGCGTCCGCGGGCCGGGCCGCGGCCACCCTTGCGGTCGTCGCGGGGCGTGTCGTGGATGGCTGAAAAGTCGACGCCTTCCAGAACGATCTCCTCAGGTTCCTGGCCAATGAGCTTCAGGACCTTGCCTATGTTCTTGGCGTCGGCCGGGGTCACGATCATCAGGGCGCGGCCAGACTTGCCAGCCCGGCCCGTCCGTCCGATCCGGTGCACGTAGTCTTCGGCGTGGTGGGGAACGTCATAATTGAAGATGTGGCTGACATCGGGGATGTCGAGGCCCCGGGCGGCGACGTCAGAAGCGCAGAGAAGCTTGAGCTCGCCGCTGCGGAAGGCGTCCAGGGTCCGCATCCGCGTCTGCTGGTCGAGGTCGCCGTGGATGGCAGCCGCGTCAAGGCCGTGTGTACGCAGGGACTTGGCGACGATGTCCACCTCGGACTTCCGGTTGCAGAAGACGATCCCGTTCTTGATCCCCTCCCTCTCGATCAGCATCCGAAGAGCGGTGCGCTTGGCCTTGGGGTCCGAGGTCGGAAGACGGATAATGTGCTGGGCGATGGTCTCTGCGGTGGTGGCGGGTTTGGCCACCTCGATGCGGACCGGATCGTTCAGGAACTGCTTGGTCAGCCGCGTGATCTCGGGCGGCATGGTCGCAGAGAAGAACAGGATCTGCTTCTTGGGCGGGGTCAGCCGGAAAATCCGCTCGATATCGGGAATGAAGCCCATGTCGAGCATGCGATCGGCTTCGTCGACCACGAGGATCTGCACTCCGGTCATGAGCAGCTTGCCCCGTTCGAAGTGGTCCAGCAGCCGGCCGGGGGTCGCAATCACGACGTCGACGCCCCGGTCGAGCTTGAGTTCCTGGTCCTTGAAGGAGACCCCGCCGATCAACAGGGCCCAGGATAGTTTCCGGGCCTGGCCTGCAGAATAGCGCTCGAAGGAGGCTGAGACCTGGTCGGCGAGTTCCCGGGTCGGGGCGATCACCAGGGCCCGCGGCATGCGGGCACGGCTGCGGCCCGCCGCGAGGCGCTCAATCATTGGCAGGGTGAAGGCGGCGGTTTTCCCGGTGCCTGTCTGGGCGATGCCCAGGATGTCCTTCCCCGTGAGAGCGACGGGGATGGCTTCGGCCTGGATCGGGGTGGCGGTCGTGTAGCCGGCATTGAAGACGGCTTGCAAGATTTCGGGCGATAGGCCCAGTTCAGAGAATTCGGTCATTCTTTGCCTAAAGGGCGACGGGCCCGTCCCGCGGGGAGGGGGCGCGCGCGGCGCAGCGGCGCGGACGTTATTCGCCGCGCGGGCGGACCATAAGGGCTGGGGCCCCCAAGTCAACGCGCAAGCGCAATCCAACTAGACGTCAAGGTCCGCCGTGGCGAACTCGGCGTTCTCCTGGATGAACCGGAACCTCAGTTCGGGTTTGCGGCCCATCAGGGCCTCCACGAGGTCGGCGACCTGTTCCTCGGACCGGGGCAGGGTGACCCGGGCAAGGGTCCGGCTCGCCGGATCCATCGTTGTCTCGCGGAGCTGGGCCGGCATCATCTCTCCCAGGCCCTTGAAGCGCCCGACTTCAGGCTTCTTGCCCTTGAACTCCCCGGCCAGGAGGGCCACGCGGTGCGCGTCGTCCCGGGCATAGACCGTCTTGCCGCCATGGCTGATGCGAAAGAGGGGCGGCAGGGCCAGGTAGAGCCGGCCAGCGCGTATGAGTTGCGGCATGGTCCTGTAGAAGAAGGTGATCAGCAGGCTGGCGATGTGGGCGCCGTCCACGTCGGCGTCGGTCATGATAACCACCCGCTCATACCGGAGGTCTTCCTCGCGGAATCGGGTGCCGCCCTGGACGCCTAGGGCCAACATGAGGTCGGACAGCTCACGGTTCTGGCCCAGCTTGTCCGGAGTGGCTGAGGCGACGTTCAGGATCTTGCCGCGGAGGGGCAGAATGGCCTGGTTACGGCGATTCCGGGCCTGCTTGGCCGATCCACCAGCGCTGTCCCCCTCGACGATGAAGATCTCCGAGCCATCGGCCGCCTGGGCGGAACAGTCCGCCAGTTTTCCGGGTAACCGTAGTTTACGGGTCGCCGAAGCCCGCGAGACCTCTCTGTCCTTGCGGCGCTTCAGCCTCTCCTCAGCGCGCTGGATGACGAAGTCGAGGAGGGCGCGGGCCGAGCGCGGCTGGGCCGCAAGCCAGTGGTCGAAGGGGTCCCGCAGAGCAGTTTCAACCAGCTTCTGGGCCTCGGCGGAGGACAACCGCTCTTTGGTCTGGCCCTGGAACTCGGGATTGGCGATGAAGACGCTGACCAGGCCGGCAGCCTGGGCGACAACATCCTCGGCGGTGAGAAGTCCCGCGCGCTTTTCCCCCAATAGTTCGGCATAGGCCTTGAGCCCGCGGGTCAGTGCGGCCCGGAAGCCGGCCTCGTGTGTCCCGCCTTCGGGGGTGGGCACGGTGTTGCAGTAGGACTGCAGGAAGCCATCCGCCTCGCCGAAGCCCGCGCCGGTCCAGGCCACTGCCCATTCGACCTTGCCGGGGTCGCCCTTGCGCTCAAAGCGGCCGATGAAGGGTTCCGGGGTCACGGTCTCTACGTCGCGGACCCGCTCAGCCAGGAAGTCGGCGAGGCCGTTGGGGAAGCGCAGCACGGCCTCGGCGGGGGTCTGGTCCTGGATCCGCGACGGGTCACAGGACCAGCGGATCTCCACCCCCGCAAAGAGGTAGGCCTTGGACCGGGCCATTCGGTAGAGCCGGGCCGGCCGGAAGCTGACGCTATCGCCGAAGATCAGGCTGTCTGGCCGGAAGGCGATGACGGTTCCATGCTTGCGCGTCGCGCCCAGCTTCTCCAGCCCCCCCACGGGCTTTCCCCGGCTGAAGACCTGCCGCCACTCGAATCCGTCCTTGAAGGCGGTGACCTCCAGGTGTTCCGACAGGGCATTGACCACCGAGACCCCCACGCCGTGTAGGCCGCCGGAGGTTTCGTAGGCCTTGCCCGAGAACTTTCCGCCGGAATGCAGGATAGTCATCACGACCTCGAGGGCCGACTTGCCCGGGTGCTGGGGATGGGGGTCCACCGGGATGCCGCGTCCATCGTCGCGGACGGTCAGGCTGCCGTCGGCTTCCAGCCGGACCTCGATGACCCGGGCATGTCCGGCGACAGCCTCGTCCATGGCATTGTCAAGAACCTCGGCGAAGAGATGGTGCAGCGCCCGCTCGTCCGTACCGCCGATGTACATGCCCGGGCGCTTGCGGACGGGTTCCAGTCCCTCGAGGACCTCGATGTCCTTGGCAGAATAATCGCCGCGGGAAGCGGGGGCCCGGGTAGGTGCAGGCCCAGGGACAGCCGTCTCCCGCGAGGCGCCGCCCGACGGCGGGTCATCGAAGAGGGAGGCCTGGGGAGGAGGGTCAACCATCTGGGTTCAATGGCGCGATTCGGCGCGGCTCCGCCTCACGAGGTCCAGAAACAAGAAGGCCGCCGGGTGACCGGCGGCCTTCGGGGGCTCATCGCGGGGAGGACGCGATCAGCACTTGTAGTACATGTCGAACTCGACCGGATGCGGATGCAGCTGGAGACGCATTACCTCTTCCATCTTCAGTTCGATGTAGGAGTCGATGAAGTCGTCGTCCATGACGCCGCCGGCCTTCAGGAAGCCGCGGTCCTTGTCCAGGTTCTCGAGCGCCTCGCGCAGGGAGCCGCAGACCTCGGGCACCTTCTTCTGCTCGCGCGGGGGAAGGTCGTAGAGGTTCTTGTCCTGCGGACCGCCCGGATCGATCTGGTTGATGATGCCGTCGAGGCCGGCCATCAGCAGGGCAGTGAAGGTCAGGTAGGGGTTGCCCATGGGATCGGGGAAGCGGGCCTCGATGCGCTTGGCCTTCGGGCTGTCGACGTGCGGGATGCGGATCGAAGCCGAACGGTTACGCGCCGAGTAGGCCAGCTTCACCGGGGCCTCGTAGCCCGGCACCAGGCGCTTGTAGGAGTTGGTGGTCGAGTTCGAGAAGGCGTTGATCGCCTTGGCGTGCTTGATGATTCCGCCGATGTACCAGAGGCACATCTGCGAGAGGCCAGCGTACTTGTCCCCGGCGAACAGGGGCTTGCCGGCACCCCAGATCGACTGGTGGACGTGCATGCCCGAGCCGTTGTCGGCGAACATCGGCTTGGCCATGAAGGTGGCCGACTTGCCGTAGGCCGCCGCCACGTTGTGGATGACGTACTTGTAGAGCTGCATGCGGTCGGCCATCACCACGAGGGTGTCGAACTTCAGGCCGAGTTCATGCTGGGCGGGCGCCACCTCGTGGTGGTGCTTTTCCGGCCTCATGCCAAGCTCGCCCATCACCGCCAGCATTTCGCCGCGCAGGTCCTGGGCGGAGTCCACCGGATTGACCGGGAAGTAGCCGCCCTTGGGGCCCGGGCGGTGGCCCATGTTGCCCTCGGGGTATTCACGGCCGGAATTCACCGGAAGCTCCGTGGAGTCGAAGGAGTAGCCGGTGTTGTGCGGGGCGGTGGACCAGCGCACGTCGTCGAAGATGAAGAACTCGGCCTCGGGGCCGAAGAAGGCGGTGTCGCCGATCCCGGCCGACTTCATGTAGTTCAGCGCAGCCTTGGAGATCGACCGAGGGTCCCGGTTGTAGGGCAGGCCGCTGTCGGGGTTCAACACGTCGCACATCAGGGCGAGGGTGGTCTGCTGGTAGAAGGGATCGATGATGGCGGTGTCCAGGTCCGGACGCAGCTTCATGTCGCTCTCGTTGATCGCCTTCCAGCCGGCGATGGACGATCCGTCGAACATGGTGCCGTCCGTCAGAAATTCGTCGTCCACCAGGTCGATGTCGAAGGTGACGTGCTGCAGCTTGCCGCGGGTGTCGGTGAAGCGGACGTCAACGTACTTGACGTCCTTTTCCTTGATCTGGTCCAGAATGTCCTTGGCCGTAGCCATGATGTTCCCCTTCTCGATTAAATCTAAATTCCTCGCCGTCTAGACGGCGGTCTCTCCCGTCTCGCCAGTGCGGATGCGCAGGACATCCAGCACCTCGGAGACAAAAATCTTTCCGTCGCCGATCCGCCCTGTCCGGGCGGCGCCGACGATCGCCTCAAGCGCCGCCTCGAGCTGGTCGTCGGCGATCACCACCTCGACCTTGATCTTGGGCAGGAAGTCCACGACGTACTCGGCGCCGCGGTAGAGTTCGGTGTGCCCCTTCTGGCGACCATAGCCCTTGGCTTCCATCACGGTCATGCCCTGGATACCCATCTCTTGCAGGGCTTCTTTCACCTCGTCGAGCTTGAAGGGCTTGATGATCGCTTCGATCTTTTTCATCTGCCAGCTCCAACCGGGGCAGGAGCCCAGCGTGTCTCACTGCTCGTGACTCAGCCTGAGCCCCGCTTCAAGCTCCGGGACGAAACAGAGCGGCCACCGAGGCTGAATTCTTAAATAGGCGCCTCTTTTTTGGGCATAAAGAGCCCGAATTACGCGCACTTCGGAACCCTGCCCGAATTCCCCTTGAGGGACGTCCTTCAGCGCCTAGGATCGGGCCTTCAACCTAGGGGGAGGCCGCGGTGAGCGACGAAACGACACCGGTTCTGGTCGGCGGCGGGCAGTTCACCTGGCGAGGTGATCCCGCAGCCTCGCCATCTCCGACCCAACTGCTCAAGTTCGCGGCGGAACGGGCGGCTTCGGACGCGGGTCTGGAGCCGTCGGTCCTCGCCAGGATCGACGGGCTTGCGGTCATAAGCTTCGCCGTAGACGCCCCGGGCGAGCGGCGCCTCATGCCCCACTCGACAAATCCACCTGCGACCCTCGCCCGTCGGCTGGGCGCCTCACCGGACTGGAGCGTCTACACCCGGACGGGGGGGAACAGTTCCCAGTACGCCATCAATGTCGCTGCCCAGCGGATCGCCGAGGGCCGCAACCGGCAGATCCTGGTGGTCGGCGCAGAGTTCATGGGCTCAGGCGTGAAACGCCTCACCCGGGGCCTTGGCTTCGAGGACTGGGATGACGCCGAGGACCTGCCGCCGCCGGAGTGGATCGGCGATGGGCGTCCAGGGGTCAGTGCCTATGAGGCCGTTCATGGGATGGACCGGCCAATCAACATCTATCCCCTGTTCGAAAACGCCCTCCGCGCCCGGGACGGCCGCTCGATCCCGGATCACCAGAAGCATCTGGGCGAACTGTTCGCGCCCTTCACCCGGGTGGCGGCGGGCAATCCGGAGGCCTGGTTCCCCACGGAGCGCTCGGCGGAGGAACTGGTGACAGTGACGCCCGCCAACCGGATGATCGGCTTTCCCTATCCGAAATTCCTGAACGCCATCATGGACGTGGACCAGTCGGCGGGCGTCCTGATCACCAGCCTGGCAAGGGCCCGGGAGCTCGGGGTGGGCGAGGACCGGATGGTCTTCCTTCATGGCTGCGCTGACGCCAACGACATCTGGAACCCCATCGAACGCCAGGACTTTCATTCCAGTCCGGCCATGCGCCTCACCGGCGAGCAGGCCCTGGACATGGCCGGGATCTCGGTCGCCGAGGTCGCCGCCTTCGACCTCTACTCCTGCTTCCCGTCCGCCGTGCAGGTGGGCGCCGAGTCCCTCGGCCTGTCCCTCGAGGATCCGCGAGGCTTCACGGTCACTGGCGGCCTGCCTTACGCAGGCGGGCCCGGTAACAACTACGCCATGCACGGCGTCGTGGTCATGATGCAGCGGCTTCGTGCGAGCCCCGGTACCTTCGGCTTCTGCACGGCCAACGGCTGGTACCTTACCAAGCAGTCGACCGGCGTCTATTCAACCCGTCCGCCCTCGCGCCCCTTCGAGCGGCAGGACCCTGCGGTCCTGCAGGCCCAGATCGATTCCCTGCCACGTCCGACCGTCATCGAACGGCCATCCGGGCGGGGAAGGGTGGAGACCTACACCGTGATTCATGACCGCGAAGGGTTTCGTATGGGCGTCATCGTCGGCCGGGACGCGGCGGACCGGCGTTTCGCCGCCATCATTCCCGGAACCGAGACCGCCGCCCTGGCTTCCCTCGAGACGGAGGAGGGCGTCGGTCGCACCGGAACCGTCTCGCGCTTCGACGATGACCGCCGCAA
>CAMAOY010000053.1 GCA_945859865.1 Phenylobacterium deserti
ATCCGGAGCGGGCGCGGCGCCCGGCACGTCTTCCGCCACAATGACCTCGCCCACCTCGAGGAACTGCTCGCCGCCGCCGATCCGGCTGCGCCAAAGCTGATCGCCTTCGAGAGCGTCTATTCCATGGACGGTGACATTGCCGACATCCGCGGCACCGTGGCCCTGGCCAAAAAGTACGGTGCCCTGACCTACATCGACGAGGTCCACGCCGTAGGCATGTACGGGCCCCGGGGCGCCGGCGTGTGCGAGCGGGACGGCGTCATGGCCGAGATCGACATCATCGAGGGCACCCTGGGCAAGGCCTTCGGGGTGATGGGCGGTTATATCGCGGCGGACGCCGTGATCGTCGACGCCATCCGGTCCTTCGCCGATGGCTTTATCTTCACCACTTCCGTTCCGCCGGCCATCGCTGCGGGTGCCGTGGCCTCGATCCGCTGGCTGAAGGAACACAATGAGGTCCGCGAGGTCCACCAGGAGCGCGCGGCGGCCCTGAAGGCGCGGATGGAGTCGGCGGGCCTGCCGGTCATGCCATCGGTCAGCCATATCGTCCCCGTTCTGGTTGGCGACCCGGTCCACTGCAAGATGATCTCGGACATCCTGCTCGAGGATCACGGCGTCTACGTTCAGCCGATCAACTACCCTACCGTTCCCCGCGGCACGGAGCGCCTTCGCTTCACGCCAAGTCCGGCGCACACGGATGAGATGATGGACAATCTGGTCCGCGCCCTCGAGACACTGTGGGTTCGCTGCAACATCCAGCGGGTTGGCGGTCAGGCCGCCTGAGCCACGCTGACTTTTCCGATCTCTGCTCTCCGATGGTGGTTCCGCCCGTGGTGCCAAGGCTGTAAACACCGGGTCTTCAGCGCAGCCGAATCTTCAGGACTGGCACCATGATCTCACAGACCCTCGCCGCCGGCGTTCCCGCGGGTTTCTTTTCAGCTTCGGTGGCCGAGTCCGATCCCGCCCTGGCCGCAGTTCTCTCGGGGGAGTTCCGGCGCCAGCAGGAACAGATCGAGCTGATCGCCTCGGAAAACATCGTCTCCCGGGCGGTGCTCGAGACCCAGGGGTCGGTGCTGACGAATAAGTACGCCGAGGGCTATCCGGGCAAGCGCTACTATGGCGGCTGCGAGGTGGTGGACGAGGCCGAGGTCCTGGCTATCGAGCGGGCCAAGGCCCTGTTCGGGTGCGACTATGCCAACGTGCAGCCCCATTCCGGCAGCCAGGCCAACCAGGCGGTCTTCATGGCGACCCTGTCGCCCGGGGATACCTTCATGGGCATGGACCTGGCGGCAGGCGGTCACCTGACCCACGGCAAGAGCGTCAACCAGTCGGGCAAGTGGTTCCGGCCGGTGCATTACGCCGTGCGGCCCCAGGATGATCTGATCGACTATGACCAGGCCGCCGAACTGGCCCTGGCCGAACGGCCCAAGGTGATCATTGCGGGAGGGTCGGCGTATTCGCGGCACATTGACTTCGCCCGCTTCCGCGAGATCGCAGACTCGGTCGGTGCCCTTCTGATGGCCGACATCGCCCATTATTCGGGCCTGGTGGCGGGTGGCGTCTATCCCAATCCCTTCCCGCACGCCCATGTGGTGACGACCACGACCCACAAGACCCTGAGGGGCCCCCGGGGTGGGCTGATCCTCACCAACGACAAGAAGCTGGCGAAGAAGCTGGATTCGGCGGTGTTCCCTGGGCTCCAGGGCGGGCCGCTCATGCACGTGATCGCAGCCAAGGCCGTGGCCTTCGGTGAAGCCCTGCGGCCTGAGTTCAAGGTCTATGCCCAACAGGTGATCGACAATGCCCGGGCCCTGGCCGACAGCCTTCAGCAGGCCGGCTTCCGGATCGTCTCGAACGGTACGGACAGCCACCTGATGCTGGTGGACCTGACGCCCAAGGGCGTGAATGGGGCGGACGCCGAGGTTGCCCTCGAGCGCGCTGGCATCACCACCAACAAGAACGGCATTCCCTTCGACCCCCTCCCGCCCGTCCAGACATCGGGCATACGGGTCGGAACCCCGGCCGGAACGACCCGCGGCTTCGGCGAGGCCGAGTTCCGGCAGGTGGGTCGTTGGATCGGAGAGGTACTGGACGGCGTGGCCGCGGGCGGGGACAATTCCGCCGTGGAGGCCAAGGTCGGGAGCGAGGTCCTGGCCCTGACGAAACGCTTTCCTATCTACGGCTGAGGGCCCTAATAGGGGTCGGCCCAGGCGGGAGGGGCCAGATCATGCGTTGCCCGTTCTGTGGACGTCTCGAGAGCCAGGTAAAGGACAGCCGGCCGTCAGACGACGGTGCGGCCATTCGCCGGCGGCGCCTCTGCCCGGAATGTGGCGGGCGGTTCACCACCTTCGAGCGCGTCCAGCTGCGCGAGATCACCATCCTGAAGCGGTCGGGGCGGCGCACGCCCTTTGACCGGGACAAGCTTGGCAGGTCCGTCGCCATCGCAACGCGCAAGCGGCCCATCGAACCTGAACGTATCGAGCGGATGCTCTCGCAGATTGTGCGCCAACTCGAGAGCCTGGGGGAAACCGAGCTGGCGTCCTCCGTGGTCGGCGAGATGGTGATGAAGCAGCTCAAAGCCCTCGATGACGTGGCCTATGTCCGATACGCCTCGGTCTACCGGGACTTCCGGGAGGCGGGTGAGTTCGCGACCTTCCTCGGGCGTGAAGGCCTGAGCGAGAGCGGAGAGGATGACCGCTAGCGGGGTCACCCTCAAGCTTGCGACCAGCCTGGACGGCCGGATCGCCACCTCGACAGGCGAGAGCCGGTGGATAACGGGGGAGGCGGCCCGGCAGGAGGTCCATCGGCTCCGGGCTGCCTGTCAGGCCGTGGTGATCGGGATCGAGACCGCCCTGGCCGACGACCCCGAGTTGACCGTCCGGCTTGAGGGCCACCAGGCGCCACAGCCCGCGCGGGTCGTGCTGGATACGCGGCAGCGGCTTTCCCCGTCCTCGAGGCTGGCCAGGACGGCGCGGGATATCCCGACCTACATCGTGGCTTCGGGACCTGCGGACCCGGCCCTGGTCGAGCTGGGCGTCAGGGTTCTGAGCCTGGGAGAGCAGGGCACCCGCCCGGAGCCGGACCAGGTGCTCGCTGCCCTGCGGTCCGAGGGATTGGAGCGCCTGTTCCTGGAAGGCGGCGGCCAGGTGGCGGCCTCCTTCCTGGCGGCGGGATGGGTGGACAGGCTGATCTGGTTCCGAGCACCCCTTATCCTGGGGGCCCAGGGTCGACCCGCGTTAGGCGATCTGCCATGGGATCGCCTTGCGGATGTCCCGCGGTTCCGGCGCGTTTCCCTGGCGGAGTTCGGGCCCGACCTCTGCGAAACCTACGAGAGGACCTAATGTTCACCGGGATCATCACTGACATCGGAACCGTACGCGCGGTGCGCGACACCAACAGGGATTGGCGCTTCGAAATCGCCACGTCCTACGACCTGTCCACCGTCGACATCGGGGCCTCTATCAGCCACTCGGGTTGCTGCCTGACCGTGGTTAAGAAGATGGAAGGCGGGTTTGCGGTGGAGGTCTCCGGCGAGACTCTTTCCCTGACGCACCTCGGTGACTGGAAGGTGGGTCGGCGCATCAATCTGGAGCGAGCGGCGAAGGTCGGCGACGAGCTGGGCGGCCATATCGTATCCGGGCACGTGGACGGGATCGGTGAGGTTCTTTCGGTGACGCCGGAGGGCGGCTCCCGCAGGGTCGAGTTTCGCGCGCCGCGACCGCTTCACCGGTTTATCGCCTCCAAGGGCTCGATCACCGTGGATGGCGTGTCCCTGACCGTGAACGGCGTCGAGGACGACGTCTTCGGGGTCAACCTGATCCCCCACACCTGGGAAGTCACCACCCTGGGCGACCTCGCCGCCGGCGATCGCGTCAACCTTGAGATCGACATGCTGGCCCGCTACCTCGCGCGTTGGCGGGAAACCGCCTAGGCTGTCCGGAAAAGGATTATCGAAATGACCCAGGACAAGCTGCGCCTTCTGATTGTCGAGGCCCGGTTCTACGACGACCTCGCCGACGAGCTCCTTCGCGGGGCGTCCGACGTCCTGTCCGCCCACGGTGCCGAGTTCGACGTGGTCAGCGTGCCCGGCGCACTTGAGGTACCCGGGGCCATTGCCCAGGCGGATGAGGCGCACCACTCCCCGGCGGGCATAGCCTATGACGGCTATGTGGCCCTTGGGACTGTGATCCGGGGCGAGACCTATCACTTCGAGATCGTCTCGAACGAAAGCGCACGGGGCCTGATGGACCTCACGGTCCGCAAGGGTGTCTGCCTGGGTAACGGGATCCTGACTGTCGAGGATGCGGACCAGGCCTGGGCCCGGGCCCGCGTCAGCGAGGGCGACAAGGGCGGGGGTGCGGCCCGGGCAGCCCTGGAAATGATCGCCCTCCGGCGCCAGTTCCTCGGCCAGGACAGGTGAAGGCTTCGTCTCATACGGCGCGGTCGGTCGCCCGCCTGGCGGCGGTACAGGCCCTCTACCAGATGGAAGTCTCAGGGGTGGGGGTGGAGGCGGTGATCCGGGAGTTCTCCGAGCACAGGTTCGACCGGGCGATCAGCCCGGAGGAGGGCGAGGCCCTGGCCTCCGCGGATGAACCTTTCTTCGCCGAGCTGGTGCGGGGTGTCGTCGACAACCAGCGCCAGATCGATGCCGGCATCGCCCGCAGGCTTGCCGAGGGCTGGCGGCTCGATCGCCTGGACGCCACCGTGCGGGCGATCCTGAGGTCCGGCGCCTTCGAGCTGGCCCACAGGCCCGATGTGCCCGTGGAAGTGGCGATCAACGAATATGTCGACCTGGCACGGTCCTTCTTCGAAGGGCCTGAGCCTGGGTTCGTGAACGCCGCTCTGGACGGTCTGGCCCGGGATGTCCGGGGCTGATCCCGCACCCGGCCCGGACGAGTTCGAGCAGATTGCCGAACTCTTCCGCCCCCTGACCCGGGGTGATGCCGGCGCCCTCGACCTGTTGGACGACGCAGCGATCCTGCCGGCCCTGCAGGGCCAGGACATGGTCGTCACCCAGGACGCCCTTGTGGAAGGGGTGCATTTCCCCGTCGGTGAGGCGCCGGAGGTGGTCGCTGCGCGCTTCCTGCGGGTGAACCTGTCCGACCTTGCCGCCAAGGGCGCCGAGCCCTTCGCCTGGCTGCAATCGCTGGCCTGGTCCCCGGACTGGCCCCTGTCCAAGCGTCGCGCCTTCGCCACCGGACTGGCAAGTGAGGCGGCGGCGTTCGGGATCAACCTGCTGGGTGGCGACACGGTCTCGACCCCGGGGCCCTTCATGGTCTCCGGCACCTTCTTTGGCTGTTGCCCATCGGGCGGGATGGTTCGCCGCTCTGGAGCCAGGCCGGGCGACCTGCTGGCGGTGAGCGGCCCGATCGGGGATTCCTGGCTGGGCCTGCGCGCCCTCCGGGGGGAGATCGCTGACCCCGGCGGCCAACTGGTGCAGAGATTCCGCAGGCCTACGCCCCGGCTGGACCTGCGCGACCTGGTGCGTTCGCACGCCAGGGCAGCCGCTGACATCTCAGACGGCCTCGTCGCCGATGCCCGGCATATCGCCAGGGCCTCCGGGTGTGGCGTCCGGATCGACCTCGACCTCCTTCCCCTGTCGCCAGGTGGCGGGCTCTGGCTGTCCGGCGAGCCCGATGCCTGCCGCGCCCGGATCGCTCTGGCATCCGGCGGCGATGACTATGAGCTTGTGCTTGCGGCACATTCTGAGAGTCGGGCCACCCTCCTGGACGCTGGTTGCACTGTGATCGGTTGCTTTGTGGAGGGTGCGTCCGGCGTCCTGTATGAGGGTCGTGAAATCGAGGCCGGAGCCGGAGGCTGGAGGCATGACTGAATATCAGGCTCGGCGGCCGCGGGCCCTGGCGACTTGTCTGGCCGCCCACAAAGCCATCCGCCGGTTCAGGACCGTCCTTATGGTCCTGACCCTCGGTCTGGGCCTTCACGCTCTTGCGCCCGCAATGGCCCAGGCCAAGGAAGAAAAGCCAGCCAAGGAGCCCACTGAAGCCAACCTCCGACTTGATATCTCGGGTGTGGGCCTGCCCATCCTGCAAGACGGGCGGGTGGTAAACTACGTCTTCGTGCGCCTGCGGATAAACCTCAACCCCGGTATCGCTCGGCCAGACATCGAGGCGGGGGAACCCTTCGTCCGTGAGCACATGCTCAAGGCAGCCTACCGGGCACCTTTGAACTCAGGGACCGACCTCATGACCCTGGACACGCAGAAGCTGGAGGCCCAAACCCTCAGCGCGGCCCGCGCCGTCTATGGTGCCACCCGGGTCCGGTCGGTGGAAATCAAGGACCAGAAGCCTCAAAAGTTGCTTTATTCCGCACCCGGTTCAGGCTCCAAGCCCCGCCAGCCCATCCGTCCCTAACTCTGAATCGGGTCAAAGGATGTGGAATAACAATGGGTTCACCTGCAGGCGCGCGGTGCTGGTGAACAGTCGTTGCATGGCGGGCCGAGGTTTGGCAGTTTCCCGCGACTTTCGGCGACCGCAGACTCGGGCGTTTCGTCGTGTCGAAAAATCACCTGGGGGGGTCATCGGACATGGATTTCGTCCAGTCCAATCGCCCTCGCTCAGTCACTGAAGGGGCGCTTCAATCATGAATTATCTTCTGCTGGCGATCTTAGCCGGCATTCTCGCGGTGCTCTATGGTGCCGTCCAGACGGCCTCGCTCATGCGGGCCTCTCCGGGTAACGCGCGCATGCAGGAAATCGCTGCAGCGATCCAGGAGGGCGCTCAGGCCTATCTCAACCGGCAGTACACCGCGATTGCCATTGTCGGTGCCGTCATCTTCGTCGCGCTCTTTCCCCTGCTCGGGGCCAAGGCTGCCCTCGGCTTCCTGATCGGCGCCGTCCTGTCGGGCCTGGCTGGCTTCGTGGGCATGCTGGTCTCGGTCCGCGCCAACGTCCGGACCACCCAGGCGGCCTCGGAGGGTCTGGCCCAGGGTCTGGCCCTGGCCTTCCGCGCGGGGGCGATCACTGGAATGCTGGTCGCCGGCTTTGCCTTGATCGGTGTGGCGGGATATTTCTACATCCTGACCGGGCCGATGGGCCTGGCGTACAATGACCGTCATGTCATCGATGCCCTTGTCTCTCTCGGGTTTGGTGCATCGCTGATCTCAATCTTCGCCCGTCTCGGCGGAGGCATCTTCACCAAGGGTGCCGACGTGGGCGGCGACCTGGTCGGGAAGCTCGAGGCTAACATCCCTGAGGACGACCCGCGCAACGCGGCGACCATCGCAGACAACGTGGGCGACAATGTTGGCGACTGCGCCGGCATGGCGGCTGACCTCTTCGAGACCTATGCCGTGACCACCGTGGCCACCATGGTCCTGGCCTCCATCTTCTTCGGCGCCAACGCCCTGAACCTGATGCTGCTGCCGCTGGTCATCTGCGCGGTCTGCATCGTGACCTCAATCATCGGCACCTTCGGCGTCCGGCTTGGCCGCTCGCAGAACATCATGGGTGCCCTCTACAAGGGCCTGATCATCACTGGCGTGCTGTCGATCGGTGCCATCTGGTGGGTCGTGAACACCCTGGTCCCGGTTCCGGTCACCACGGGTGCGGGCCTGGTCATCACCGCCCAGTCGCTGTTCCTCTGCAGCCTGGTCGGCCTCGCGGTGACGGCACTCATTGTGGTGATCACCGAGTACTACACGGGAACGGGCTTCCGACCCGTGAAGTCGGTGGCCCAGGCTTCCGTCTCCGGGCATGGCACCAACGTGATCCAGGGCCTGGCCATGAGCCTGGAGTCCACAGCGGCCCCGGCCCTCGTGATCATCGCTGGCATCATGATCACATACCCCCTGGCGGGCCTCTACGGCATCGCCATCGCCACGACGGCCATGCTGTCGCTGGCGGGCTTCATCGTCGCCCTGGACGCCTTTGGCCCGGTGACGGACAATGCCGGTGGCATCGCTGAAATGGCGGGCCTGCCCCCCGAAGTCCGCGTGACCACCGACGCCCTCGACGCTGTGGGCAACACCACCAAGGCCGTCACCAAGGGCTACGCCATTGGTTCGGCCGGCCTGGGTGCCTTGGTACTCTTTGCGGCCTATACCGAGGACCTCAAGTACTTCTCGGCGGAGGCCAAGCCGGGGTCCTTCTTCGACGGCCTGGGTGTCGTGGCCTTCGACCTCTCAAACCCCTATGTGGTGGTCGGCCTCCTGTTCGGTGGCCTGCTTCCCTTCCTGTTCAGCGGCATGTGCATGACCGCCGTCGGTCGGGCTGCGCAATCGGTGGTCGAGGAAGTCCGTCGCCAGTTCCGTGAGAACCCGGGCATCATGACCGGCGAGGTCAAGCCGGAGTACGGCCGGGCTGTCAGCATCCTGACGAACGCTGCCATCCGCGAAATGGTCGTGCCGTCCCTGCTGCCAGTTGTCTCACCCGTCGTCCTGTTCTTCATCATCACCGCCGCGGCGGGCAAGGCCAACGGCTTTGCCTCCCTGGGCGCCATGCTGATGGGCGTGATCGTGACCGGCCTGTTCGTGGCCATCTCGATGACCTCTGGCGGCGGCGCGTGGGACAACGCCAAGAAGCTGATCGAGGAAGGTCACTATGGCGGCAAGGGTTCCGAGGCCCACAAGGCCGCTGTGACCGGGGACACCGTCGGCGACCCCTACAAGGACACCGCAGGTCCCGCCGTGAACCCGATGATCAAGATCACCAACATCGTGGCCCTCCTGCTGCTCGCCATCCTCTACGCACAGGGCTGAAGCCCCCAAGCCAACCCCAAGACTGACGACGCCCCGGAGATCTCTCCGGGGCGTTTTCATGTCTGCGGAGGACCTGGAGGGCTGAGCGTGGGTATCCTGGCGCGAGGTGCCAGCCCGGCCAAGCGTTGTCCCGGAGTTCGGTTCCAGGATCTAGCGGCGGTCTCCAGGACGGGACCCGGGGACGCCTTCGTCCTCGCGGGGGAGCAGGCCGCCGGCTCCGATCGAGCCGATCAACTGTTCGACGACGGTCAGCTCGCGGCCACGGGTTGGGGTTTCGCGGCCGTTGAAGGCGATGACCTTGCCCTCCGCCAGGGTCAGGTTGTCGACCGTCTTCACCGCTTCCGTTTCCTTGTCGAAGGTGATGATGGTGATGTCCCGGCGGGTGACGGTGGGCTTGAAGAAAGCCACGGTCTCTTTCATCTGGTTCATATAGATCCAGACGTTGGGGTCGAAGGCTGAGACCGTGGAGGGGGAGCCAAGGCGACCTCGCACGCTGGCCTTGCTGTCGGTCCCGGGCTTGACATCGCGGGGATTGGATTCGATCGCCTGGAAGCCGGAAAATGTGGTGACCGGCGCGCAGGCACCCGTCAGGGCGAACCCTCCGAGCACAATGGCGAAGGCGGCGCGTTTCAGCATGTGTGTCCCGTCTCTTGGCTCCGGGCTTTGACCTAGCGCCCGTCGCCCCTTACTGCAATGCCGGCGATACGCGCAGACGGGGGCGAAATCGAGGCCAAGATGCAACTTTTCAAAAAGCGACCCGAGCAGGAAGTCGGCAAGAGGCTCTACGCCGCATGCGTCGTCCAGGCCCGGCGGCCAGACCTGTATGCGGAGCTGCGGACACCGGACACCGTCGAGGGGCGGTTCGAGCAGTATACGCTGCACGTGATCCTGTTGCTCGACCGGCTTGTCCGCCAGGGCCCGGAGGCCGGGGAGGTCTCCCAGGGGCTCTTCGATGCTTACATACGCTCACTCGACGATGCGCTCCGGGAGATGGGCGTGGGCGATCTCTCAGTCGGGAAAAAGATGCGCAAGATCGGAGAGGCGCTTTACGGTCGCCTTCGCAGCTATGAGGCCGCCTTTGCGGGCACCGGCGAAGCGGATGGGCTGGAGACGATCCTGGCGCGTACGGTCTATGAGGGGCTGGAGGCGCCGCCGGTGGCTGAACTGGCCGCCTATGTCCATGCGCAGCGCAGCCACCTCGCCATGCTGCCCCTCCAGGGATTGCTGGGCGGACAGGTCGACTGGAGCGCGAAATGACCGGTGTGACGCAGTTCCGGCTGGGCGACCTGGCGACCGGGCCTCTCAGTCTTCATCTGGTGCCCGACGAGGCGGCGAGGGCTGGGCTGGCCCTACGCCTGGGCCTTGAGGGCCTTCCGAAGCTGGAGGCGCGCCTTGAGGTCCGCCCCTGGCTGGATGGGTGCGAGGTCAGGGGACGCTTCCAGGGTCAGGTCATCCAGGTCTGCGGCTTGAGCCTCGAGGCCTTCTCCCAGCCCATAGCCGGCGACATTGACCTCCGGCTAGTCCCGGAGGGCAGTCCCAACCTTCCCGCCGAAACGGGTGACGGCGAGGTCGAGATCTCGCTGGAGAGCCCCGATCCGCCCGACGTCCTCGAAGGAGACGCCGTCGACGTCGAGGCCATTCTCGAGGAGCATCTCGCCCTGGCGATCGATCCCTTCCCCCGCAGGTCCGACGCCGTTTTCGACTGGACTGCGGGTCCGGATACGACTTCGCCCTTCGCGGCCCTCGATAGGTTGAAGGACAGGCGTCCGTGATGCCGGCCGGCCCTCATTTGCATGCCCGTCTTGGGCCTGTATCCTGCGCCCTCCGGCGGGTAGGGGCGGGCTGAGTCTGTTGACCGTATCGAGTGTCATTTCCATCGACGCCATGGGCGGCGATCACGGGGTTTCGGCGATAGTTCCGGGTCTGGCCCTTGCTCTGAAGAGCGTGCCCACGACGGTGCGGTTCCTGCTGCATGGGGACGAGGCTCGCCTTCGTCCCGAACTGGCCCGCACCCCGGAACTCGCCCGGCGGTCCGAGATCCGCCACACCGACAAGGTTATCGCGTCAGACGAGAAGCCGGCGACGGCCGTCCGCAGGGGCAAGGGCGCCTCCATGTGGAACGCCATCGAGGCTGTAAAGTCCGGGGAAGCGGTCGCCGCCGTCTCCTGCGGCAGTACAGGTAGCCTGATGGCCATCGCCCGGCTGATCCTGCGCATGAGCGTGCCCATGGAGCGGCCGCCGCTGGTGGTGCCCTGGCCAGGGCTCAGGGGTGTGACCACACTCCTGGACGCCGGGGCGAACATTGACTGCGACGCCGAGCGGCTTGTGGAATTCGCCATCCTCGGCGAGGCGTATCACAGGGTGGCCTATGGCGTGGAGAGGCCCCGGGTCGGCTTGCTGAACGTCGGCTCCGAGGAGATGAAGGGCCATGACGAGGTGCAGCAGGCGCACGCCATCCTGCGCAGCGGCAAGTTGGACATCGCCTATCACGGCTTCGTCGAGGGCGACGACCTCTCCACCAACCTGGTGGACGTGGTCGTGACCGATGGTTTCACCGGTAATGTCGCTCTGAAGACCGGGGAGGGGGCGGCGCGCTACATCACCGAGGAGCTCAAGGCCGCCCTGACCTCGAGCCTTCCCGCCAAGATCGGTGCCCTGTTGGCCCGCCCGGCCCTGAGGCGCTTTCGCGACCGGATTACGCCGACCCCGGCGGCGCCCCTGCTGGGCCTCGGCGGGCTGGTGGTAAAGTGCCACGGCGGTGCCGACGCCCGGGAGTTTGGCCGCTCGGTTGGCCTGGCCGTGGACCTGGCGGCCAGTGACCTCTTGAGCCAGATCGAGCGAAACATGACACGGCTCGGCCTCGGCTTCCCGGCGGCGCAAGGGGATCTCGCGTGATCCGCAGCGTGGTCACAGGCGTGGGCGGCTACCTACCCGAGGAAATCGTCAGCAATGCGGACCTCGCCCGCTTCGTCGATACCTCCGACGAATGGATTCAGGAGCGCACAGGCATCCGCCAGAGGCACCGGGCTGCGCCGGACCAGGCTGTCTCCGACCTGGCCGTCGAGGCCGCCCGCAAGGCCCTCGAGGCGGCAGGCCGGTCGCCTTCGGACGTCGACCTGATCATCGTTGCGACGACGACCCCGGACCTCACCTTCCCGGCGGTGGCCACCATCGTCCAGCGCAAGCTGGGGTGTCCGGTGGGCATTGCCTTTGACATCCAGGCCGTCTGCTCAGGCTTTGTCTACGCCCTGTCCACGGCCGATGGCTTCGTGGCCCGAGGGCGATCCCGCTGCGCCCTGGTGATCGGCGCCGAGACCATGACCCGGCTGATGGACTGGACCGACCGCGGGACCTGCGTCCTGTTCGGGGATGGTGCCGGCGCCGTCGTGGTTGAGCCCGGTGAGGGCAGGGGCGATGCCTCCGACCGGGGGCTCCTTGGCTTTGCCCTGCGGGCAGACGGCACCAAGCAGGACCTTCTCTACGTGGACGGGGGCGTCTCGACCAACGGCAAGGTCGGCCACCTGCGGATGCAGGGAAACCAGGTCTTCAAGCACGCTGTCATCAACATTGCCGAAGCCGTCACGGCCGCGGCGGCGGACGCCGGGATCGCGGTTTCCGACGTTGACTGGTTCATTCCCCACCAGGCGAACCAGCGCATATTGAACGGGGTCGCTCACCGGCTCGGCATAGACGAGGCCAAGGTGATCTCAACGGTGGCCGAGCACGCCAACACCTCAGCAGCTTCCATTCCCCTGGCCCTGGCCCAGGGCATTGCTGACGGCCGGGTCCGGCCCGGACAGCTGGTCCTTCTGGAGGCCATGGGCGGTGGTCTGACCTGGGGCGCGTGCGCCTTGCGGCTCTAGAGCCTAAAAATCGTTAACTTCAGGCTTGATGCGCCTGAGTTGAAAGGCTTATCTCTGGCGTTAACGTATCGCGCGACGCGCGGTCTCACCTGGGGCACGGACAAGGACCATGAACGGATCCACAGTCACACGGGCCGATCTTGCGGAAGCGGTCCACGAAGAGGTGGGCCTGACCCGCCAGGACTGCGCGGAGCTGGTCGAGCGTACCCTGGAACTGACAGCCCAGGCCCTTGAACAGGGCGAACAGGTCAAGCTGTCCGGCTTCGGGGTCTTCCAGGTGCGGGCCAAGCGCGCGCGGATGGGTCGCAATCCCAAGACGGGTGAGCCTGCGGCCATCGAACCTCGCCGCGTCATCGGGTTCCGCGCCAGCCAGGTCATGAAGGCGCGCATCGACCGCGCGCTATCGAAGTAATCCGTGGCCAAGGGCCCCGAAGCCTTCCGGACGATCTCGGAGGCCGCCGATGAGGTCGGGGTTGCACCTCATGTGCTGAGGTTCTGGGAGACCCGGTTCTCGGTGATCCGACCGATGAAACGGGCGGGGGGACGAAGGTTCTATCGCCCCCAGGACGTCGCCCTGCTGCGGAGCCTGCGCACCCTGCTTCATGACCATGGCCGCTCGATCCGGGACGTCCAGCAGGTCTGCCGCCGAGACGGGGCCAAGGCCCTCTATGCGCTCGCAAGCCCAATCGCAACTGCCCCCGAAGCGGGCATCGCCTTTGCCGCTGAGCCGCCCCAAGTCGCCCAAGAACCTTCGCAGCCACCTCGCGACGAGGGCGCCCGGACGCGGCTGGCGGCGACCCGGGAAGACCTGATCGCCATCAAGCTCAGGCTTGACGCCCTGCTGGCCGGTTGACGCCGAAATCACTTGCCCGGCGGGCGCAAGCCGCTAGAAGAACCGCTCGCCGATGTCGGAGCGTAGCGCAGCCTGGTAGCGCACTTGACTGGGGGTCAAGGGGTCGTGGGTTCGAATCCCGCCGCTCCGACCATCGGCCTATCGGCCTCGGTTCATCCAGGTCATCAGGGGCAGGATGGGCAGTCCCCAGCCGATCCCCACGACGGCAAAGTAGACCAGCTTGATCCACATGTTGTCGGGTAGTCGGTCGGCGAGAGTCGTGGCCGCCCAGACATATCCGGCGAGGAAAATGAGGATCAGGACGGATCCCACAAAACTTCTGAGGCGAGGCGGCATGAGCGCGCCTATATCCCGGCTGTTCGCGTTCGTCACCCGGGGTTGGGTGCGGACCCAAGAGGCTTTCGACAGGAGCGATTGAGGCCCATGCCCAACTCGGAACGATCCCGCCCTGTCGCCATCTGGCTTTTCCTCGTCGCGGCCCTGGTCTTGGTCATGGTCGTGGTGGGCGGCGCCACCCGCCTGACCAACTCTGGACTCTCCATCACCGAGTGGAAACCCGTGACCGGCGCACTTCCGCCCCTGTCGGAAGCCGATTGGGCGTCGGAGTTCCAGAAGTACAAGGCCATCCCCCAGTACCAACAGGTCAACCGGGGCATGTCTCTCGACGCCTTCAAGACGATCTACTGGTGGGAGTGGGGCCACCGATTCCTGGGGCGGTTGGTCGGGATAGCCTTCGGGCTCCCCTTCCTGATCTTCCTGTTCACGCGCCAGATCCCAAAGCGGCTGGTGGGACGCTGCTGGGCCCTCCTGGCCCTGGGCGGGCTCCAGGGCGTCATTGGCTGGTGGATGGTGGCCAGCGGACTGAGCCAACGGGTTTCAGTGGCTCCGGAGCGGCTGATGACCCACCTTGGTCTTGCCTTCTTCCTGCTTGCGGCCCTGCTCTGGACAGGACTTGAGGCCTGGAATGGCCCGGCTCGGCGGCGCGGTCGTGGCGCCTGGCCGCAGATCGCCCTTGTGCTTGCTGTCCTTGTCTACATCCAGATCCTGCTCGGGGCCCTGGTGGCAGGAAACGACGCCGGCTACGTGCTGAACGACTGGCCCCTGATGGGCGGTCGGCTCTTCCCGCAGGACTATGCCGGGCAGGGCCTGTGGGGCACCTTCGCCCACTCCATTCCCGCTGTACAGTTTCACCACCGCATGGGGGCCTATCTGCTTTGCCTCTGCGCGGCGGGGCTGATCTATGCCGCCGTGACAGGTCGGGTGTCCTTAACCCCGGTAAGGCGGATGGCCGTCGCCCTGGGGTTTGGTGTCATCTGCCAGGCCGGGCTGGGGATCTGGACCTTGATGTGGGCGACGCCCATCGATCTCGGGCTTGCGCACCAGGCTGCCGCCGCTCTCCTACTCGGACTTGCGACTGGGTTCCTGTGGGTCACTCGGCGCGCCTGAATAGGTATCATGTTACCTTAACTAAATAAGTTTGGAAACACAGTAGGTTACGAGATTTTTTAGGGCCGCATGTTGACAGGGCTGGGTCCCCTGTCGTATCCGCCCGCCTCACCTCGGGCTCCGGCCCACGTTCAACTAACGGACCTGTTCCCATGCTGAAGACGACGGCTTCCCTGAAGCCCGCCGACGTCGAGAAGAAGTGGATAATGATCGATGCCGAGAACGCCGTTGTCGGCCGCCTCGCTTCCTTCATCTCCATACGTCTCCGCGGCAAACATCGCCCTGACTACACCCCGCACGTCGACTGCGGTGACTTCGTGGTCGTGATCAACGCGGACAAGGTCCGGCTGACGGGGCGCAAGCTCCAGCAGAAGACCTATTACTGGCACACCGGCCATCCCGGCGGCATCAAGGAGCGGACCGCGGACAAGATCCTCGGCGGGCGTTTCCCCGAGCGCGTGCTCCAGAAGGCCGTCGAACGCATGCTTCCCAAGGAAAGCCCGCTAGCCCGCCGCCAGCTCACCCATCTGAGGGTCTATGCCGGTGCGGAGCATCCCCACGTCGCCCAGAACCCGGAGACCCTGGTCTTTGGCGACATGAACGCCAAGAACGTGCGGAGCAAGTAAGACAATGACCGACGCTCCAGCGCCTACGGGCTTCGATGCCCTGCAAAACCTCTCCACCCAGGCCGCCCCCCAGGCGATCGTCTATGAGCGCAAGGTCGACGCCCAGGGCCGGGCCTACGCGACCGGCAAGCGCAAGAATGCGGTTGCCCGCGTCTGGATCAAGCCGGGCAAGGGCCAGATCACCATCAACGGTCGCGACCAGGAGGTGTATTTCGCCCGCCCGGTGCTGCGGATGATGATCGCCCAGCCTATGGATGTCTCCGACCGCTCTGGCCAGTTCGACGTGGTCGTCTCGGTGGCCGGCTCGGGCCTGTCCGGGCAGGCTGGCGCGATCCGCCACGGCATCTCCAAGGCCCTGACCTATTTCGAGCCTGGGCTTCGCTCGGTCCTGAAGCCCCACGGCTTCCTGACCCGCGACAGCCGAGTGGTCGAGCGTAAGAAGTACGGCAAGGCCAAGGCCCGCCGCAGCTTCCAGTTCTCAAAGCGCTAGACAACGTCTCCAATCGGGATACTGGGGCGCTTCGGGCTTACCGGAGCGCCCCTTTTCGTGTCGTGACCCCAGGACAGGCCGCATGACCCCCAAGGTTTTCATTGATGGTGAGGCCGGAACAACGGGCCTCCAGATCCGCGAGCGGTTGGAGCGTCGCG
>CAMAOY010000054.1 GCA_945859865.1 Phenylobacterium deserti
CGCAGCAGGCCTGTCATGGTGTCTCCGCTTCGGTTCCGGCGATCCGGCCATCCTCGATATGGATGACCCGATCCGCCCAGGCTTCAAGTCTCTGGTCGTGGGTGACGCAGATCACCGCCGCGTCCTGCTCCCGGGCCGCGCCCTGCAGGAGGGAGATGACCCGCTGGCCGTTCTCGCCGTCGAGGGCTGAGGTGGGTTCGTCGGCGAAAATCAGGCGGGGCTGCTTGGCAAGGGCCCGGGCGATGGCCACCCTCTGCTTCTCGCCGCCGGACAGTTCCGCAGGGCGCAGGTTCAGGCGCGGGGTCATGCCCACGGCGTCCAGGGAGGCCTCGGCCTGGGCGCGGGCCGCCTTCGGGCTGCGTCCGGCAAAGCGCAGCACCTGGGAAACCTGCTCCAGGGCGGTGAGGGCCGGGAAGAGATTGAAGCCCTGGAAGATGAAGCCGCAGTTGGCCAGCCGGAACCGGTCAATCTCGGCTGGCCGGAGCGTCCAGAGGTCTGCGCCCAGGGCGGTCACGCGCCCAGCGTCGGGCCTCAGCAGGCCAGACAGCACCGCGATGAGGGTCGACTTGCCCGAGCCAGAGGGGCCCATGACCAGGGTGATCTCGCCGCTCCGGGCCCAGAAGGCCGCATCATCCAGCACCGTCAGGACCGTGTTTCCGGATGTGTAGCGCTTGGTCAGGCCCTCGGCCCTGATGGCGATCGCGCCGCTCATCTCAGCAGCTCCGCCGGCTGGCTCCGCGACAGGGCGCCCAGGGACAGGAAGCCGGAGACCAGGGCGATGGCCATCAGCAGGACGGCCACCTCGCCCACATAGGCCAGCGGCAGGCTCATTGCGATGTTGTTCAACCGCGCCGCCGCAAGGACGCATCCCATCAAAAGGGCCGTGACCAGGAGGCCAGCGATCCCGACCCAGAAGGCCAGCTCCACCACTACTCCCCGAAGGGCACCCATCGAGACCCCCAGGGCCCTCAGGCTGGCGAACTCGCGGATATTCGAGGCCACGGCACCCCTCAGCGTCTGAGAGGTGATGCCGATGCCGATCAGAAGCGCCAGCACCAGGGAGAAGCCCAGCAGGATGCCGACGACCTGTTCCTGCATGAATTCCGCCCCGTTGGCCCTGGAAAGGTCCTTCGGAAGCCAGGCCCGGTATTCGCCATCGGCCTGCGCGTTGAGAAAGTCACGGACCTCGGCGGCGCGTTCGGGGTGTTTCAGCTTCAGCAGGAGCAGGCCGCTGCGGTCGCCACTGGTCAACATGCGCAGTCGGATCAGGGTGTCCCGGGACACGAAGGCGGTGGGGATCTCGATGTTCGCGTATCCCGTCACCGTCGCGGCGACCTGGAGGGTCTGCCCCCGCAGGATAACGGGATCGCCGACGGCGACACCCAGTTTTTTCAGGGCCGAGGCGTCCACCACCACCACCATCGGTGTCTCCAGGGCGCGCCGGGCCGCCTCCGGAAAGTCCGTCGGCAAGGTCACCGACCCGGGCGTAGGATCGACCATGGCGACCCGGGCGTAGGTGCGGACCTGTTCTCCGCCCGCCTTCGGGATGTTTGTCCAGTCGGCGATGTTGACCTCCCAGGTGTCGACCGCCGCCACCTCGGGATGCAGGTACATTCGCGGTCGGATCCGGCTGGGCACCTCTGCAACCGTGGTTCCCATCAGGCTCTGGGCCTTGGGGGGCATGATGACGATGTCGGCGGGGGACCGGTCGATGGTGGCGGTGTAGGCGGTGAGGATTCCCGTGACGAGGCCGACCTGCGACAGGATCAGCACACCCGAGAAGGCGAGCGCCAGCACGGCGGCGAGATAGCGTCGCCATTCGTGTAGCAGCGTGGCCAGGGCCAGGGACATCGTATCTCCGCGGGGAGCCTTCCCCGGCTGTACTCTCCCACCGTCTGCGTTAATTGAAGGTAAGGCTATCGTCTTGAAACCGTGACTTTGCGCCAGCGCCCCACCCCAGGGGGTGGCCCCGACGACCCGGGCTCGCTAAAAAGCGCTTCGGGTGCCCGTTCCGGGCGCGAACGGATGGTGACATGGACTTCAAGCTCGCTGGCGCTTTCCTGGCCGCCGCCCTCTGCCTCCCCGTCACCGCCCGTGCGGACGAAGGCATGTGGACCTTTGATGCCTTTCCCGCCGCCAGGGTTGAACAGTCCCTCGGGGTGAAGATCGACCAGAAGTGGCTCGACCGCGTCCAGGCCGCCTCTGTGCGCCTGACCAGCGGCTGCTCGGCCTCGGTGGTATCACCCGAGGGCCTTGTCCTGACCAACCAACACTGCGTGGTCGACTGCGCCCAGAACCTGTCGACCGGTTCGGCCGACTATGTGAAGGACAGCTTCCTGGCCCGCACCCGCGAGGAAGAGCGGATCTGTCCCGGCGTTCAGGCCGAGATCCTCCTGTCGATCATCGACGTCTCCGGGGACGTCTCGCAGGCGACCTCGGGCCTGTCCGGCGGCGACTTCATCAAGGCCCGCAACGCCGCGAACGCCCGCCTGGAAAGCGAGACCTGCAGCCGGGATTCCCAGACCCGCTGCCAGGTGATCAGCTTCTATCGCGGCGGCCAGCACAAGCTCTATCGCTACCGGAAGTATTCTGATGTCCGCCTTGTTTTCGCTCCGGAACTTAGCGCCGCCTTCTTCGGGGGCGACCCGGACAACTTCAACTTCCCACGCTATGCCCTCGATGTCGGCTTCCTGCGCCTCTACGAGAACGGCAAGGCCGTTCGCACCCCACAGCACCTGACCTGGAGCGCCCGGGCGCCCGTACCGGGCGAGGCGACCTTCGTCTCCGGCAATCCGGGCTCCACCGACCGCCAACTCACGGTGGCCCAGCTTGAGACCCAGCGCGACCTGGTCATCCCGGTCAGCCTGCTCCAGCGGTCCGAACTGCGCGGCCGGCTGATCGAGTTCTCCCGCCGCGACGCCGAGAGCCGCCGGATCGCCACCGATCCCCTGTTCGGCCTCGAGAACGGCTTCAAGGTCAATTTCGGTCGCCAGTTCGCCCTCAACACGCCCGCCCTGATGGACGCCAAGCGCGCGGAGGAAGCCGACCTGCGGGCGCGGGTCGCCGCCGATCCGGCCCTGGCCGCCCGCATCCGCGACCCCTGGTCCGAGATCGCTGCCATCCAGAAGGTCTATGCCGACCAGTACCTGCGCTTCCGCCAACTCGAGGCGGCGTCGGGCGGATCCTCCGACCTCTTCAACTTTGCCCACCTCCTCGTCCGCGGCGCCCGCGAGCGCACCCTGCCCAGCGCAGAGCGTCTTCCAGAATTCGCCGACGCCCGCCTGCCCCTGATGGAAAAGCAGCTTCTCGACGCCTCCCCCGTCGATCCCGCCCTGGAGCAGCTGGAGATGGAGTTCTGGCTGCTGAAGACCCGGGAGTACCTGACTGCCGATGACCCGGCGACCAAGCTCCTGCTGGGCCGTGACAGTCCAGAGGCCCTGTCCGAGGCCCTCGTCTCCGGCTCAAAGCTGGGGGACCCGGCCGTGCGCAAGGCCCTCTGGCAGGGCGGCCTGCCGGCCATCGAGGCCTCCACCGACCCCATGATCCGCTACGCCCTGAAGATCGATGCCGAGGCGCGGGCGGTCCGCAAGGCCTGGGAGACCCAGGTCTCCGCCCCCACAGAGGCCGCCGCCGCCCGGATCGCTACCGCCCGCTTCGCGGTCTATGGCGACAAGGTCTATCCCGATGCCACCTTCTCCCTGCGCCTGTCCTACGGGAAGGTCGCCGGCTGGACCTGGCGCGGGACCGAAGTGCCTGCGACCACGAAGATCGCCGGCCTCTACGAGCGCGCCACCGGTGCCGAGCCCTTCCGCGTGGCCGACCGCTGGCTGGCCGCCCGCGACCGGATGAAGCCCGACACCGTCTTCAACTTCGTCACCACCAACGACATCATCGGCGGCAATTCCGGCTCGCCGGTGATCAGCGCCAAGGGCGAAATCCTCGGCGCCGCCTTCGACGGGAACATCCATTCCCTCGGTGGAAATTACGGCTATGACGGAACCCTCAACCGGACCGTGGTGGTCTCCACCGCAGGCGCCACCGAAGCCCTGCGCCATGTCTACGGTGCCGAGGCCCTGGTCCGGGAGCTGGGGGTCCGTTAAGGGCCCGGCGAGACAACAAGAAGGGGGAAACCGATGACCGACCTATTCGCGCCCATGGGCTTCATTCGTGGCCCGGCGATGAAGAACCGGCTGATGCTGGCACCGCTCACCAACCTGCAGAGTCATCCCGACGGGACGCTCTCGCATGACGAGCACCGCTGGCTCACCCTGCGCGCCCAGGGCGGTTTCGGCCTGACCATGACCGCTGCGGCCCACGTCCAGCGGATCGGCCAGGGCTTCCCCGGTCAGGTCGGCGTCTTCTCCGACATCCACGTCCCGGGTCTCGCCCGCCTGGCCGAGGACATCCGCAAGGCCGGCAGCCTGGCCATCGTCCAGCTGCACCACGCCGGCATGCGCTCGCCGGCGGCCCTGATCGGCGAGGCCCCGGTCTGCCCCTCGGAGGACACCGACACAGGCTCCCGCGCCCTGACCCTCGACGAGGTCCACCAACTGCGTGACGACTTCATCGCCGCCGCCGTCCGGGCCGACAAGGCTGGCTTCGACGGGGTCGAGATCCACGGCGCCCACGGCTATATCGTCTGCCAGTTCCTCAGCGCCGAGACCAATCGCCGCACAGATGCCTATGGCGGCTCGCCCGAGAACCGGGCCCGGCTGGTCCTCGAAATCCTCGACGGCGTCCGCGCCGCCTGCCGCCCGGACTTCAATCTCGGCCTGCGCCTGTCGCCTGAGCGGTTCGGCCTCAGCCTTATGGAGGTCCGCGACCTCGCCGGCCGGCTCTTTTCCGAGGCCAAGATCGACTACCTCGACATGTCCCTCTGGGATTGTTTCAAGGAGCCGGTGGAGGAGGCCCATCGCGGCCGCACCCTCATGTCCTACTTCACCGACCTGCCCCGGGGAGAGGTGCGCCTGGGCGTGGCCGGCAAGATCGTGAGCGCCGCCGACGCCCGGGCCATGCTGGACGCCGGTGCCGACTTCGTCCTCCTCGGCCGGGCCGCCATCCTGCACCACGACTGGCCGCAGAAGGCCCGCGCCAACCCCGACTTCCGCCCCGTCAGCCTGCCGGTCACCCGCGCCCACCTCGAGGCCGAGGGCCTGGGCCCGGCCTTCGTCACCTACATGGCCACCTGGGCGGGCTTCGTCGACGGCTAGCGGCGCTTTCTACGCCCATTGCTCCACCTCATGGGGAGCCCCGGGCCAAGCCCGGTGAGGGGGTCAACGGAGTTGCAGCGAGGAGGTTGCGCCAGAGCCCCTGCGGCGTTCAACTGGCCGCCGCACCCGGGGGGAGACCAGGACATGTTTCGCGCTGAGAACGCCCAGAGCCTTCTGGGCCTCACCGTCATCCTGGGCCTGTGCTGGGCCCTCTCCGAGAACCGCCGGATCTTCCCCTGGAAGCTGGCGGCCGGTGCCCTCCTGATCCAGCTCTTGCTGGTCCTAGGCCTCTTCGGCCTGCCGCCCCTGCGCGCCGTGGTCGCCGCCCTCGGCCAGGGGGTCGAGGCCCTCGCCGCCGCCACCCAGTCGGGCGTCACCTTCGTTTTCGGCTACCTGGCGGGCGGGGAGGGGCAGCCCTATCCCGTCGCCAACGCTGGCGCCCTCTTCGTCTTCGCCTTCCGCGTCCTGCCGGTCATCCTGGTGGTCTGCGCCCTGGCGGCTTTGCTCTGGCACTGGGGGATCCTCAAGGTCCTCACCCGCGGCTTCGGCTTCATCTTCGAGAAAACCATGGGCCTGCGCGGCCCGCCCGCCCTGGCCGTGGCCGCCACCATCTTCATGGGCCAGGTCGAGGGCCCCATCTTCATCCGCAGCTACCTGTCCCGCCTCAGCCGCTCCGAGCTCTTCATGCTCATCACCGTGGGCATGAGCTGCGTGGCCGGCTCGACCATGGTGGCCTACGCCGCCATCCTGAAGGACGTCCTGCCCAACGCCGCGGCCCACGTCATCACCGCCTCCATCATCTCGGCGCCGGCCGGAGTGCTCCTGGCCCGCATCCTCGCCCCCCGTGATGTCGCCGCCGAGCAGGCCGATCCCCTTGAGGCCGGCCCGGACAAGGCCTACGAGAGCAGCATCGACGCGGTGATCCGCGGTGCCTCCGACGGCCTCCAGATCGCCCTCAACATCGCCGCCACCCTGATTGTCTTCGTGGCCCTCGCCAGCATGGCGAACGGCCTCCTCGGCCTCCTGCCCGACGTGGGCGGCGCGCCCCTGACCCTCGAGCGCATCCTCGGCCTCGTCTTCGCCCCCCTGGTCTGGCTCATCGGCGTTCCCGCCGCCGACGCCCGGCTCGCCGGCTCTCTCCTGGGGGTCAAGCTGGTCCTCACCGAGTTCACCGCCTTCATCCAGCTGGGCGCGGTTCCCCTCGACGCCATCGACCCGCGCACCCGGGTGCTGATGACCTATGCCCTCTGCGGCTTCGCCAACATTGCCTCGGTAGGCATGAACGTGGCGGGCTACTCCGTCCTGGTGCCCGAGCGCCGGTCCGAGGTCATCGGCATGGTCTGGAAGGCCATGTTCGCCGGCTTCCTCGCCACCTGCCTGTCCGCCTCGATCGTCGGCCTCCTGCCCCGCGAACTCTTCCACTGACCCGCCCACACAGGAAAACCCCATGAAGCTCTACGACACCCCCCTCGCCCCCAATCCCCGCCGCGTGCGCTGGTTCATGGCCGAGAAGGGGATCGAGGACGTCGAGATCGTCCGCGTGAACATCATGGAGGGCGACCACAAGACCCCCGACTACCTCAAGCGTTTCGGCCTCGCCAACATCCCGGCCCTGGAGCTCGACGACGGGACCTGCATCACCGAGAGCCTGGCCATCTGCCGCTACCTCGAGAGCCGCTACCCGCAGGTCAACCTGTTCGGCACCACCCCCGAGGAGACCGCCCTCATCGAGATGTGGACCCGCCGGGGCGAACTGCTGGTCGCCTGGCCCCTCATGCTGGCCGTCCGCCACACCCATCCGGCCCTGGCCCGGCTCGAGACCCAGGTCCCCGCCATCGCCGACGCCAACCGCACGGCGGGCCTGCGCGGCCTGAAGATCCTCGACCGCCAGCTGCAGGACCACGAATGGCTGGCTGGCGAGCGCCTGACCATCGCCGACATCGTCGCCTTCATCGGCGTCGACTTCACCCGCATGATCAAGCTGGAGATCCCGGAGGAACTGACCGGCGTCACCCGCTGGCTCACCGCCATGCGCGCCCGCCCGGCGGCGACGGTGGCGGTGTAGGGGGCGCGGACGGGGGCCGGTGCCCGACGTCTAGTCCAGCATCTTGAAGATGATCGGAATCCGCACCGTCGAGGCAACGGCCTTGCCGTTGGAATATGCTGGCAGGAACTCGCAGATCCTTGCGGCCTTCAGCGCCGCCGCCCCGAAACCCTTTTCGGGTGGGGTCTCAGAGATGACCTTGCAGTCCTGGGGGGTCCCCTGCGTGTCCACTTCGCAGCGAACCAAGACCTTGCCTTCCACCTTAGCCTTCCAAGCGGCCGCCGGGTAGAAGAACTGGATGACTTCCGGGGAAGGCCTGTACCGCCAGTCGGGCGGGCTGTTCCCGGCCAGGGGCTGGGCATCGCGCAGGACGTCGATCTGGGCCGCGCGGGGATCTGTCGGGAACCCTGTCCTGGCCGGATTCGGCCTGCAGGTCGCCTCGGCCTCCTTGGCGAGTTGGGGGTCTGAAACCGCCAGGGCCACAGCGCGGGCGTCCTTGCATCGTCCATCCCGTACCGCCTGTGCGACCACCCTTTTCGCCCGCACCGACCGCGCCCACTGTTCAGCGGCTTCAGTGACGGGTGGAAACTGGACGGACACCTCGCAGCCCGCCAACAGGGTACACGCCATCGCCACGGCGCCAGCGATCCCGACCCTAAGTTGAAACCCTGGCATCAAGGCGTATCCCCCGCTCAAGCGATAAGTCTGGAGCCGGCGGCTCCCTGCAGGCAATGGCGGAGGGCGGAGGCTGACACGATCGTGATCCGCCCCCTGCGCGTTCACCCCGCCTTGATAAGCTCCAGCGACCGCACTCGGCTGGCCAGGTCCGGACCCACGGCCATGACGAACAGCTCGTCCGCCCCTGTCGCCTCGGCCTTCTGCGCCAGGCCCCGGCGCACGGTGTCCGGGTCGCCGACGATGGCGCGGGCGATCACGCCGGCCAGGCGGGGGTCGTCGCGGCGGGCTTCCAGGAAGGCGAGGGCGTCCTCGATGTGGGCGAAGCGGGGGCGCTCGCCGTCGGCGGCGGGGCCGTCCAGTCCGGCCAGGGCGCTGGCCCGCATGGGGGCGGCCAGGCGCTCGGCGGCCTCGGCCGTCTCGGCGGCCAGGGCGATGGTGGCCACGGCGGTCCAGCCCTGGGACCGGAAGGCGGAGGGGGCGAAGGCGGCGCGATAGGCGCTCACCGCTGGCCCGCCGTCGCTGCGGGCAATGAACTCGGCGAAGACCATGCCCACCCCTGCGCGGCCGGCGAAGTCGGCGGTCTCGGGCGAGGAGCAGAGCAGGAAGATATCCGGGTGCGAGGGCCCGGAGGGCGAGGCGTGGATGCCCTGGGCCGGATGGGCCTCGGTGATCGCCTCCACCCCGCCGGCGTCCAGCAGCCAGGCGTTCAGGAGGGCGAAGTATTGCGGAAAGGCCTCGGACCCCGCCGAGCGCAGGGCCCCGCCGGTGCGCCCGTCCGTGCCCAGGGCCCGGCCCACCCCCAGGTCGATGCGGCCCGGCGCCAGGGCCTCCAGGGCCATGAAGACCTCGGCCACCTTCAGGGGCGAGTAGTTGACCAGCATGACCCCGCCCGAGCCCAGGCGGATGGTCTTCGTGGCCTGGGTCAGGGCGGCCATCAGGATCTCGGGTGAGGCCGAGGCCAGACTGCGCATGTTGTGGTGCTCGGCCACCCAGAAGCGGTCATAGCCCAGCCGCTCGGCAGCCTGGGCCACGGCAATGGTCTCGCGCATGGCCTGGGCCTGGGTGGCCTCGCCGCCCACCGGCGACAGGTCGAGGACGGAGAGCCGGGCCTTCACGTCCGCTTGCCGGTCTTTTTGATCACGGCAGAGAAGGCAAACACCGTCTGCCCCTCCACGGTCATCAGCCCCCGCAGGAAGACGAGGCTGCGCCCGCCCTTCACCACCTCGCCCCGGCACTCCAGCAGGGCACCGGGCGGCACGGCGCCCACGAAGTCGGCATTCAGCGAGGCGGTCACGCTGGAGGCCTCCGTCAGCTGCTCCCGGGCGAAGATGAAGATGGCGTAGTCGGCGAAGGTCATCAGCGCTCCGCCGTGCATGAAGCCGCCGCCATTCATGTGCTTGGCCTCGGTCCGCATGGCGCAGACTGGCGCCCCGCCCTCGTCGAGGCGGTAGTAGAAGGGCCCGGCGTGGTCCTCGAAGGGCTCGCCCGTATAGACCGTCCAGCCCGCCCAGGGTCCGTCCTCGAGCGTCTTGTGCACGAATGTCGGATAGCCCGTGTCGCCGTTGGCCATGGAAGTCCTCCCCGCGCCGCCTCCGACCACCGGCGGACGCGCACCTGACGCCTTTGCCAAACCCCGCGCCCGGGCGCCAGTGTTTCCGAGAGATGGTCGGTCTAGCGGGAGGGGGCTCCGGGGCGAGGCGCCCTCAGCGCCGCCTCCAGGGTCAGTCGGATGAACTTCTGGTACGACATGCCCGCCGCCGCCGCCCGGGCCTTCACCGCCGCCAGCAGGGGTTCGGGGAATCGCAGGTTCACCTGCCTCGACTTGGGCGCAAACTCGAAGCTGTGCAGGGTCATGCCGGAGAGGTCGTAGGCCGAAAGGTCCGCGCCTTCCAGGAAGGCCTCCGCCGCCTCATCCGTCGTCAGGTGGGGCAAGGGCGTCTTCATAGGCTCGCCTTTCCTTGAGGTGCATGTAACGGGCGCTGATGGGCCGGATGTAGTCGCCGTCCCCACCGCGCCGGAGTGTGAAGACGATGAAGACCGGGCGCTGGCCTCCGCCCGACCCGATGGCCAGGAAGCGCGTCTCGGACTGCGAGTGCGCCAGGTCCGGCGACAGGTGAAAGGGGTGTCGGAAGACGCCCTCGATTTCCTCCTGGCTGACGCCGTGCTTGAGACATTTCGGCAGGTTTCCCTTGTCCCAATCGAACCCGGCGATCATCCAGACCTCAATCTGTATACATCAACGTATATACAAAATCGATCCCCCAGAGGGTGCTGGAGCGTCTGTCTTCACACCCGTCCCCCCAAAAGAAACCGGCGGCCTTCCGAGGGAGGGCCGCCGTTGCGAAATCGCAAGGTCAAGCAGGGATGGAGACAAGCGCGGCGGCCGGTCCCGGCCCGGGGGGGCTGGGGGGGGCGATTCAGGGTCCGGACCAGGTCCGACCGCCGACGGTTTCAAACTGACGGCCGTCTGTGGCGGGGTCGGGTTCGGATTAAGGCGGTTTGGAGGTCTTTGCGTAGGGCGCCGTCAGGCAGGGGATTGTCTTTCCCCCTTCCCAGACTCCGCATCCACCCGCCTACCAGAGCCGCTTGACCGCCGACTCGTCGAAGCGCGCCTCGTTCGAGACCAGCACCATGTCCTCGGCCAGGGCCTGGGCGATCAGCAGCCTATCGAACGGGTCCTTGTGGGCGATGCCCATCTCGCCGGCCAGTCGGGCGTGCCGGACGCTGATCGACAGCTCCGAGAAGCCCTGACCGGCGATGATGGCCTCGAAGTCCTCCGCCAGCAGGGCGGCGTCCGGCAGCTTGCCGATCCGGAACTTGGTGGCGACCTCCATGGCCGAGGCGGCGCTGACGAAGATCGGATTGACCTCGTCGGACATCGCTTCGCGGGCGCGGAGGCTCAGCCGTTCGTCCCCCGCCAGCCACCAGATCAGCGCGTGGGTATCGAGCAGGAGCCTCATGCAAGGTCCCAGGCGTCCAGCTCCTCCTGGGGTAGGGGTTCGTCGAACCGGTCGCCCAGGGCGATCCGGCCCTTCAGCGTACCGAACTGGCGGCACCCGGGCGCAGTGAGCGGCACCAGCCGAACGACCGGCGAATTGCCCCGCGCGATCACCACGTCCTCTCCTGCGAGCGCCCGGGCGATGAGGCGGGACAACTGGGTCTTGGCGTCATGAACGGAATACTGTGCCATGGGCGTCTCCTTAGCTAAGGATATGGCTAACCTGCCACGGCCTGCAAGCTCGCGTCAACGGCTCAGTCCCCGCCAAAGAAACCGGCGGCCTTCCGAGGGAGGGCCGCCGTTGCGAAATCGCAAGGTCAAACAGGGATGGAGACAAGCGCGGCGGCCGGTCCCGGCCCGGGGGGGCTGGGGGGGGGGCGATTCAGGGTCCGGACCAGGTCCGACCGCCGACGGTTTCAAACTGACGGCCGTCTGTGGCGGGGTCGGGTTCGGATTAAGGCCATTCCGGGGCTTTTCAGCCCACCCTCCGCCCCGCCCGGAACTTCACCGGCATGGTCCGCGGGCCGGAGATGAAGTTGCTGGCCAGCCATTCGGGCGGGGTGGTGCGTTCCACGTCCTCCATCCGCGAGAGCACCTCCATCAGCATGGCGTCGATCTCGATCCGGGCGATGTGCTGGCCCAGGCACACGTGGGGGCCGTTGCCGAAGGCGATGTGGTCGAGGGGTGCCCGGGCAAGGTCCAGCTGGTCCGCGCGGTCGAACTGATCCGGGTCGCGGTTGGCCGAGCCGAAGTACATGACCACCTTGTCGCCCTGGCGGATCGTCTTGCCGCCCAGCTGGGCGTCGGCCCTGGCCGTGCGCCGCATGTAGATCACCGGGGTGGTCCAGCGCAGCAGCTCCTCCCGGGCGGCGGGCAGGCGCGCCGGCAGGTCAGCCTTCAGCCAGCCCATCTGGTCGGGATGGTCCAGCATGGCGTCCAGGCCGCTGGCCAGCAGGTTGCGCGTGGTGTCGCCGCCGGCGTCGATCAGCAGCAGGAAGAAGAGCAGGAACTCCATGTCCTCCAGCCGCCGGCCGTCGACCTCGCAGGCCAGCAGGCGCGTGGCCAGGTCGTCGCCGGGCCGGGCGCGCTTCTCGGCGATCAGCTTCGAGCCGTACTCAAACATCTTCATCACCGCCTGGCCGCCGGCGCCGGGGGCCTGGGCCTCGGGGGCGGTGTGGATCACCTCGGTCAGCTTGTAGAGCTCGCGCCCGTCCTCCAGGGGCAGGCCCAACAGCTCGGCGATGACGAAGGAGGGCATTTCGCCCGCCACCTCGGCCACGAAGTCGCACTCGCCCTTCTCGATCACCGCATCGACGATCTGGCGGGCCAGGGCCTGGATCCGCGCCTCGCGCAGCTTCGCCGTGGGCAGGGTGAACTCCGAGCGGATGAGCTTGCGAAAGCCCGTGTGCTCCGGCGGGTCCATCATCAGCATCATCTTGTAGGGCCCGAAGGCCGCCGACTCCTCCGCTGGGTCGGGGATCAGGATGGTGGGCTCGGAGGAATAGGTCTCAAAGCCCCGGTCCACCGCGCGCACGTCGGCGTATCGCGTCACCGCCCAGAAGCCCCGGCCGCCCGGGTCCTCGTGCCAGTGGACCGGGTCGTTGGCCCGCAGCCAGTCATACTGGGCGAGGGGGTGGCCGGCGGCGAAGCTGGCGGGGGTCAGGAGGTCGATTTTCATGGCGGGGTCAGTCCTTCCACCAGGGATACTGCGGCGGCATGTCGGTGGAGACCTTGCCGGTGAAATCGGGGGCGCGCTTTTCCAGGAAGGCCGCGACCCCCTCGCGCACGTCGGGGCCGGCGCCCAGGGTCATGGCCATGGCGCCGTCCACCTTCAGGGCGCCCCAGGGGTCGGGCTCGCCGCTGAAGCGCCACAGCATCTGCCGGGTCAGGGCGACGGAGACCGGGGCGGTGTTCTCGGCGATCTCCCGGGCGATCTCCCGGGCGCGGTCCATCAGGGCCTCGGGCTCCACCACCTCGGCGACCAGGCCTCCGGCCATCGCCGCCTCGGCTTGGATCAGGGCGCCGGAGAGGCACCAGCGCAGGGCGGTGGGCAGGCCCACCAGCCGGGGCAGGAACCAGGCGCTGCCGGCCTCGGGCACCAGGCCGCGCCGGGCGAAGACGAAGCCCACCCGGGCGCCCTTGGCCGCGATGCGGATATCCATGGGCAGGGTCAGGGTCGCACCCACCCCTACCGCCGCGCCGTTCAGGGCGGCGATGATGGGCTTGCGGCAGTTGAAGATGGCACCGATGAAGCCACCTCCGGAACGCCGCCGGGCGGTGGTTCCCGCGTCGCCGAAGGCCACCGAGCCCTCGGCCTTGGAATCAAATGCGCCAGCGCCGGAGGAGATGTCCGCCCCGGCGCAGAAAGCCCTACCGGCGCCGGTGACAATGATCACCCGCACGCTGTCGTCCTCGTCAGCGCGCACGAAGGCGTCCTCGATCTCAAGGCCCATGGTGGCCGTGTAGGCGTTCAGCTTGTCGGGGCGGTTGAGGGTCAGGGTCAGGACGGGGCCGTCCTGTTCCCAGAGCAGGGTCTCGTAGGTCATGCGTCCTCCCCGGGGGCCACGCCCCTCTGTCTCGCCAGCAATTGATGCGGCCTGACCCGCGGTCAATCAAGGGGGGGGTCAAGCAAGAGGGGGCTCAGGCCTCGCCGAGGGCCTTGAGGATGGCGGCCTGGAAGCGGGGGAGCAGGCGCTCCACGAAGGCGGGGTCCAGGCAGCGGGCATCGTCCAGGGTCGTGTGGTGGAAGCGGTGCCCCCCGAAGACGCCGAAGGCGGCGGGGTAGCCGGCCTTCAGGATCTCGGCCAGCTCGCCTGCGGCGGCCGGGCCGGCGGGGAGGGGGGCCTCAAGGCCGGCCTCGCCCGCAAAGCTTTCCTTCAGGATCTCAACGAGATGCGCCGATCCCATCAGCACGCGCGCCGGGTCGGGGCGGTCCAGGGGCTCAAGGCCCTTGGGCGTTTCCTTCCAGTCCCGGGCGGCGATGCCGGCGCCCAGGTGGACCCAGAGGGCCGTGCGCTCCGGTACGGGCGCCTCCCGGTGCAGGAAGGCTTCGGCGCCCAGGTTCTCGTACTCATGGCCGCTGGCGCTCACGACGACGATGTCGTGCCGGGTCAGGGTCTTCGCCATCCAGGGCAGGAGGGCCATCCAGAGGGCGATCCCGGGGCCCCGCTCGCCAGCGCAGGTAAACCAGCCGGACCTCGGGGTCGACAGGACCACCGTCCGCCCTGCGCCCCGGTCGATCCGCCCGATGAGGTTGAAGGCGCGCCGATGGCCGGCGGCACCATCGATCACCAGCCGCGCCGTCTGCCCCTCCCGGGCGGCGGCGAGGACCGGCCCGGCATCCTTCGGGGCAAGGATCAGGGTTGGCACGCCGAAGGGCGGACCCCCGGCGGGGGCGTTCAGGGCGATGGCCTCGCCGGTCGGGCCGTGGGTGACGAGGATGAGGCCGGCGGCGCCGGAGGCCCGGACCTCGTCGGCCAGGGTGCGGAGCTCGGGCTGGCGGACGCTGGACCAGCGCCGGGAGGGCAGCTCGGCGGCGACCAAGGTGCCGACCGCAGGGGCGGCGGGGCGCCCTGGCGTCAGGGGGCCGGAGACCCCCTCCGGTCCCGTGACCCTCGCGGGACCCTGGGCCAACCCCTGCACGGACCCCTTCCCGATCGTCAGTGCGGCGGTGCGCAGGTCGCTGAACGGCGCTTCGAAGGCCTGCCTCCGGGTCCGGTAGCCGAACCGCCGCAGCCGGCTCTCCATCCAGGCACCGGAGTCCGCATCGCCGGGTCCCCCCGAGGCCTTGCCGCCCATGGAGACCCAGGCCTCGAGGTCGGTGCGGATGGAGATCAGGTCCGGTGCGGCCATGGCGGGCGTGGCGAGGAGGGGGCTCGCCGCGGCCCCGGCGACCACGCCCCGGCGGGTGGGATCGAAGGGCCCGGCCGCCGTCACGGCCTCAGCTCTCGAACCAGGACTCGACGGGACCCTTGAGCAGCATGGTCATCGACTTGCCGCGCCGGTCCACTGTCTTGCCGACGGCCAGGCGGACCCAGCCCTCGGAGACGCAGTACTCCTCGACATTGGTCTTCTCGGCCCCCTTGAAGCGCACCCCGACCCCGCGGGCGAGGACGGCGGCGTCGTGCCAGGGGCTGTCGGGGTCGACGCAGAGGCGGTCGGGGGGCGTGTCGGCGGCGGGGGTGTCAGTCATGGTCCCCTTCTAGCGCGCCCAGCCCGCCGCGCAAATCCAACGAAAGGGGCTTCCCTGACGGTGCGTCCGTCAGTCACAGTGCACCTTCATCGCCGCAGGACGGCGCCAAGGAACGGGAGACGCAAGATGGGTGAAGCCTGGATCATCGACGCGGCGCGCACGCCGCGGGGTATTGGCAAGGTGGGCAAGGGCGCCCTGGCGGACTTCCACCCGCAGCATCTGGCCGCCACCGTCCTGAGGGGTATCGCCCAACGCAACGACATCAAGACCGCCGAAGTCGACGACGTGATCTGGGGCACCTCGTCCCAGCGCGGCAAGCAGGGCAATGACCTGGGCCGCATGGCCGCCCTCGACGCCGGCTTCGACGTCCGCGCCAGCGGCATGACCCTGGACCGCTTCTGCGGCTCGGGCATCACCACGGTGAACCTGGCCGCCGCCCAGATCATGGCCGGCATGGAGGACCTGATCATCGCCGGCGGTACGGAGATGATGTCCTACACCGCCTCCAGCGCGCCGCAGGCCGCCGCCTTCTTCGACGGCCCCGCCCTGATGGACGCCGGTAACGCCCACCTGCGCAACCTGCACCCGCAGTCGCACCAGGGCGTCTGCGCCGACGCCATCGCGACGCTGGAGAATATCCCCCGCGAGGCCCTGGACGAGCTGGCCTATGTCAGCCAGCAGCGCGCTGCCCAGGCCATCAAGGAAGGCCGGTTCAGCCGCTCGCTGGTGCCGGTCCTGAACGAGGACGGCTCGGTGGCCCTCGACCACGAGGAGTTCCCCCGTCCCGAGACCACCCGTGAGGGCCTGGCCTCCCTGAAGGCCTCCTTCGAGGCCATGGCCAACGTGCCCATGGACAAGGACGGCACCACCCTGGCCGGCCTGATCCAGCGGGTCTATCCGGACCTGAAGATCACCCACGTCCACCATGCCGG
>CAMAOY010000055.1 GCA_945859865.1 Phenylobacterium deserti
ATGGGCGTCATCGTCGGCCGGGACGCGGCGGACCGGCGTTTCGCCGCCATCATTCCCGGAACCGAGACCGCCGCCCTGGCTTCCCTCGAGACGGAGGAGGGCGTCGGTCGCACCGGAACCGTCTCGCGCTTCGACGATGACCGCCGCAACCTTTTCACACTGGACTAGACCATGCAGACCCTCTTCCTGATCCGCCACGGAAAGCCCGCCGCCGTCTGGGGGGAGGCCGACGATGACCCCGGCCTCGACGATACTGGCCGCGCCCAGGCCGAGGCGGCCCGCGACTACCTCCTGTCCCTGCCCGAAGACCAGCGCCCGACCCGGGTGGTCAGTTCGCCCCTGCGCCGCTGCCGGGAGACGGCCGCTCCGACCGCGGAGGCCCTCGGGGTCGAGATCGAGATCGATCCCGGCGTCGGTGAGATCCCGACCCCAGCAGCCCTGTCGGCCGAAGATCGCCCCGGCTGGCTGCGCGAGGCCTTCCAGGGTCGCTGGTCCGAGATCCGCGGGGACCTGGACTACGAGCAGTGGCGGCGCAGGGCCGCAGACTCCCTGCGGGTCCGGGGCGGGACGGCCGTATTCAGCCACTATGTGGCGATCAACGCCGTGATGTCGCTTCTGGAGGGTGAGGACCGGGTCCTGGTCTTCCGGCCCGACCACGCCTCCATCACCACCCTTGGGACGGATGGCAGCAGCCTCTCCCTGGTCTCGCGGGGGCGCGAGGCGTCCACGGGCGTCCTGTAGCCATGCCCGCCCGGCCCATCCTCAGCGTCGCCGAGTTGGCCTATGCAGACCGCGCCGCCGTGAGACGCGGCGAGACGCTCGAGGGATTGATGCAGCGAGCCGGTGTGGCCGTTGCCCGGGCGGTGGAAGCCCGATTCCCACCCCAGCCCGTGCGGGTCCTGTGTGGACCCGGGGACAACGGCGGAGATGGCTATGTCGCCGCCGCTGAACTTGCCCGAAAGGGCTGGCCCGTTGTGGTCGAGGCGCTGGCACCCCCGGCCTCGCCCGCCGCCCGGGCAGCCCGGGCCGCCTGGAGCGGAGAGGTCGCTGCCTGGGGGGAAGGGGGAGGCGAGGGGCTGTTGATCGACGCCCTGTTCGGTGCCGGGCTCAACCGCCCCCTGGACGCCGGGGTCTCGCGTCGGCTGGAGGCCCTGACAACTGCGGGCGCCCATACCGTTGCCGTCGACCTTCCCAGCGGCCTGTCCGGCGACACCGGCCGGCCTGTCGGCGGCTTTGCGGCGTCTGCCGAACTCACAGTCACCTTCCAGGTCCGCAAGCCGGTCCACGTCCTCTTTCCCGGCCGGGAACTGTGCGGCGAGATCGTGGTGGCGGACATCGGCCTTAGGGAGCTGACCTCCCAGCTGTTCGAGAATGATCCCGACCTGTGGCTGGAGCGCTTTCCCTGGCCCTCGACGTCTGGGCACAAGCACAGTCGGGGGCGGCTGGCGGTGGTCAGCGGGGGGCCCTGGCGGACCGGCGCGGCGCGCCTGGCTGCCCGGGCCGGACTGCGCGTCGGCGCAGGTGTCGTGACCCTGGCGTCTCCGCGCGACGCTCTGGCCGTGAACGCCGCCCACCTTGAGGCGGTCATGCTGGTCGCCGCGGATACGGCCGACGAGCTGGAGGACGCCTGTTCCGCCATGGATGCGGTCATCATCGGGCCCGCCGCGGGGATTGAAGACGGAACCCGGGAAAAGGTCTTCGCCCTGGGGAGGATAGGGGCCGCCCTCGTCATCGATGCGGACGCCATCACCGTCTTCGGGCAGTCGCCCGGGGACCTCTTCGCCCTCCTGGACGTCGACGACGTCCTGACCCCCCACGAAGGTGAGTTCGAACGCCTGTTCCCCGGCAAGCTCGCCAGCGCACCGACGCGGATCGAAGCGGCCCGGGAGGCGGCACGCAAGGCCGGCGCCGTCGTGGTGCTGAAGGGTGCGGACACGGTGGTTGCCCATCCGGATGGCCGGGCGGCCATTAATCTCAACGCACCGCCCTGGTTGGCGACCGCCGGCTCCGGCGATGTCCTCGCCGGACTTATCGGTGGGCTTCTCGCGCAAGGGGCCTCCGGCTTCGACGCCGCCTGCGCCGGGGCGTGGATCCATGCCGAAGCCGCGGAGCGGTTCGGCCCCGGCCTTGTCTCAGAAGACCTGCCGGGGCTGGTGCCTGAGGTCCTGTCCAACCTCTACGCCCTGCACTGACCCGCCTGCGAGGTCATGGTGCCCTCCGCCGGACTCGAACCGGCACGCCTTTCGACACGGGAACCTAAATCCCGCGCGTCTACCAATTCCGCCAGGAGGGCGACGAAGCGGTCGTCCTAGGCTGCCGATGATCGCCGCACAAGCGGGTTGGGCCTCGCAGAAGAAGCCGGGTTCAACCTCTGGCGGTAGTGTGTAGTGTGCGGGCAGGGTGCCAGATAAGGCCCCCTCGGAGAGGAGCCGGGGATGACAAGTCAGGCTAACCGGGCACCCGTCCTGGGGTCACGGGACATCCGTCAGGTCATGGCCGTCGCCGACCGGGGCAGCATTCGCCAGGCGGCGGAGGTCCTCGGCCTCACCCAGCCCGGTCTCAGCAAGAACCTCAGGCTGATCGAAGACCGGCTCGGCGTCGTCCTCTTCGAGCGGTCCACCGCCGGGGTCAAGCTGACCCAGGCCGGGCAGCTTCTCGTCGAGCGTGGCCGGCAGGTCCTTCTGGACCTGGCGGCAATCGAGCGCGACATTGATGAGACCACGCGTGGACACTCGGGTCAGGTGACAGTTGGCCTGGGAACCGTTATCGCCGTAGAGCTCGCAACAGACCTTCTTGCCGAGACCCACCGGCTTTATCCCGGTATCGCATTGGACATCGTCGTAGAAGATCCGGCATCTCTTCTGGAAAGGGTGAGATCGGGGCGCCTGGATTTTGGCTTCTTCTACATTGAGCCCCATCGAGTGGACGGAGACTTCCTGACGAAGGAGGTCCTGAGGACCCGCCCGGTGGTGTTGGTCGGCCGGCGTCATCCACTTGCGACGAAGGCCGAGGTCATCCCTCCAGACCTGCTCGATTACCGGATTGCCATGCCGAAGGTCTATCCTGGCCTCTCCCTCTGGCTGGAGTCGATTACCGGCGGGACACTGAAGCCCGCGCTTGTCGGGTCCGACTACTACCAGATCGGTGAACTGCTTGAGCGGGCCGATGTCTATAGTCTTGTGTCTCCGAGCTTGGTGAGGCGTCTCCAGCGCTTCTTCGATGTGGTTCGAATCCCCGTCAGCGGTTTTGACTTCGTGCACAGCGCCCATTCCGTCCAGCCCGCGAGCCGGCCCCTTTCCGGGTCCGCCCAGCGGATCATGGGGCTCGCCCTTCAGCTCATCGGCGAGCCCGGAAACCGCCGGTTTGATCAAGCCTAGGGTTATGCCGATAGTCGCAAGCTGCAGCTATCCCGGCGTACCCCTTCATTTTAGCGTAAATTCGCCGGATAACGGTTCACGATGGAGGCTGAATGCGGTCTCCTGAGAGCAGAGAGGAACGCCATGCCCAAGGGTAAGCCAAACATTCTGATCATGTGGGGGGACGACATCGGTCAGTCCAACCTTTCGATCTTCACCAAGGGGATGATGGGGTATCGCACCCCGAACATCGACCGGGTTGCCGAAGAGGGAATGCTCTTCACGGACTACTACGCGGAGCAAAGCTGCACCGCCGGCCGTGCCTCCTTCATCACGGGTCAGTGCGGCCTCCGGACCGGCCTGACCAAGGTGGGCATGCCCGGTGCCGAGGCTGGCATGCAGCCCGGGGATCCCTCCATTGCCCGGGTCTTGAAGGGCCAGGGCTACGCGACCGGCCAGTTCGGCAAGAACCACCTGGGCGACCGTGATTCTCACCTTCCGACCATGCACGGTTTCGACGAGTTCTTCGGCAACCTCTATCACCTGAACGCCGAGGAAGAGCCCGAACTGCGCGACTATCCCAACCCGGTCGACTTCCCGAACTTCAAGGCGAACTTCGGTCCTCGCGGCGTCCTGCACTGCAAGGCGGACGGCAAGGGCGGCCAGACCATCGTCAACACCGGTCCGCTGACCAAGAAGCGGATGGAGACGATGGACGACGAAGTCCTCGATAAGGCCGTCGACTTCATCAAGCGCCACAATGACGCCGGCGTGCCCTTCTTCGTGTGGTTCAACACCACGCACATGCATTTCCGCACCCACGCCAAGCCGGAGAGCCTGGGCCAGTCCGGCCGCTGGCAGTCCGAGTACCACGACGTGATGATCGACCACGACAAGGCGATCGGCGTCCTGCTCGACCTGCTGGACGAACTCGGCATCGCCGACGACACCTTCGTCATGTACTCGACCGACAACGGCCCGCACTGCAACAGCTGGCCTGACGCCGGAACCACCCCCTTCCGCTCAGAGAAGAACACCAACTGGGAAGGTGCCTACCGCGTTCCCGCCATGGTTCGCTGGCCGGGCAAGATCAAGGCGGGCTCGGTGTCCAACGACATCGTCTCCCACCTCGACTGGCTGCCGACCCTGGCCGCCATCGCTGGTGAGCCGGACGTCAAGGAAAAGCTGCTCAAGGGCACGAAGATCGACGGTCACGACTTCAAGGTCCACCTCGACGGCTACAATCTCCTCGACTACCTCACGGGTAAGGAAGAGAAGTGCCCCCGTATCAGCTTCCTCTACTTCACGGATGACGGCGAGCTGTCGGGCCTCCGCTGGGACAACTGGAAGGTTGTCTTCATGGAGCAGCGCTGCCCCGGCACCTGCATGATCTGGTCGGAGCCCCTGGTCACCCTGCGGACCCCGAAGATCTTCAACCTCCGGACCGACCCCTACGAGCACGCAGACATCACCTGCAACAGCTACTGGGACTGGATGTTTGACCACGTCTACCTGCTGGTGCCGACGCAGAGCCTGGTTGCCCAGTTCCTGTCGTCGTTCCAGGAGTTCCCGCCGCGTCAGAAGGCGGCGAGCTTCAACCTCGATGCGGTGATGGAAAAGATGCACCAGGGTGCGTCGGGCGGCGCCTGACGTTGATTGCCTCCGGGTCCGGTAGACCGGATCCGGAGGCGTCTTCCTGAAACTGGAGCTGACAATGCTGACACCCTCCCTGATCAAGTTGTTGGCGGTCTCCAGCGTTTTCCTGTTGGTGGTGTCGATCGGCCTTCAGGCTAGGTTCGGCTCCATCTTCAGGGTGTTCTCGGATGCCCAGGACCGCCAGAAGATCCTGAGTGCGCTTGCCGTCATGTTCCTGGCGGTTCCCCTTGTCGCCTATCTGGTGGTGCGGTTGGGGGCTCCCGGTCCCACCGCCGGGGCGGTGATCCTGGCCCTTTCTATCGCGCCCATCGCGCCCATCCTTCCTCGCAAACAATTGAAGTTCGGCGGAGACACCGATTGGGTCACTGCCTTCCAGGTCACGGGCACCTTCCTGTCCCTGGTCCTGGCCCCGTTCTACCTGGGCCTCCTCTCCAGCGCCATCGGCGTGCAGATGGACTCGCCCATGTCGGCCATGATGAGGATCCTCGGGCTGACGGTATTCGCCCCGCTTCTGATCGGCATGGGGCTCAGGCAGGTGGTTCCGGAACTGGCGAGCCGCCTGGTCCGGCCGCTGGGCCTGACGGGCACCGCCATTCTTGCCGCCGTGGCCCTCCTGATCCTGGTGGGGATGTGGCCGGCCCTGGTGGCGGCAGCGTCGACCCCGGCGCTTCCGGCCTACCTGGTCGTCGCCATCTGCGGCGTAATCCTTGGACATGTCTTCGTGAGGGGGAGCGTCTCGGACCGGGTTCCTTCGGCCCAGGCCGCCGTATCCCGCCATCCCGGTGTCGCCTTGACCCTGGCCGGCGCCGCCCTGGGAGGAACCCAGCCGGAGCTTCTGGCCAACGTTCTGCTGTTCGTGCTCGTCGCTACCGTGGTCCTCGCCGCCTACCAGTTCATGGTGCGGTCCGACGCTGACTAGAGCGCGGCCATCGGCAGGCTGAAGAGAAACGCAAGCGCTGCAAGGCCGAGGCCTCCAGCGATCATGACCAGCAGCCGGCGCTGTCCCTCCGACCGGGTGATGGTCGAAATCCCCAGGAGGAAGAGAATCAGGGCCAGGATCACGGTCGAGGCGACATAACGATCGCCTGTCGAATTCGCCTTCTCGGCCCCGCTGAAGAGGGCAGAGGACTCGTCGCGCAGGGTCGTCGCCTCAAGGCTTTCGGAATGCTCTGCGTGGAACAGGGAAACATTGGGGCCTTCGCGGACCTGACCCCTAAGGTCGGCAGGGTACTGGCTGCGCCAGGCATCGAAGACTTTTCTGAACTCAGGGGCGAAGCGCCTCTCATAGAAGGTCATGAGTTCGCGGTCGTTCTTGGCTGCAGCTGACAGCCAGGAGATGTACATCGCGGTGTCCAAGCCGGTCTTCTGGCCGGCCCGGAGTTCCAGCCGGGCCGCCTCGGTCACCTTCGCCGAGGCAGAGGCATAGCTGCTGGCCTGGATGCCGCCCCAGAGGGCGGCTTGATAGGTCGCCCAGGCGGATGCGACTCCCGCCGCCGCCAACATGATCGAGGCGATAGTGTCCAAACGCCGTGAACGCGGGCTCTTCAGGCCGTCGTCGGGCATCTCAGGCCTTGTGCTCGCTCTTAGAATTGAAGTGGGTGATATCCCGGGCCAGGAACCAGTTGAGCCCGGTCCGGATGGCAGCAATAGCACCCAGCATCCCGATGTCTTCCCAGGTGGGGGCGATGGCCGTCCGGATGATATCCGCAGCCAGGGCGAACTCCAGGGCCAGCATGATCCACGCCGCAAAGCCCAGCCAGATTTCCCGGCGTCCGCCCAGCGCGCCGTGTCGCAGGACGACGAGCCTGACAGTCCGGAACAGGGCTTCCGCTGCGCCCCAGGCGACGATCAGGACGACCGCAGCTTCTGCCAGAAGGCCGACCGTCTGGGCGACCTCGCGAAACATGTGCTCAAGCATGACAAAACTCCTGAAGAGTTCAATGAAGTTGAGGTTTTCGGAGATCATGTAAAGGTATGATCTCGAGTTTGAGGGATATGCTGATGGCCATTGTTCCGGATCGGTCCGGCGAGCCTTAACCTCACGTCATACGAAGGGGGAATTGATGAGCCAGACGGAAATGAGCGCCGCCGACCGCATGGCGGCGATGCGCACCGCCCTTGCCTTCCAGCGGAACCGGATGGCGGCCGATCGGACCCTGATGAGCGTCCAGAGGACCTCCCTGTCCCTTATCGGGTTTGGCTTCACGATCTTTTCCTTTTTCCGCTCCCTGGCGGACAAGAAGCTGTTGAACGATGCCATTCCCTCGGAGGCGCCCGCCCGGTTCGGACTGACCCTGGTGGCCCTGGGTGTCTGCCTCCTGGCCCTCGGGATCGCCTCGCACGTCAGCTACATGCTGCAGTTGCGTCGGCAGAGGACTGAAGCGGGGATGGTGGAGGTACTGCCGCCCGAGCCCCGCCTTCCGGTCTCCCTCGCCATGGTGGCGGCCCTGACCCTGCTGCTCTTTGGACTGTTCGTGACCCTGAGCCTCATGGCCAGGGTCGGGCCGTTTGGCGCCTAGGGGCGGATGACGCAGCGAAAGCCGAGGTGGCTCATCGAGCTGTCGACCGCCTGGGCGTGCCGGGCGGCGGGTCGGTAGCGGCGGCAGTAGACGGGCGCGCACATGTGCGAGCCACCCTTCAGCACCTTCCGGGGAATGCGGATGCGGGGGAGGGCAGGATCGAAGCTCGCGCCCTCAGCCCCGCCCAGGGGGTTTTCGGACACACAGCAGGGGCTCTTGGCGGCGGCTCCGGGATTGGCGACATACCAGTCCGTCGTCCACTCCCAGACGTTTCCGATCATGTCCACGAGACCAAGATCGTTGGCCGGAAAGCTCCCTACGGGAGACGTCCAGCGGAACCCGTCCTCGCAGGTGTTTGCGTGGGGAAAGGCGCCCTGGAAGGTGTTGGCCATGTGCTTTCCGCCGGGGGCCAACTCGTCTCCCCAGACGAACTCGGTCTCGGATAGCCGGCCGCCCCAGGCCGCGAACTCCCACTCGGCTTCCGTGGGAAGGGACTTGCCGGCCCAGGCCGCATAGGCGGAGACGTCGTCCCAGGAGACATGGACCACCGGATGGTCCGCCAGGCCCTTCAGGTTGCTTTTCGGGCCCCGTGGCCGGCGCCAGGACGCGCCGAAAGTCCACTCCCACCATTGTGAGACGTCCTCCAGGGGAACCGGTCCCGCGGGGGGCGTGAACACCAGGGAGGCCGCCTTGAGCATCCGGGGGTCCGCGCCGGGATAATCCTCGGCCCGGGGTGGAATTTCGGCGGTGGTGACGTAGCCGGTCGCCCGGATAAAGGCCTCGAACTGGCGGTTGGTTACCGGGGTCGGGTCTATCCAGAACCCGTCCACCCGGACCCGGCGCGCAGGCTTTTCTTCCGGATAGTGCCGGTCGGAGCCCATGGTGAACGCGTCGCCGGGTACCCAGATCATTCCCGCCCGCAGGTCGCTTGGGGCTTCCGTTGCGGGGGAATTCGGCATCAGTAGACCCACTGAATCCGGGTCAGCACCGTATCGGTGGTTCCAGTCTTGCCCATGCGATCCAGCTCCGTGCGTCCCAGGTCGATGCCGAACTTCCAGCGGGTGGTCGCCCACCAGTTCACGCCAAGGTCGATACGGGTGAAGCGTCCGCCCTGGACAGGCCCGTCGTCAAGGTCAACGTCGGAATACCGGACAATCAGTTCAGGCGCGCCCCAGCGCGAGGTCGGAATGACGCGCCGGGCATAACCGACTTTGCGGTCGTAGGGCCGGGCCTCGCCGGTCAGCACCCAAGAGCCCGTCAGGTACCAACCGCTGAATCTTGGATCGCCCTTGGCCGGCGACTCGACGTCGGCCCTCGCATATTCGCCCAGCAGGGACAGCCCCTGCCAGCTCACCAGGCCTTCGAGCCCGTAATGGTTGGCGCCGTCCGAGGGGAAATCGCCTGTGTCCACATAGTTGGAAGAGACATTGGATCCGGGGCGGCCCTTGTACCGGGTCTTGCCGTCGTCTGCCGCGTAACGCCAGGAGGCGCCAAGGTGCAGGTAGTGCCCGTTTGCCGTGTCATCCCAGGCCAGGCCCGAGACCCTGCCGAAATAGTCGGTCCCGCGTTGGGTCGTGGTCCCGATGTCCCAGGTGTCGTTGGCGAAGCCGTAGGAGACATTGACCCTTTTGGCAGGTCCGAAGACATGGGTGACGCGGGCCCCGGTGTTCCTCGAAACGAAGAATGGGCTCAATACGCGCTCGCTGTGCGGCAGGTTGGCGGCGTCGCCGACCATCTCGTAGGAGAAGGTTTCCTTGATCTTGCCGACTGATACCCGGGTACTTTCACCGACCGGGAAGGTGACCGACACGTCGGTCAACTGCCAGTCGTCCTCCGGGTCGGAGTCAAAGCCTTTGTACTCGCCACCGAGCTGGTAATTGATCCGGTAGGTGCCGCCGAACGAGCCCAGGACCTGGAAGCGGAAGCTCCGCCACTCGGCGGAACTCTTCTGCTCGCCGACCTGGGCCACGCTGTCGTCATCCTGGGAGAAGGACGTCCAGTCCCCAAGGATGGCGGCGCTAGGCCGGAGCACGAAGCCAGCCGAGGGCCAGGGCCGGGGCGCGCCCCGGGACGGCGACAGGTCCGGGACAATATAGTCTATGGGTGCAGCCGCAGCGGGCGGGGCGGCGACCGCTGTCGCTGTCATGATTGGCTCGGATGAACTCTCTGTCGCCTGGGCGAAGGCGGCTCCACCCCCGGTCAGGGAGACGGTCAGGGCGGCTGCGGTCCCCAACCATTTCGCTGCGCTATCAAGGTTCTTGATCGACTGCCGCATAACTTCCACCCCGCTGGTCGTTGGCGTTGTTCCGCGTAGACAAGAGCCTTAGCCTTGGACTCGTGTTTATCCTTGGGAGAAGGCGATAGCACCTAGACCCAGGTTAGATTGCCGGATAGCCGACAGTCCAGCCTGCAGGTAGGCACGCGTGGGTTGTCGCCCGATAACCTGCGCGGCACCCGAGGGCCTTGCTTTGCTCTTGGCCCGCGCCCGGTCGCGTGACATAAGGTCGCCCCCTCGCCGCCGGCTTTCGGCGGCGCCGTTTTTCCGGAAGAAGGCGGACCGGGACCGCGATAATTGCGGTGCCCTCCGATGGCTTGAATGTCTATGCAGATCGTTGAGAAGTCGGTTGAAGGTCTGAGCCGTGTCTACGGCGTGACCGTTCCTGCGGCCGTTCTGGCCGAGAAGGTCGAGGCGAGGATCGCCGAGATCACCCCCACCCTCAACATCAAGGGGTTCCGCCCGGGGAAGGTGCCGACCGCGCACGTCCGGCGGATGTTCGGCAAGTCCCTGATGAGCGAGATCGTCGAGCAGACCATCAACGAGACCACCCAGAAGGTGCTCTCCGACAACAACCTGCGCCCCGCGGGTGAGCCGGACCTGCGTCCTGAAGGCGACATCCAGGACGTGTTCGAAGGCCGGTCAGACCTGGCCTACGAGATCGCCCTGGAGGTGATCCCGGAGTTCGTACCTGCCGACTTCTCGGAAATTTCGCTCAAGCGCCCCATCTATGAGCCGACGGAAGACGAGGTCGGCGAGGCCGTGGCCGAGCTGGCGGAGTCCAGCAAGACTTACGAGCCGCGCAAGGGAAAGACGGTCAAGTCCAAGGACGGCGACCAGCTCCTGATCGACTTCGTCGGCCGGGTGGACGGCGAGGCCTTCGAGGGCGGCGGGGCGGAAGACGCCACCCTGACCCTCGGCTCCGGCCAGTTCATTCCCGGTTTCGAAGAGCAGCTCGTCGGCGCCAAGCCCGGCGACGAGGTCCTGGTCAAGGTGACCTTCCCAGCTGAGTACCAGGCCGCTGAACTCGCCGGAAAAGACGCCGAGTTCACTGTCCAGGTCAAGGAAGTCCGGGCGCCGAAGGCGAGCAAGGTGGATGACGCGCTGGCCGAGCGCCTGGGCATCGAGAATCTTGAGAAGCTGAAGGAACTGCTCCGCTCCAACCTGCAGTCGCAGTTTGCCGGCGCCACCCGCTTCAAGCTGAAGCGGGCCCTGCTGGATATCCTCGACGAAAGGCACGACTTCCTGCTCCCGCCCCGCATGGTCGAGGCCGAGTTCTCCCAGATCTGGGAACAGGTCCAGCAGGACAAGACGGCTGGCGGCCTGCCGCCCGAGGATGCAGACAAGTCCGATGCCCAGCTTGAGGTCGAATATCGCAAGATCGCCGAGCGCCGGGTGCGACTGGGTCTTGTGCTCGCCGAGGTCGGACGGATCAACAACGTCCAGGTGACCGAGCAGGAGCTGGCCGAGGCCATGCGGGCCGAAGCCATGCGCTATGGCCCCCAGGCCCAGCAGATCTTCGATTTCCTGCGCCAGAATCCTTCGGCCCAATCCCAGATCCGGGCTCCGATCTTCGAGGAGAAGGTGGTCGACCTGATCGTGTCCAGGGCGAAGGTCGAGGACGAGAAGGTTTCCAAGGAAGACCTGCTCCGGGAAGACGACATGCCGGCGGCCTACAAGGCCTAGGTACGGTCATTTCGGGTCGCGGCCTTGCCACGGCCCTGTCGAAACGCGATATCGAATGCGAGTGCTTCCGCTGAGGGGGTGCCGCTTCAGTCTCAAGGTGCAAGCCAATGCCGGATATGGTGACGACTGCCCTCAACCTTGTTCCCATGGTGGTCGAGCAGACCAGCCGGGGCGAGCGCGCCTTCGACATCTTCTCCCGGCTCCTGAAGGAGCGGGTGATCTTCGTGTCGGGTCCGGTCGAGGACGGCATGTCCGCCCTGGTCTGCGCCCAGCTTCTCTATCTTGAGGCCGAGAACCCCAAGAAAGAGATCCAGATGTACATCAACTCCCCGGGTGGGGTGGTGTCGTCAGGCCTCGCGATCTACGACACCATGCAGTACATCCGAAGCCCCGTGGCGACCCTGTGCATGGGCTATGCCGCCTCCATGGGCTCCTTCCTCTTGGCAGCTGGGGCGCCTGGGCGCCGGATCAGCCTGCCGAACGCCCGCATCATGGTTCATCAGCCGTCGGGCGGCTATTCCGGCAAGGCGTCTGACATCGAGCGGCATGCCGAGGACATCCTCAAGATCAAGCGGCGGCTCAACGAACTGTACGCCAAGCATACCGGCCGGACATACGAAGAGGTCGAGGATATGCTGGATGCAGACACCTTCATGACCCCTGAGGAGGCCCGAGATTGGGGTCTCGTTGACGTGGTCCAGGAAAACCGGGGCGACGACTGACGCCACGCCGGGGCCGGGATCAGGGGCGCTCGCTGAACTCGCGAAAGCCCGCATGGACGGCAATCGCCAGCATTTCCTGGTCCCCGGACGTGTCGCCATAGGCTGCGGTCAGACGCACATCCTCTCCGAAGGTCTCCCTGAGGCGGCGCACCTTTTCAGGGCCTCGGCAGTTTGCGCCTTCCAGTTCCCCGGTGAGGCGGCCTTCAGCGTCGACAGCCAGACGCGTGCCCAGGAGGTGATCGGCACCCAGGCCGCGGGCGAAGGGCGCGACGAGGCACTCCGGAGAGGCGGTGACAATGACCAGGGTCGCCCCCCGCGAGCGCCAGTAGCGCCAGGACTTCAGCGCGTCTGGCCGCAGGAGGCTGCGGGAACGGGCCTCCGCATAGGCGCGGGTGCGCGCTTCCAGGTCGTGCAGGGGCGTACCGGCAAGAAACTGCCGGGCTACAGCACCCTTGAGGCGCGCCCGATCCCGGTTCGCCAGATACCGGGTAGCATCTGGCGCGAGCGTCGCCAGGCCGAGCATCCAGGTCATGGCTCCCGCTTTCCAGGACAGAAAGTCCATGAAGCTGTCCCGGACTGTCAGTGTGCCGTCGAAGTCGAAGGCCACGATTCCGACCGGGCGCGAGGGATCATCAGCCAGATACTCATCTGGATCGATCGCGGTCTGGAGCAGGCTTTCTGGGGGGGCGGGCACGGTCCGGCCGGGATCCTCTGCAATTCATCCGAAGGGGCGGAACTGCGAGGATTCGCCCCATGACGACAATGCCACAGGTTTGCGCTATAGGCTTGGCATGCAGACCCCGGACTTGTCGCCGGGGCTGGCATGGGGGACTGTCAAGACTTTGGCAATCCGTCATATTTAGGCTGAATCGGGTCTTAACGGTTTGCCCGGGGTTCGGCGGTGCGTCGTCAGGTCGCCCGTCGAAGGAGTGAGAAACGCATGACCAAGGCCGCCGGCGGGGATTCGAAGAGCACCCTCTATTGCTCATTCTGCGGTAAGAGCCAGCATGAGGTCCGCAAGTTGATTGCGGGCCCGACCGTGTTCATCTGCGATGAATGCGTCGAGCTCTGCATGGATATCATCCGCGAAGAGCACAAGATTTCCTTCGTGAAATCAAAGGACGGCGTGCCGACTCCCAAGGAGATCCGCGAAGTCCTCGACGACTATGTGATCGGCCAGGACCACGCCAAGAAGGTGCTCTCGGTCGCCGTCCACAACCATTACAAGCGCCTCAACCACGCCTCGAAGAACAACGATGTCGAGCTCGGCAAGGCCAACATCCTGCTCATCGGTCCGACCGGTACGGGCAAGACCCTGCTGGCCCAGACCCTGGCCCGAATCATCGACGTGCCCTTCACCGTCGCCGATGCGACGACCCTGACCGAGGCCGGCTATGTCGGGGAGGATGTCGAGAACATCATCCTCAAGCTGCTCCAGGCGGCGGACTACAATGTCGAAAGGGCCCAGCGCGGCATCGTCTACATTGACGAGGTCGACAAGATCAGCCGCAAGTCGGACAACCCCTCCATCACCCGGGACGTGTCCGGCGAGGGCGTCCAGCAGGCCCTCCTGAAGATCATGGAAGGCACGGTCGCCTCCGTCCCGCCCCAGGGGGGACGCAAGCATCCCCAGCAGGAATTCCTGCAGGTGGACACGACCAACATCCTGTTCATCTGTGGCGGGGCCTTCGCGGGTCTCGACAAGATCATCTCGGCGCGCGGGCAGGGCACATCGATCGGCTTCGGTGCCCGGGTCTCCGATCCGGAGGATCGCCGGACAGGTGAAATCTTCCGCCAGGTCGAGCCCGACGATCTGCTGAAGTTCGGTCTGATCCCGGAATTCATTGGGCGCCTGCCGGTCCTGGCCACCCTCGATGACCTGGATGAGAAGACCCTGGTCAAGATCCTGACCGAGCCCAAGAACGCCTTCGTGAAGCAGTACCAGCGCCTGTTCGACATGGAGAATGTCGGCCTGACCTTCACCGATGACGCCCTGACGTCGGTGGCCCGCAAGGCGGTCTCCCGCAAGACCGGCGCCCGGGGCCTGCGATCCATCCTCGAAAACATACTGCTCGACACCATGTACGAGCTTCCTACCTGGGAAGGCGTCGAGGAGGTCGTGGTCAACGCCGAGGTGGTCGAGGGTCGGTCCCAGCCCCTGGTGATCTATGCCGAGCGCCGCGACAAGGGCGGCGCGGCCTGATCACTTGGGAGGGGTGAGCGGCTTCACCCGCGCCATCCAGTCCAGACCCTTAAGCCAGTAGGTTTCCGTCGAGGTCAGGAAGCCGTCACGCTTTCGCGCCGAGATCCACCCGTTCAGGAAGTTGAGCATGTTGGTGTCGCCCTTGCGCAGAGCGAAGGCGTCGGCCGTGCGTCCCAGCGGCGCTCCTGAAGCGATCACGTAGCGCTGGGGCGCAGAAGACACCACTGTCAGGGTCGGAACCGGCTCCTTGAAGGCGAGGGCGTTCACGGCCCCATCATCCAGGGCGCGCTGGGCCCCAGCCAGGTCGACAAACTCGCGGAAGGTGGCCTGGGGCAGGGCGAGCCGGGCGAGGTCGGCGGCCAGGGTTCCTGTGACGATCCCGATCGCGGTGTCCGACACATTCAGCTGGCCTGACGGGATCGGCGCCTTGGAGCTGGCGACGATACGGATTTCGGATTCCGCGTAGGGTTCGGTCATCCACGCCTTGAGGAGCTTGTCCGGGGCGACGGCCAGGGCCGCAGCCGCAAGGTCGCACTCGCCTGCATTCAGCCGGTCCAGCACATCACTCATCGGGCCGACCTTGAGCTCCAGGACCAGGCCCGCGTCGCTCGCCAGGCGCGAGACGATATCGATCTCATGGCCGATGTGTTCGCCGCCGGAGGCGCGGAAAACAAAGGGCGGTGCCTCGGCGGTGCACACCCTCAGTGTCCCCCTGCCAAGGGCGTCCTCCAGCGCTCCCGCCGTCGCCGGCGTTGCGGCCAATGCCGAAGCCAAAATCAGGCCTGAGAGATTCGCCTTCATGTCACCCTCCTC
>CAMAOY010000056.1 GCA_945859865.1 Phenylobacterium deserti
TGACGCCCTGGTCCGGCGCCTCGCCGACCTCAATGTCGGCGGTGATCCGGTAGGAGGCGTTCTTCAGGTTGACGACGATGCTCTCCGGGATCCGGACATGGGCCGTCGTGTAGGTCATGGACCGGGCCGACCCCAGGGCGGTGGGCACGGCCAGGCCCGGGTCCGCCCGACGGGCGGGGTCACGCATAGGATAGACGCCGTTGCGCCGGGCCTCGGCGTCGAAGACCGCCTTAAGTTCCTCCAGCTTCTCGGGGAATTGGGCCGACAGGTCGCGACCCTGGGAGAAGTCCTCGGCGATGTTGTAGAGCTCCCAGCGCTCCTGCGGCCCGTCGAAGGGCGTGGCGAGGAAGCGCATCCAGGGCACGCGGCCGTGGAAGCAGGAGGCCATCCAGCCCTCGTGGTAGATGGCGCGGTTGCCTAGGATCTCGAAGTACTGGGTCGTGCGATGGCCGGGGGCGTCCGCCGAGCCGAAGCTGTAGGCCATGGACACCCCGTCCATGGGGTCCTGGTCCACGCCGTTGACCCGGGTGGGCGCCTCGATCCCCGCCGCCTGAAGGAGGGTCGGGGCGATGTCGATGACGTGGTGGAACTGCGACCTCAGTCCCCCGGCCTGGGGGATGCTGGCGGGCCAGCTCAGGGCCATGGCGTTGCGGGTGCCGCCGAAGTGGGAGGCCACCTGCTTCATCCACTGGAAGGGGGCGTCCAGGGCCCAGGCCCAGCCCGCGTTAAAGTGGTTCTCGCAGCGGGCGGTGCCGAAGTCGTCCATGTGGGCGAGCATCCACTCGGGATCCTCGGGGACGCCGTTCTGGAAGGACGGTGCGGCCCAGGCGCCGTTCAGGGTCCCCTCCGCCGAGGCGCCGTTGTCGCCGGTGATGTAGACGACGAGGGTGTTGTCGGCCTGGCCCGAGGCCTCCACGAACTGCAGGAGGCGGCCGATGTGGTGGTCGGTGTGGGCGAGGAAGCCGGCGAAGGCCTCCATCAGCCGCCGGGCCATGGGCTTGTAGCGGTCCGGATAGTCCTCCCAGGCCGGGATCTCGTCGGGCCGGTCGGTCAGGACCGTGCCCTCAGGGATCACCCCCTGGGCGATCTGGCGCTCGAAGATGGTCCGGCGCAGGGCATCCCAGCCGTCGTCGAACTGGCCGGCGAAGCGGTCGATCCAGGCCTTCGGCGCGTGGTGCGGCGTGTGCACCGCTGGCGTCGGGAGATAGAGGAAGTAGGGCTTGCCGGGCGCCGTCGCCCGCACCCGTTCGATCCAGGCAATGGACTGGTCCACCAGGTCCTCGGTGAGGTGATAGTCGGGCTTGCCGAGATAGGGAAAGACCGGCGTGGTCTGGTCATAGACCGGCGGCTCGTACTGCGAGGCTTCGGCGTTGATGATGCCGTAGAACCGCTCGAAGCCCATGCCGGTCGGCCAGCGGTCGAAGGGGCCGGCGGGCCCCTGCTCCCAGGTCGGGGTCAGGTGCCACTTGCCGAAGCAACCGGTGGCGTAGCCGTTCTGCCGCAGGATCTCCGCCACCGTGGCCGAGGACCGGGGGATAAGGCTGTCATAGCCGGGGAAGCTGTTGGCCCCCTCGGGAATGCCGCCCATGTGCACGGCGTGGTGGTTGCGCCCGGTGAGCAGGGCCGCCCGGGTGGGCGAGCAAAGGGCCGTGGTGTGGAACTGGTTGTAGCGCAGGCCCTTTGCCGCCACGGCGTCCAGGGCCGGGGTCGGTACGGGCCCACCGAATGTGCCGAAGGACCCGAAGCCCACATCGTCCAGCATGATGAGGATGATGTTCGGGGCGCCCTCAGGGGCACCGTCCTTGCGCAGGCGCGCGGACTGGGACGCGTCCAGCAGCCGCTCGATCCGGCCTTCGAAGGGCGTGGAGGGTTTGGGAAGTTCCGTCATGCCCCCGCGCCCACCAGGGTCTTGCCCATCCCCTGGCCGGACAGGGCGAACTCCAGGGCCTCGCCGTAGGCGGCCAGGGGAAAGCGGCGGCCTTCGGGGGGTGAGAGGCGGCCGTCCTCCACCCAGGCAAGGAGGCGGGCCAGGGCCTCGGCGGCGCGGGCAGTCTCGAACAGCAGGAACTGGCGCACGTCCACCCCGGTGAGGGCGGCGCCCTTCATCAGGGCCAGGTTGGCGGGCAGGGCCGGGATGGGGCCGCCGGCAAAGCCCACCACCAGGTGGCGTCCGCCCCAGGCCAGGGACCGGAAGGCCGGCGCGAACAGGGGCCCGCACACAGGGTCGAAGATGACGTCCGGCCCGCGTCCGCCGCACAGGGCCTTGAGCCGGTCGCGCCAGCCCTCGGCCTCCGTGTCCAGGACCTCGTCCGCCCCGCAGGCCTGGGCGAAGTCGCGCTTCTCCGGGGTGGAGGCGCAGGCGAGGACCCGGGCGCCGAGGATCTTCCCCACCTGGACGGCGGCCGTCCCCACGCCCCCGGCGGCGCCGAAGACCAGCAGGGTCTCGCCCGGGCGCAGGGCGGCCCGGTGCTCCAGGCCGTGCTGGGCGGTGAGGTGGTTGATGCGGAAGCCCGCAGCCTGGCCGGAGGTCATGTTGGCGGGCAGGCGCGTGCAGGCCCCGGTCGCGGCCAGGGCCATGTCGGCGAAGCCCCCCGCCACCGTGGCCATCACCCGGTCGCCGGGTGCCAGGCCCTCCACCCCGTCGCCGAGGGCATCGACCACACCGGCGATCTCCTGGCCCGGGGTATGCGGCAGGGGCGGCTTGACCTGGTAGCGGCCCAGGGCAACCAGGGCGTCCACGTATCCGAGGCCGCAGTCCGTGACGCGCAGTCGCACCTGTCCCGGGCGGGGCTCAGGGACCGGTGCCTCGACGAGGCTGTAGCCGTTCAGGGAGTCCAGGCTTTCGCCGACGACCTTCTTCATTCCCCGTCCTCCTCAGGCCAGACCCAGCATGCGGGGCAGGTCAGGCTGGCCGGTATGGGCGGTGACTCCGCCGTCGACGGCCAGGATGGACCCGGTCATGTAGCTGGCGTCGTCCGAGGCCAGGAAGGCGACCACGGCGGCAATCTCCTCGGGCCGGGCGAAGCGGCCCATGGGCACCCGGGCGTCCCAGGCCTCGCGCACCCCCTGCAGGTCGTTGATGCCGGCGATGATGGGGGTGTCTACAGGCCCCGGGCAGACGGCGTTGACCCGGATGTTCTCCCGGGCGTGGTCGATGGCCACCGAGCGCGTCAGGTTGATCACCCCGGCCTTGGCGGCGTTGTAGGCGGCGAAGGAAAAGTCTCCCGCCAGGCCCGAGATGGAGGCGGTGTTGATGATGGCGCCGCCGCCCCGGGCGCGCAGGGCGGGAATCGCCGCCTTGCAGCCGTAGAAAACCGAGGACAGGTCCACGTCGATCACCCGGTGCCAGTCCTCGACGGCCAGATCCACGACATTGGCGAAGCTGCCGATACCGGCATTGTTGAACAGGATGTCGAGGCCGCCGAAGGCCTGGACGGCGTCGGCCACCAGGGCCTCGACCTCCGGCCAGACGGCCACGTCCACCCGGCGAAAGCGCGCACGCCCGTCGCCCAGTTCGGCGGCCAGGGCCTCGCCGGCCTCAGCGTTGAGGTCGGCCAGAAGCACCGAGGCGCCCTCGGCGTGGAACCGGCGGGCGGCGGCGGCGCCAATGCCCGAGGCCCCGCCAGTGATGACCGCCACCTTGCCTTCGAACCGTCCCATGGGCGCCTCCGCATCCGTGCCTTTGCGCCACCCTGCCCCAGGGTGGCGGGGGATGCACCCCTGAGGCTGCGTCAGACGGCCGGTTTCATCTGCGTGTCGTGATTCCGTCTGGGATTCTGTCACAGAGATTCGCCATGGTTTACGTTTTCTTTCCGGAGGCGAAGGTGGGGACCCGGCAGCATCAAGGACATGCAATCCTGGGGGATCTGCCGCCGGTCGAGACCCTGCGCGACTGGATTGGCGAAGGCCTTCAGGCGGCTGGCGGGGAATGCCACCGATCCCTCATCCTGTCCTACATCGCCAGCCGCACGGGCCTGCCCGCCAGCCGCGATCTCGAAACCCGGATGGTCAGGGCTTTCGAAATGGGGGCGTCGGACCTCGCCTCTCCGTTTGAGCCCCGGTTTGGTTCCGGTTCCCATCGTTGGCGGCTGCGCTCCCGGGAGACCCGATCCGGACAGGTCTGAGGCCGGCAGCGCAACCCTTAGGGATCGGGGAGACTGGAAGCGGACTCAGATCTCGACGCAGATCTTGCCGAAGTGCTTCTGCGAGATCTGGTGGGCGAAGGCGGCGGCGATGCCGTCCAGGGGGAAGGTGGAATCGATCACTGGGCGAATTGTCGAGACCTCCAGGGCCCGGATCATCTCCTCCTGCTCCTGGCGGGAGCCCACCGTGACGCCCTTCACGGCGATGTTCTTGGACATGATCACGGCCGTGGGCACCTCACCGGCAAAGCCCGCCAGCACGCCGATCAGCGAGATGTGCCCGCCGATCCGGGTGGCCGTGACGGACTGGCCTAGGGTGCCGGCCCCGCCGATCTCGACCACCACATCGACGCCCCGTCCGCCGGTCAGGGCAGCGGCAGCGGCGCCCCATTCCGAGGTCTGGCGATAGTTCACCAGGTGGTCCGCCCCCAGGGCCTTCAGCTTTTCGAGCTTCTCGTCAGAGGACGAGGTCGAGATGACGGTGGCGCCCGCCGCCTTGGCCAGCTGCAGGGCGAAGATGGAGACCCCGCCCGTGCCCTGGGTCAGGACCACGTCGCCAGGCTTGATCCGCGCCTCGACCATCAGGGCACGCCAGGCGGTAAGGGCGGCGCAGGGCAGGGTTGCGGCCTCAGCGAAGGACCAGCCGGCCGGCATTCGCGTGAAGGCCCGGACTGGCATGGCGACGTACTCCGCCGCAAAGCCGTCGGCATGGTCCCCGGGCACGCCCAGCAGGCGCTCCAGGACCGGACCGCCGGTCTGCCAGTTGGGGAAAAAAGTCGACAGGACCCGGTCGCCCGGGGCGTAGCCCGTCACCCCTTCGCCGACGGCGACCACTTCGCCGGCGCCGTCGGACATGGGGATGCGGCCGTCGGCGGACGGGATCATGCCCGCCACCACCGCGAAATCATGGAAGTTGAGCGAACTGGCACGGACCCGGACCAGAAGCTCGCCGGGGCCGGCGACGGGCTGGGCCCTGTCCTCGATGACCAGCTTGTCCAGCCCGCCCGGGGCGCGGATGGCGGCGACTTTCATGGGCCTCTCCCTGTCTGGCCACTCGGGGCCGGTGTGCTTGCGCAGAGCACATTGTCCAGTATCGCCGACGCCGCAAGGTCACGCAGCGTCAGCCCTCGCCCCCAGAGGGCAGGAATCAAGGGCGGCGGGGGATGAAGACCTCGACCCCGGCGCCAACCCCGCGGGCCGCGGCGTAGTTCCCCAGGTTCAGGGCCAGGCTCATGCGGCCCCGGGAGTCGGGATAGATGAGGACTGCGCCCTCAGGTACATCACTGAAGGTGCGCATGTAGGGGGCGGGCTCAGGCTGGCCGGCCACGGTCACGGGGACGACGTCCCCGATCCTCCAGCCCAGTCCGGCGAAGGCCTCGGCGGAGAGGTCAAGGATCAGGTTTCCATAGGGACCGTCGGTCCCGATGGCGTGGGTGCGCACTCCCTCAGGGCCGACCCTGGGCGGCGAAAGGTCCAGCCTCACGAGGGACTTGGGATTGATCCCGGGACCCATCCCGGTCCAGTCGTCGCCTCGGGCGAGACGCCCGGCGACCGGGGCGAAGATGTCCCGGCCATGGAAGGTCGAGGACCGCCGCGCGCCGATCATCCAGGACTCCGCGGTGATCTCCCGGGCCGCGACGACCGGGTCGGTGGCATCCAGAAGGGTGATCAGGCCGTTGTCCGGCAGGACCAGGCTCTGGCCACGCCGGGTGCGGGCCACGATGGCCCGGCGCCGGGACCCGACCCCGGGGTCGACCACCCCCATGATGACGGCGTCCGGCGCCAGCCAGGGTGCGGAGCCGGCGAGCAGCCGGGCGCCGGCGGCGACGTCGTAGGGCGGGACCCGGTGGCTGATGTCGAGCAGGCGGGCGTCCGGCGCAAGGGACAGGATGACGGCCCGGCAGATGGCGACGGCGTCGTCGATCTCGTCGAAGTCCGAGACAAAGCCCACCATCCGCCCGGGCCCGGCCCGGGAGACACCCGGCGCCAGAGTCAGGGCGAGGCCGGCCGCCAGCAGGCCGCGTCGAGGCAGGGCGGCGGACGCCATCCGTTCAGGTCCCGAGGGCGGCGTAGAGGCGCCGGGGCGTGATCTCGCGGACATTGGGGGTGCCAGCGCCCGGGACGCTCCCCTGGAGGTTCTGGATCATGCCCACGAAGACGATGTCGTGGGTGGGATCGATCCAGAACCAGGTGCCAAAGGCCCCACCCCAGTAGAAGGTCTCGCGCCCCTGAGGGGTCCGGGCGGCGGCGGGATCCTGGATGACGGCGAAGTCGAGGCCGAACCCGACGCCCGGCTGGGCGGGGCCGTAGAGGTCCACCACCACGCCCGGCGCCAGCAGGTTGCGGCGCATGAGCTTGACCGTGTCGGGCTTCAGGACCCGGGCACCGTCCAGGACGCCGTCGTCCAGCAGGGCCTGGGCAAAGCGGAAATAGTCTGAGGCGGTGGAGAGCAGGCCGCCGCCCCCGGACAGGAAGACGGGCGGGGCCACAGGGACCACCTGGGCCGGGCCGGCGACGATGCGGCCGTCCCGGTAGGTGTGGATCCGGGCCACCCGTGGGGCCTTCTCCGGCGAGACATGGAACCCGGTGTCCGGCATCTTAAGGGGATCGAAGATGTGACGGCGCAGGTAGGCGTCGAGGCGTTCGCCCGACAGCCGCTCGACCACATGGCCCTGGATGTCGACGCTGGGACCGTACCGCCAGTCGGTCCCGGGCTGGGCGGCCAGGGGCAGGGCGGCGAGCCGGCGGATCATCTCCTTCAGGTCGCCGGACCGGAGCCCCGCCTGGGCGTAGCCGGCGCTGACGTCGAAGCCGGCAGTGTGGCTCATCAGCTGGGCCATGGTCATGGGCGAGGCCTGGGGGGCGAGGCTCCCGTCCGGCGCCTTTACCTTCAGGCCGGCGAACTCAGGGATGTGCCGGGCGATGGGATCGTCCAGCTTCCAGAGCCCCTTCTCCCAGAGCTGCATCATGGCGACCCCGACCACAGGCTTGGTCATGGAGGCGATGCGCCAGATGGTGTCGGGCCGGGCCGGGGCCCCGGTCTCGACGTCGGCGAGGCCCCGGGTCTCGAAGTGGATCACCTTCCCCTTCCGTGCGGCCAGGGTGGTGACCCCTGCCAGCTGGCCCCCGTCCACCAGGGCCTGCAGGTCGTCGGACAGGGCCTTCAGCCGGGCCGGATCGAAGCCGGCGGTGCGGGGATCCGCGAGCGGCAGGGCCGGGGCGGCGGCGAAGGACCTTCCCGGGAGACCGGCGGCGAGGACGGGTGAGGCGGCGGCGGCGGCGAGAAGCTTGCGGCGGGTCAGGCGCATGGGCATGGTTCCGTTCATGAGGACTGGCGCATCATCTGCGATCCTGCACGCTGCAGGCCGACCGGCGCAACCTCCGGTTCGCCGGGGGCTGGGCGCCCTGCTCGCCGCTGGCCTGCTGTACGGGGCGACCCCAGCCGCCGCCGGGGCCTGCGACGGGATCGCGCCCGGAGAAGACCGCCCCGTCCGGGACCTGGCCTATGCCGCGCCGGAGCCGGGCGTCCCCGCCGACGCCCTGAGCCTGGACCTCTGGCCGGGGGCGAGCCCCCTTCCCGCGCCCCTGGTGGTCTTCGTGCACGGCGGGACCTGGATGCACGGCGGCAAGTATGCGGGCACAGCGGGACAGGCCCGGGCCTTCCGGTCCGCCGGTTTCGCCTACGCCACGGTGAACTACCGCCTGCTCCGGCAGGGCCCGCCGCAGGCGGCCGCCCGGGATATCGCCCGGGCCGTGGCCTTCCTGAGAGGGCAAGCCAAGGGGTGCGGGCTCGACCCCGACCGGATCATCCTGATGGGTCATTCCGCCGGCGCACATCTGGCGGCCCTGGTCGCCCTGGACGAATCCTACCTGGCCCAGGCGGGCGTCCCGCCCGAGGTGGTGCGGGCCGGGGTGCTCCTGGACGCCTACGGCCTCGACATCGCCCGACATGTCCGCGAGACAGGGGACCCCGTCTACGCCCGGGTCTTCGGCCCCGATCCCACGGGCTGGACAGCCATGTCCCCCGTCAGCCACGCCGCGCCCGGGCGCCGCCCGCCCCCGATGATCCTGCACGTCGTGGCCGGCAATCCCGAGACGCCGGGCCAGGCCGAGGCCCTGGCCGGGGCCCTCCGCGCCGCCGGCGGCGAGGTCGAGGTGCACACCGCCGAGGGCGAGAGCCACAACAGCCTCAACTACGGCTTTGGCGCCCCGGGGGACGAGACCACCCGGCGGTCCCTGGACTTCCTTTTGGCGCACGTGACGCAAGGGACGGGCTTGTCAGGACCGCGCGCCGTGGCCTTAATGCAGCAGACCTCGGCGGACAGTGCCGGCACTCACGAAGGATACCCCCGATGAACGCCCCGATCCCGCCCTCCACGGGCCCCCTGACCTTCGGCTTCAGCCCGCAGGACGACATGAACGACCTGCGGATGAGCGACAAGGCCACGCCGCTCTATGAGCACGTCAAGCGCTTCATCGCCGAGACGGTCATGCCCATGCAGACGGAGTTCCGGGCCCTGGGCGAGGGCCACACGGACCGCTGGACCTTCGCACCGGGCCAGCTCGACGTGCTGGAGAAGGCCAAGGACCAGGCCAAGAAGGAAGGCCTCTGGAACTTCTTCCTGCCCGACGCCGACACCGGCGAGGGCCTGTCCAACCTCGACTACGCCTACATCGCCGTGGAGCTGGGCAAGGCACCCATGGCCTCGGAGGTGATGAACTGCTCGGCGCCGGACACCGGCAACATGGAAGTGCTCGAGCGCGTCGGAACCCCGGAGCAGAAGGAGCGCTGGCTGAAGCCCCTGCTGAACGGCGAGATCCGCTCGGCCTACGCCATGACCGAGCCGGCGGTGGCCTCGTCCGACGCCAAGAACATCGCCACCCGGGCGGTCCTGGACGGTGACGAGTGGGTGATCAACGGCGAGAAGTACTACATCTCCGGTGCTGGAGACCCGCGCTGCAAGATCATGATCACCATGGTCCGCACCGACCCCGACGCCCCGCCGCACAAGCAGCAGTCGCAGATCCTGGTGCCCATCGACGCCCCCGGGGTGGAGATCCTCGGCCCGATGCACGTCTTCGGGGAAGACCACGCCCCCCGCGGCCACATGCACATCCGCTTCACCAATGTGCGGGTGCCCAAGTCCAACGTCCTCCTGGGCGAGGGCCGCGGCTTCGAGATCAGCCAGGTCCGCCTTGGGCCCGGCCGGATTCATCACTGCATGCGGACCATCGGCAAGGCCGAGCGGGCCCTGGACCTCATGGTCCGCCGGGGCCTGTCCCGGGAGGCCTTCGGCCGCAAGATCGCCTGGCTGGGCGGCAATGTGGAAATCATCTCCCGCGCCCGGATCGACATCGAGGCCATGCGCCTGATGGTCCTCAAGGCGGCCAAGGCCATGGACGTCCTGGGCAACCGCGAAGCCCGGGTCTGGGTCTCCATGGTCAAGGCCATGGTCCCGGAGCGGGCCTGCAAGATCATCGACCAGGCCATCCAGATGCATGGCGCGACGGGCATTTCCCAGTGGACGCCCCTGGCCTCCATGTACACCGACGTACGCCACCTGCGCTTTGCCGACGGCCCGGATGAGGTCCACCACATGGTGGTCGGCCGCAACGAGATCCGGGCCTACGAGGGCGGCGCCGAGGACGTCCCGGCCGCCGTTGCCCTGAGGAACTGAGCGGGAGGAACTGAGCGGGCGGAACTGAGCGGGCAGACTGGGGACGGGGCGACCTGGCCCCGGTCTCAGCCGGGGAAGTTGGCCGGGACCACCTCGGACAGGGTGGGTCCGATCTCGTCGTGGATGACGAGGTCGGCGTATGCGTCCAGGTCCGTGGCGTCCCGGTTCACGATCACCAAGCGGGCGCCAGACCGGCGTGCCTGTAGGGGAAAGCCCGCCGCCGGCCAGACGGTGAGGCTGGAGCCCAGCACCAGGAAGAGGTCGCAGGACAGGGTCTCTTCCTCCGCCCGCCGCATGGGTTCCTCGGGCATGGCCTGGCCGAAGGAGATGGTCGCCGTCTTCACTAGGCCCGTGCACGCCCGGCAGGCGGGAAGCTCACCCCGGACCTCGAAGGCCGGGCGCAGGTCGTCGATCTCGTGGCGCAGGCCGCAGGACAGGCAGGTCGCATAGCTGGCATTGCCGTGCAGCTCGATCACCCGGTCGGCGGGGATGCCCGAGTGCTGGTGCAGGTTGTCGACGTTCTGGGTGATGATGGCGGACAGGCGGCCGCTCTCCCACAGGCGGGCCAGGGCGAAGTGGCCGGCATTGGGCTCCCGGCCCGTCCAGCCGGCGCGGCCCTGGAAGGCCCGGGTCCAGGATTCCCTGCGCCTCTCCTCGCTGTTCACGAAATCCTGAAACTGGATGGGCTTCATCCGGCTCCAGACTCCGCCCGGCGAGCGGAAGTCCGGAATTCCCGATTCCGTGGAGATTCCGGCCCCGGTGAAGGCCACAATCCGCTCCGCAGACCGCAGGACCTGGGCCAGATCGTCCCGTTTTGCCAATTTTCCGGTCACTTTCCGACTCCGCCTGTCTGCGCTGATCCGGGCCTGCCTCAGGGGAAGGCGCCCTGAGCCTGTTCTTTGGGCCTTTTCAGCGCCGCCTGATCCTGTAGCCAAGGACTTCAGGACAACCGCCGGATTGGCGCAAGTGGGGATGCGAGGCATGAAGCGCGGAAGAGTCATGAAGCGCGGCAGAGTCGTGAAGCACGGTAGAGTCTGGGGTGCGGCGCTCGCCACCCTGAGCCTGGGCCTGCTCGCCTCGGGGCCCGCCCTGGCACAGGCCCCCTCGCAGGTGGACTCCGGGGATACCGCCTGGCTGCTCAGCGCCACCGCCCTGGTCCTGCTGATGAGCCTACCGGGGCTGGCCCTCTTCTATGGCGGCCTAGTGCGGACCAAGAATGTCTTGTCCGTCCTGATGCAGTGTACGGCGGTAGCCTGCCTGTCCTCGGTGGTCTGGCTGGTGCTCGGCTATTCCCTGGCCTTCTCCGGGACCGCCCCCTTCATCGGCGACCTTAGCAAGGTCGGCCTGATGGGCCTGTCCCGTAGCGACGCCGTGGGCACGGCGCCCGAGATTGTCTTCTTCGGCTTCCAGATGGCCTTCGCCGTCATCACCCCGGCCCTGATGATCGGCGCCGTGGTCGAGCGGGTGAAGTTCTCCGGCCTCCTGGCCTTCTGCGCTGGCTGGCTGGTCCTGGTCTATGCCCCGGTCTGCCACTGGGTCTGGGGGGGTGGCTGGATGGCGACCCTGGGGGTCAAGGACTATGCCGGAGGCCTGGTGGTGCATGCCACGGCCGGCGTCAGCGCCCTTCTTCTGGCCCGGGCCGTGGGCCCGCGGGACGGCTTTCCCCGCGCGCTTTCGCCGCCGCACAATCCGGGCATGACCATGACCGGCGCGGGCCTGCTCTGGGTCGGCTGGTACGGCTTCAACGGCGGCAGCGCCCTGGCGGCCAATGCCGACGCCGGCGCGGCCCTGACCGCCACCCACATGGCGGCGGCCTCGGCGGGCCTGGTCTGGGCCCTGATCGAGCACCGCCGCTTCGGCCGGTCCAGCCTGGTCGGTCTGGTCACCGGCGTCGTCGCCGGCCTGGCCACCGTGACCCCGGCCTCGGGCTTCATCAGCCCCCTGGCGGGCCTCGTCCTGGGGGCGCTCGGCAGCTATGTCTGCTTCGAGGCCGTGACCCTGGTGAAGGCCAAGCTGGGCATTGACGACAGCCTCGACGTCTTCGCCGTGCATGGGGTTGGCGGCATCCTGGGGACCCTGATGGTGGCGGTGCTGGCCCACCCCCTCCTCGGCGGGACCGGCTATGCCGAGGGCGTGAACCTGGCGGGCCAGGCCTGGCGGCAGGGCTTGGGCGTCCTGGTGGTCTGCGCCTGGTCGGCGGGCGCCAGCCTGGTGCTGATCGCCATCGTCCGGCGGCTGACGGGCCTGAGGGCTACCGACGAGGTCATCGACGACGGCCTCGACCTGGGCGCTCACGGCGAGCGCGCCTACCACATCTGAAGGTGAAGGCGGGCAGCGGCACCGCCGTTGACCCCCTCACCCGGCTTCGCCGGGAGCTCCCCCTCGGGGGAGCAATTGTCGTTCTAATTCCTCCCCCAATGGGGAGGTGGACCGGGGCAAGGCCCCGGGACGGAGGGGGTCAACGGCGTCTCAACTGACCCCCGCTCTCCACGACGGCGAAGTGGCGCCGGCGCCTAGTCCGTGAACACCACCGTCTTGCGGCCGTTCAGCAGGACCCGGTCTTCCAGCACCCAGCGCACCGCCCGGGCCAGCACCCGGCGTTCGATGTCGCGGCCCTTGCGCACCAGGTCCTTGGGTTGGTCGCGGTGGCTGATGCGCTCCACGTCCTGCTCGATGATCGGGCCCTCGTCGAGGTCGGGGGTGACGAAGTGGGCCGTGGCGCCGATCACCTTCACCCCCCGGGCATGGGCCTGGTGATAGGGCCGCGCGCCCTTGAAGCCCGGCAGGAAGGAGTGGTGGATGTTGATGCACCGCCCGGCCAGGTGCCGGGCCAGGTCCTCCGACAGGATCTGCATGTAGCGCGCCAGGATGACGAGGTCGGTTCCCGTGGCGGCGATCAGGTCCCGCAGGCGCGCCTCCTGGTCGGCCTTGGTCTCGGGGCTCACCGGCAGGTGGTGGAAGGCGATCCCCTTCAGGTCGGTGTGCGGGAAGCTGGCCTCCGGATGGTTGGAGACCACGGCTGAGATGTCCATGGGCAGCTCGCCCTGGCGCCAGCGCCAGATCAGGTCGGCCAGGCAGTGGTCGGTCTGCGAGGCCAGGATCATCACTCGCCGCCGGGCCTTGGGATCGCGAAGGCTCCAGTCCATGGACAGGTCCGCCGCCAGGGCCTCCAGCCCCGGGCGTACCGCCTCCGCCCCGCCAGGGCCGGGAGTGAAGACCACGCGCATGAAGAAGCGGCCGGTCTCGCCGTCGTCGAACTGCTGGGCGTCGAGGATATTGGCGCCGTGCTCGAACAGCAGGGTCGAGACCCGGGCGACAATGCCAGGCCGGTCGGGACAGGACAGGGTAAGGATCACGGACAGGCTCCCAGGACGGGGCGGCGCAGACCCCATATGCCGCGGGCCGGGAAGGCGCGCCGCCTCAGGCTCGCTGGAGCGGCGGCTCAGATGCCGCCAAGCAGGGCCGGCAGGATGTAGCGCTGGACGCCCTGCAGGATCAGCAGGGCGAAGATCGGAGTGATGTCCAGGCCGCCGATGGGCGGGATGATGCGCTGCAGGGGCGCCAGGACCGGGGTGGTCAGGGTTTCGAGAATCCTTTGGATACTGGCCACGGCGCTGTTGCGCAGGTTGATGACGTTGAACGCCGTCAGCCAGGACATGATCGCGCTGATGATGATAGCCCAGACCATGAGCGAGATCAGGCCATTAAGGATGAAGTGCAGGAAGCTTCCAATCATTCCCGCGTCATAAAGCCCCCGCACGCCGGCGGCAAGACGGGACCGCCAAGCCGTCTTGACAGCCCCGCCCCAAAACCGCTTATTCCGCGCCTTCCTTGGGGCCGTAGCTCAGTTGGTAGAGCGCATCGTTCGCAATGATGAGGTCAGGGGTTCGATTCCCCTCGGCTCCACCAGGAAGTTCCCTGCATACCCGTGAAGCTCCCTGGCGCCCTGCCTTTCCGGGCCGCGGTGCCCGTGCTACAAAGGCCAATGATCGGCGCTTCCTGGTCCCACCGGCTCCAGCCGATGATCGATCCCCTCTTTCGGGTCTGGATGGCACCCGCCGTCGCCGTCTGGGCCCTGAGCCTGGGAGCCCCCGTCGGCACCCATGCGCCCGGGTGCCTGTTCCGGCTCTTCACGGATCACGAATGCTGGGGCTGCGGAACCCTTAGGGCCATGGCCGCCCTCCTGCGCCTCGACCTTTCCGGCGCCCTCGCGCTCAATCCCCTCAGCCCGCTGGTGGCGACGACCCTGATCGCTCTGTCCGCCTCCGGGCTCCTGGAACTTCACACCCGATACCGGAGAGCTGACCATGGCTGAATTCACCTTCATGGAGCAGCAGATGCTGACCCAGGACCTGAGCGATCAGCAGAAGGTCCTGTTCAACGGCCAGTTCGCCTCGGAGAGGAGGGACCGGACCCTGATCTTCGTGGTCTCCCTGATCTTTGGCTATCTCGGCGTCGACCGTTTCCTGGTGGGGGACATTGGCTGGGGCGTCCTGAAGCTGCTCACCTTCGGCGGCTGCGGCATCCTTTGGCTGATCGACCTCTTCCTGATCTGGAACCGGGTCGACGACTTCAACCGCCGCAAGGCGTACGAGATCCTCGGCACGATCCGGATGATGACACGGGCGACGCCACCCCCCCTACCCCCGGCTACGCCCGTGGCTCCGGCAGCCTAGGTCGGTTCGGCGGAGGGGCGCAGCGGCGCGCCTAGCGCCGGCGAAACCTGCGTTTCCGGCTCAGGCGTGCTGACCTGCCCGCCGCCCCGAAATCAACTCCCCGAGATCAACTCCCGGAGATGTAGGCCTTCAGACCGTGCGCCTCGGCCTCGACCTCGGAAATCTTCCACTTCACCAGGTCGCCGATGGAGACGATGCCGACCAGCCGCCCGGCCTGGACGACCGGCAGGTGGCGGATCCGCCGGTCGGTCATGCGCGAGAGCAGGGAATCAAGGGTTTCGCCCGGCGCCGCGAACACCACGTCCGCCGTCATGTAGGCGGAGACCGGGCGCGACGTGACCTTGACGTCGCCGCCGGCCACTGCCCGGACGATGTCGCGCTCTGAGACAATGCCGACCACGCGATCGGCCTCCGTCACCACCAGGGCGCCGATGCGTCTGGAGTGCAGGAGTTCGGCAACCCGACCGACCGTGGCCGTGGGCGCAACGGTGAACACCGTATCGCCCTTGGCCCGAAGAATCTGCGAGACCAGCATGGTGTCCCCCGTTCCCGTCCGTGATGGAAACATCGTCGGACAGGTCCGGTGGCGACGCAAATCAATCAATCGTTAAGCACCGTACCCGGGCGGTGGGCGCGCCGGG
>CAMAOY010000057.1 GCA_945859865.1 Phenylobacterium deserti
GCTCCGTCCTGGAGCAGTCTGGCCGTCCAGGAGGTGTCGGGACTCGCGCCGCGGCGAGCCTCGATGACCGACTCTAGCCGGCTGATAGCCTCACCAAGCCGGCTCATACAGCGGATTCCGGTGTTCGGACCGCTACCCCGGCCTCAGCCATGGCCGCCTTGACCTCACCGATGGAGACATCGCCGAAGTGGAAGATGGAGGCCGCGAGGACGGCGTCGGCGCCCCCTTCGGTGACGGCTTCGACCATGTGCCGGGCCTCCCCTGCGCCCCCTGAGGCGATCACGGGAACCTTGACGGCGTTTGTGACCGCCCGCAACAGGTCCAGGTCGTAGCCGCCGCGGACTCCGTCCCGGTCCATGGAGGTCAGGAGGATCTCGCCGGCACCGCGCCGCACCACCTCGGCGGCCCATGTGGCGGCGTCCAGTCCGGTGTCGCGCCGCCCTCCGTAGGTAAAGACTCGCCAGCCGCCCCCCGGGACGGCCCGGGCGTCGACCGCCGCCACAACCGCCTGGGAGCCGAAGGCGTCTGCGCAGCGGGAGATCAGGTCCGGATCCTCAACCGCCGCGGTATTCACGCTGATCTTGTCAGCCCCCGCCAGAAGGAGTGCGCGGGCGTCCTCCACCGAGCGTATGCCGCCGCCCACCGACAGGGGCATGAAACAGACGTCCGCCGTGCGCGCGACCACGTCGAGTATGGCGCCCCGGCCCTCCTGGCTGGCCGTGATGTCCAGGAACATAAGTTCGTCCGCCCCCGCCGCGTCGTAGGCCCGGGCCTGCTCGACGGGGTCGCCGGCGTCGCGCAGGGCCACGAAGTTCACGCCCTTGACCACGCGCCCGTCCTTGACGTCGAGGCAGGGAATGACGCGGATCTTCAGCATGGTCAGGCCGAGGCCGCCAGGGCGAGGGCGGGATCAATGGCGCCGTTGTACAGGGCCCGGCCCAGGACGACCCCAGCCACCGGGGTCCCGCGGCGGGCCTTCAGGTGGAGGATGTCTTCCACCGAGGCGAGGCCGCCGGCGGCGATGACGGGAATGGCCACCGCGTCGGCTATGGCTCCGAAGGCCTCGACATTGAACCCCATGACGGTCCCATCCCGGTCGATGTCCGTGATGATCAAGGCGCCGACCCCGCCGTCCTCGAACCGGCGGGCCACGGTCACGGCATCGAGGTCGGTATTTTCCGTCCAGCCCTGAGTGGCGACCTTGCCGCCACGCACGTCGACGCTGACGGCGATCTGCTCGGGCCAGAGGCGGGCAGCCTCGAGCACGATCTCCGGCTGGGTGACCGCCACCGTGCCCAGTATCACCCGTGAGACCCCAGCCTCGATCCAGCGCTCGATGTCCTCGAGCCGGCGGATGCCGCCACCCAGCTGCACCGGGGTGGAGATGGCGCCGAGGATGGCCTCTACCGCCCTGACGTTGACCGCCCGGCCCTCCACCGCGCCGTTCAGGTCGACGACGTGGATCCAGTGAAAGCCAGCGCTGGCCCAGGTCCGGGCCTGGTCTGCCGGGGAGGTGTTGAAGACCGTGGCCGTGTCCAGGGCGCCGTGGAGGACGCGGACGCACTCCCCGTCTTTCAGATCAATGGCCGGATAGAGGATCACGGGCGCCACTCCAGGAAACGCGACAGCAGGGCCAAGCCTGCGGACTGGGATTTTTCGGGATGGAACTGCACGCCCGCCATATTGTCCCGGACCACGGCGGCGGGGAAGTGGCCGCCATGGTCGGCCTGCGCCACCACGTGCGCCGGGTCCTCGGGCCAGAAGGCGAAGGAGTGCGTGAAATACATGGGGGTGGCCCCGATTCCGGCAATCAGGTCCGGCCCGCGGGGATCGACCAGGTCGTTCCAGCCCATGTGCGGGACCTTTGCGGCGGGGTCCGCGGGCGAGAGATGGCGGACCTCGCCGGGAATCCAGTCCAGGCCCGGCGTCACGCCGAATTCGAGACCGCGGGAGGCCATGAGCTGCATGCCCACGCAGATTCCGAGGAAGGGCCGGCCGCGCCCCTTGACGGCCTCCTCCAGCGCCTCCCGAAGTCCAGGCCGGGCGTCCAGGGCGCTCATGCAGGCGGCGAAGGCCCCCACGCCGGGCAGGACGATCCGGTCCGCCGCCAGGACGTCTTCAGGCGCGTGGGTGACCTGGACCGACACTGCCCCGCCGCCTGCCCGGACGAGCGCCTTCTCGGCCGAGCGCAGGTTGCCCGACCCGTAGTCGATCAGGGCGAGGCGACTCATACGGTCAGAGCGAGCCCTTGGTCGAGGGCGCCTGCCCGCCGGCCCGGGGATCGATCTCCAGCGCCTCGCGCAGGGCCCGGCCAAGGGCCTTGAAGCCGCTCTCAGCTATGTGGTGCGAATTGGCCCCGTAGAAGGTCTCCAGGTGGATGCAGGCGCCGGCGTTGGTTGCGAAGGCGTGGTGGAACTCCTTGAAGAGCTCCGTGTCCATGTCGCCGACCTTGGGCGTCGGGAATTCGGTTCGCCAAACCAGGTAGGGCCGGTTCGACAGGTCCACGGCGCAGCGGGTGAGGGTCTCGTCCATGGGGATGACCGCCAGGCCGAACCGGCGGATCCCCCTGAAGTCCCCCAGGGCCTGGCGTACCGCCTGGCCAAGCACGATGCCGACATCCTCCACCGTGTGGTGGAAGTCGATGTGCAGGTCGCCCTTCGCCTCGACGTCGAGGTCAAGCGCGCCGTGGCGGCCGAGGGAGTCGAGCATGTGGTCCAGGAAACCGATCCCAGTATGGATGCGGGTCACGCCCGCCCCGTCGAGGTTGACCCTGACGGTGATCTTGGTTTCGCGGGTCTCGCGAACCACCTCGGCTGTGCGCGCCATGGCCTAGAGTCCTTCCCGGTCGGCCAGCTCCCGCAGGGAGACCTGCGGCCGCGGCCCATAGTGAGAAATCACCTCGGCCGCCGCCAGGGCCCCCAGATGTCCGCAGACTTCCAGCGACCGCCCGGCGGCGAGACCGTACATCACACCGGCTGCGTATTGGTCGCCGGCGCCGGTCGTGTCCACGACTTTTTCCACGGGCCGGGCCGGAATCGAGGTGACAATCCCGTCGCCGATCAGAAGGGAGCCCTTCTCGCTGCGGGTCACGGCGGCCAGGCGCGTGCGTACGCGCAGGCCGTCCAGCGCCATGGCCAGGTCCTCGGTCTCGAACAGGGCCAGGACCTCGGCCTCGTTCGCGAACAGGATGTCGACCTGGGCGCCGATGAAGCCCAGGAGGGCGGCGCGGTGGCGCTCGACCACGAAGCCGTCGGACAGGGTCAGGGCAATCCTCCGGCCGGAGGCCCGGGCCAGGCCCGCCGCCTTGGCGAAGGCCTTCCGGGCAGGTTCAGCGTCAAATAGGTAACCCTCGAGATAAACGATCTGCGCCGCCTCGATGACGGCCGGGTCGATGTCGGCGTCGGTGAATTCCACCGAGGCACCGAGAAAAGTGCACATGGTGCGCTGTCCGTCCGGCGTGACATTGACCAGGCATCGGGCCGTGGCCGGGCCGTCCTGCAGGGGCAGGCTCGGGAAGTGGGCGCCGATGGCGCGCAGGTCATGGGTGAAGACCTCACCCAGCGGATCCTTCGCCACCTTGCCCATAAAGGCGGTACGGGCGCCCAGGCTGGCCAGGCCAGCGACGGTGTTGGCCGCCGATCCGCCGGAGGTCTCCACGCCGGGCGCCATCCGTGCATAGAGCTCGCGACCGCGCGCCTCGTCCACAAGGGTCATGGCGCCCCGGGCGAGGCCTTCCGCCGAGATGAAGGTCTCGTCCGCAGGGGCGATAACGTCGACAATGGCGTTGCCGATGGCGGCGACGTCGAAGAGTTCAGCCATGAGCGCCTCCCGGGTCTGACGGAGCGGCGCTAGCTACAGGCAAAGCCGGTCTGGAGCAATCCGGCCTGCCGTGGCAAGACCTGTCCATGACCCGCGTCCTTCCCGGCCTCGCCCTGGCCCTAGCGCCTGTTCCCTTCAGGTGGACCGTCTGAAGGGGCAAGACAGGCCACAAGTCCAAAAACCCAGATTCTGTCTGGATCCGTTACGGGTTCCCGCTCATCGGAACAGGACCTAGGTCTGCCGCCCCCGGGAAGGGCAGAGGTCGGCTACGGGGCAGTCGTCGCACTTCGGGCGGCGGGCGACGCAGACGTACCGGCCATGCAGTATCAGCCAGTGATGGGCCCGGGTCCTCCAGGGGTCGGGGATCACCGACATGAGTTCGTGCTCGACCTTGTCGGGGGTCTTGCCCCTGGCGAGGTCCAGGCGGTGGGAGACCCGGAAGACATGGGTGTCGACCGCGATGGCGGGCTCGATGCCCAACTCGTTGAGCACCACGCTGGCGGTCTTCCGGCCCACGCCGGGCAGGGCCTGAAGCGCCTCGCGCTCGAGCGGCACCTCGCCGCCATGGGTGTCGACAAGGATCCGGGCTGCGGCGACCAGGTTCTTGGCCTTGGTACGGAAGAGGCCGATGGAGGCAATGTAGGGAATGATCCCGGCCTCTCCGAGTTCCAGCATTTTCTCGGGTGTGTCGGCGACGGCGAAAAGGCGGGTCGTCGCCTTGTTCACCGAGACGTCCGTGGCCTGGGCCGAAAGGGCGACCGCCGCGAGCAGGGTGTAGGGGCTCGAATAGTCCAGCTCAGTGCGAGGATCGCTCTCTGCTGCCGCGAACCGCTCGAACAGGGCCTCGATCCGAGCGCGCTCAGCGGGGGACCTTCGGGACGGTGCGCGTGGCTTTGCGGGGGCTTTCGGCATGCCAGATCATCCCCGGACCCTGCGGGAACGACAAGGGCTTGCTAATCGCTTAGACCTAAGCGATATAGTTGAGGTCTAAGCAGGAGTGCAGACCCATGCCCAGCCGACGCCACATCCTCCAACTTCTGGCCGCCGCTCCCGTCCTCACGGCTGCGGGCTGCTCCGGCCCCGATGCGACGCCAGATCCCTACGCCGCCTGGCGCCAGCCCGGCCAGGGGGAGTCCGATCCCCGCCGCTTCGTCCTGGCCCATGGCCTGCTGGCCCCCAACCCTCATAACCGTCAGCCCTGGCTCGTGAGGCTGGAGGGTGCCGACGCCATGTCCCTCTATGTGGACCGGACCCGCCTTCTCCCCGAGACAGATCCGTTCCACCGCCAGATCGTGCTCGGTTGCGGCGCCTTCCTTGAGCTGATCGCCCTGTCCGCCCCCCGCCTCGGTCTGGCCGCCGACATCCAGGCCTGGCCCAAGGGCGCTCCCGGCCCTGGTCTCGATGACCGGCCCTTCGCCCGCGTCGTCCTGAGGCCGGATCCCGCCGCGAAGGCAGGGCCCTTCTTCGACCAGATCGTCCGCCGCCGGACAGAAAAGGCTCCCTTCCTTCCCGAGCGCCCCTCAGACTCTGCCGTCCGGGAAGTCCTCGCCGCCGCAACCGGCCCTGGCCTTATCGCCGGGGAGACCCGAGATCCCGAACTCCGGGACCCACTGGCAGCCATTTGCTGGAAGGCCTGGGAAATCGAGACCGGAACACCCAGGACCCATTTGGAGTCGGTCCGCCTTATGCGGATCGGCAAGGCCGAGGTCGCCCGCAATCCTGACGGCATCGATATCTCCGGGGGCATGATGGAGGTACTGGCACGCGCGGGCGTGATGACCCGCGAGGCCCTGTCGGACCCGAACTCCATGGCCAGCCGGACCGGCGTGGACATGTACCGTGAGATGATCGACGCCACCCCGGGCTTCTTCTGGATCCGCAGCGAGACGGCCGATCGCTCGGCCCAGCTCGCCGCCGGTCGCGCCTATGCCCGCGCCCAGCTGGCCGCCTCCACCAACGGCCTCGTCCTGCATCCCTGGAGCATGGCCCTGCAGGAGTTCGCCGAGATGGCCGGTCCCTACCGCCAGGTCCAGGCGCTGCTTGGTGCCCGGCCGGATGCGCCTGTTCAGATGCTGGTCAGGATGGGCACGGTCCGGAAGGTCTCCGACCCCTCGCCGCGCAGGAAGCTTGACGATCTGATCCTCTCGTGATGCGCAGTTCGGCATGACCCCCCGCGACCCTGACCTGATCGCCTTCTTCACCGACATCTCGATCATCGAACAGTTGGTGCGCACCCTCATGGAGCGCCGCCTGCCACCAGGCCTCTCCATGGCCGGCTTCGGTCTGATCAACCACATGGTGCGGACCGGGCAGGAGACCGCCTCTCCCGGCGCCCTGGCCCGGGCCTTGCAGGTCACCCGTGGCGCGATCACCGGGGTCCTGCACAAGCTCACCGCCGAGGGTCTCGTGACCCTCGAGCCTGACCCAAGGGATGGTCGTGGAAAGAAGGTCCGACTGACGCCCGAGGGCCTGGCCGCGCGGGAGGCGGCCCTGGCCGGGATGGCGCCCCTGGTGGCGGAATTCGAGGCCCGAATGGACCTTGAAGCCATCCGCAGGGCCCATCCGGCGCTCCGCGCCGTCCGGGAGGACCTCGACCGCCACCGGGAGGGCTGAGGCCCTCCCAAGTTGCCGTTTCTTCACAATCCGGCTACCAGCCTGTCCGCGCCCTGTCGGCGGCGCCGCAGGGCCCGTTTGGATGACCACGCACTCCCGGCATCCCGTCGCCTTTGATTTCTTCGTCGAGATCGCCGTCATCGATCAGCTGGTCGGTGCAGAGATGGGGCGTGTGCTGCCGGACGGCGTCTCCATGGCGTCGTTCAGCCTGCTGAACCATCTTCTTGGCAAGGGCGGGTCAGATTCGCCCGTGCGCCTGGCCCAGGCGCTCCAGGTCACGAAGGGCGCCATCACCGCCATGCTCAAGCGGTTGGAGGCCCGGGGCCTCATCGTCCTGTCAGCGGATCCCCGCGACGGGCGCGGCAAGATCGTCTCCCTGACGCCGGATGGCCTACGGGTGCGCAACGACGCAGTCGCTGCCCTCGACCCCCTCCTCGAGACCTTCCTCGCGGCCTTTCCCGAACCTGATCTCGCCGGGGCCCTTCCCCTGTTGAAGCGGGTGCGCCTAGACCTCAACCGCAGGCGGTACGGCGGCTGAGGGGCTTCCCTGTGATGCCGCGGCGCGGTAGATCGTTTATCGATGGCCGATATTGAGTTCCTGAATGTCGAGATCCGACCCCACCGGTCCCTCTCCGACCGGGGCTTCATCATTCTCATCAGCATCGTTACGGCCCTGAACTGCGCCGCCGCCGCCGTCTTCCTCGCCATGGGCGCAAGCCTGGTGCCCATCTTCCTCGGGCTCGATGTCCTGGCCTTGGTGGTGGCCTTCGCCGTCAGCTTCGCCTCCGGGCGGCGGATCGAACGCCTTGTGGTGACGCAGAACCGCGTGCAGCTCATCGAGGAAACCCGGCGCCGAACCGTGCTGGTCTGGGAGAGCCCCACCGCCTTCACCCGCCTCACCTCGCGCGAGGAGGACGAACGCCTCGTGGACCTGAGGCTGGCCGTCTCCGGGCGCGAGGCCCCGGTGGGCCGGGCCCTGGGCCCAAAGGCCCGACTTGAACTCATGCGAACCCTGGAAGCGGCTCTCCACGAGGCCCGGCGTCCCCGGACAGGAGCCTGGTGAGCGGCCCGGCACCCTTCAGCGACGACGAGGTCGAACGCTATGCGCGTCAACTGGTTCTGCGCGAGATCGGCGGCCCCGGCCAACAGAAGCTGAAGGCCGCCCGGATCCTGATGATCGGCATGGGCGGCCTGGGCGCGCCCGCCAGCCTCTACCTGGCTGCGGCCGGTGTTGGTGGCCTGGTGATTGTCGACCCCGACCGCGTCGAGCTATCCAACCTGCAGCGCCAGGTGCTCTTCACATCCTCTGACCAGGGGCGCTCCAAGGTGGATGCCGGGCTTCGCCGGCTCACCGACCTCAATCCGCATGTGGAGACCCAGGCCCTCCAGCTTGTCGTCGGGCCGGACAATGCCCAGGCCCTGATCGGGGGCTTTGACCTGGTCCTGGATGGCACCGACGACTTTGCCACACGGCTGGCGGTGAGCGACGCCTGTGTCGCGACGGGCGTTCCCCTGGTCTCCGGGGCCATCGGTCGATGGACGGGTCAGGTTGGGATCTTCCCGGGCCGGCCCTGCTACCGCTGCCTTGTCCCCGAGATCCCACCCGACGCCGAGACCTGCCAGGCGGTGGGCGTGATCGGCGCCCTCGCGGGTGTGGTAGGGTCGATGATGGCCCTGGAGGCGATCAAGCTGATCACCGGGGCGGGGGAGCCCCTCAATGGACGGCTACTGGTCTATGACGCCCTGTCCGCCGTGACCCGGACCCTTCGAGTGGCGCCGGATCCGCAGTGCCCCTCCTGCGCCGGCGATCAGGCCGGCGGGGCGTAGCGGACCTGGGCACCGGGCCCGAGGGGCCAGTCGAAGACCACCCAGAGTCCCGTCATCAGCGCGCCGGCCACCATGAAGGTCAGGGCATAGGGGAGCATGAGCGCCAGGAGCGAGCCCACACCCACAGAGGCGTCCCAGCGGCGGCAGAACCCCAGGATCAGCGGAAAATAGGCCATCAGGGGCGTCATGATGTTGGTGAAGCTGTCCCCCATCCTGTAGGCCGCCGTGGTCATCTCCGGACTTATGCCCAGCAGCATGAACATGGGCACCACCACGGGTGCGAGGGCGCTCCACTTGGCCGTGGCCGAGCCGATGAAGAGGTCGAGGCCGGAGGAAAAGCCCAGGACCCCCAGGAGCAGGGCGGGCGTCGGCAGGTCCAGGGTCTCAAGAACGTGCGCCCCGTTGATGGCGGCGATGGGCCCCAGTCGCGACCAGTTGAACATGGCCACGAAGTGGGCGGCGAAGAAGGCGAAGACGAGATAGGGCGCCATGGCCCGGATTCCGTCGGTCATCATGGCGAAGACCTCCCGGTGCGACCGGATGAGCCCGGTCGCGGTCCCGAAGGCCACGCCCGTCCCGAGGAAGAGCACGAGGAATCCCGCGATCAGGGCGGTGTAGAAGGGCTGGAGCGCCGCTGGCCCGGCCTTGCTCTCGTCGATGAGGGGCGTGAAGCCTGGCCAGAGGGCGAGGGCTGCAAAGCCCGCGGCCACGGCAAGGGCGGCGAGCCCCGCCCGGCGCAGGCCCCGCCGCTCGGCCTCACTGGGCGCCGATCTGGCCAGCTCCGCGGTGAGGTCGGCGTCCGGCGCGCCTTGCCAGGGTCCGAGTCTAGGCTCGATGATCCGGTCGGTGACAAACCAGATGAGCGGGGTGAAGACCCCCACGACGGCGAGGATGAACCACCAGTTCCCCAGGGGGTTGAGGGTCCAGGACGGATCGATGATGCGCGCCGCCTCCTGGGTGAAGCTGAACAGGACGATATCGATCTGACCTGGCGTGATGTTCCCCGCATAGCCTCCGGAGACGGCCGCGAAGGCGGCGGCGAGGCCGGCCAGGGGGTGGCGTCCGACGGCGGCGTAGAGCAGGGCAGCCAAAGGGATGAAGACCAGATAGGCGGCGTCTGAGGCGTGGTGCGAAACCATGCCGATCAGGGCCACCAGCGGGGTCAGCCACCGGCGGTCTGTGCTCCGCAGGCTGGCCCGGATCAGGGCGCTGAAGAAGCCCGAGCGTTCGGCGACGGCGGCACCGTACATCACCGTTAGGACCACGCCGAGAGGGGCGAACCCGGTCAGCGTCTTGGCCGTCTCGGTCAACAGCCGCTCCAGGTTGTCCTCCGACAGGAGGCTCTCGGCCCGAAACACAAGCCGCCCGCCCTCCACCACGCCCCAGGCCGGGGGGGTCTCGCCGCGGAAGGGCAGGGAGGCGCTCCAGCCGAGCACCGCCCCGACACCCGAAAGAACGATGAGGCCGGCGATCAGCCAAACGAAGATCATCACCGGATCCGGCAGTCGGTTCCCGATGCGCTCGACGAGGTCCAGCAAGGCGCGCCGAGGCATGGGCGAAGGGGCGTCTGGTGCGGCCACGAGTGGCTCCGGTGCTTTTGTCTGTAACCCGGTGGGGCTTCAGAGCATTGAGGGCAGGACCCGGTCCGGCGGACGGTGACCATCCATCCAGGTACGGATGTTGATGATCACCTTCTCGCCCATCTCGGTGCGCGCCTCAACGGTGGCGGAGCCCAGGTGGGGCAGGAGGACCGCGTTCGGCAGGCCGAGCAGGCGGGGATTCACCTCGGGCTCGAACTCGAAGACGTCCAGCCCGGCGCCAGCGATACCGCCGCTCGTCAGGAGGTCGGCCAGGGCGGACTCGTCGATGATCTCGCCCCGGGCGGTGTTCACCAGGATGGCGTGGACCGGCATGAGCTTCAGCCGTCGCGCGGAGAGCAGGTGGTAGGTGGCCGGGGTGTGCGGGCAATTGACCGAGATGATGTCCATCCGAGCGAGCATCTGGTCGAGGCTCTCCCAATAGGTGGCCTCAAGATCCTCGGCGATCCGAGGGCTGACCGGCGTGCGGTTATGGTAGTGGATCTGCATGCCGAAGGCGCGGGCCCGGCGGGCCACTGCCTGGCCGATCCGGCCCATGCCGATGATCCCAAGCCGCTTTCCGGACAGTCTCCGGCCCATCATCCAGGTCGGGGCCCAGCCCTTGAACTCGCCGGCCTTGATCGACCGGGCGCCCTCCACGATCCGGCGGGAGACGGTCATCATCAGGGCGAGGGTCAGGTCGGCAGTGTCCTCCGTCAGGACGCCGGGCGTATTGGTCACGGTGATGCCGCGGGCTATGGCCGCCGCCACGTCGATGTGGTCCACGCCCGCTCCGAAGTTGGCGATCAGCTTGAGCCGATCTCCTGCCTGCTCCAGGACGCCGGCGTCGATCCGGTCGGTAATGGTCGGGGCCAGAACATCGCAGCGCCCGACCGCGTCGATCAGGGCCTCCCGGCTCAGGGGCGCGTCCGACAGGTTCAGCTCTGTGTCGAAGAGTTCCCGCAGGCGCGTCTCGACGGCGTCCGGCAGCCGGCGGGTCACGATCACTTTCGGCTTGGTCGTCGGCATCAGAGGTCGGGTCCTGAATTTCAGCGTCCGACGAAACCACGCTCTGGCGCCATCGTCTTTGAACCTCTAGCAAAGAGGGCATGAACGGCCAAGCCGAGCCTTCCGGGCGCAGACGCTGTGCCCTTGCCCTGATCCTGTCGGCGGCAGCCTGCGCGCTTGCGTCCGCCGCCCTTGCCGACGCCCGCCCGACGCCTTCTGGCCTGCCGGTGCCGCGCTATGTCACCCTGAAGTTCGGGTCGGTCAACGCCCGGGCCGGGCCCGGCGACGACTACCGCACCCTGTGGGTCTACCGGGTGCGCGGAATGCCGGTCCAGGTGATCGCCGAGTCGTCCGAATGGCGCCGGATCTGTGATCCGGACGGCGGCGTCGCCTGGGTCCACATGCGCACCACCGACGGCCGCCGAAACGTTATGCGGACGACCGGTGCTGCCGACCCGGTTTTATCCTCGCCCCAGGCGGACGCCCGGACCCTGGCCCTCCTCCAGCCCAGGTCCCTGGCGGCCCTGCAGCGTTGCGAGTCGGGTTGGTGCCGGATCCAGGCGGACGGGGTCTCGGGCTGGGTCCCGGCTGGGGGTCTCTGGGGAACCGACGACCGGCCCCAGTGCGTCGTCCCCCCGACCGCCCGTTGAGCGCCCCCTCAGCGTCTGATAGACCGGATTGTCCCTGCCCGGCGCGCGTCGCCGGCCAGCTTCGTTCCAGTGACCCGCGGAAGGTCGAAACATGATCCCCGGTGCCAAGGCCAAGGACCACTATTCCCGAGAAGAGCTCCTTGCCTGTGGCCGGGGCGAGATGTTCGGGCCGGGTAATGCCCAGCTTCCGATCCCGCCCATGCTGATGTTCGACCGCATCACCCGGATCACGGACACCGGCGGCGCCCACGACAAGGGCCAGGTCATCGCAGAGCTCGATATCCAGCCGGACCTCTGGTTCTTCGGCTGCCACTTCATCAATGATCCGGTCATGCCCGGATGCCTCGGCCTCGACGCCATGTGGCAACTGGTGGGCTATTTCCTCGGCTGGTCCGGCGCACCGGGCAAGGGCCGCGCCCTGGGCGTCGGCGAGGTCCGCTTCACCGGTCAGGTCACGCCGAAGGTAAAGAAGGTCGTCTACCGTATCGACCTGAAGCGGGTGATCATGCGCCGGCTGGTGCTGGGCATCGGCGACGGCGTCATGGAGGCGGACGGCAAGGTCATCTATGAAGCCAAGGATCTGAGGGTCGGCCTGTACGACCCCAAGGATCTGGTCTGACACCGGCGTATCGGGAGAACAGGACATGAGGCGCGTTGTCGTCACGGGCATGGGCATCGTCTCATCCATCGGAAACACCCTGGATGACGTCCGGACTTCGCTCCGCGGCGCGCGGTCAGGGATCATCGCGGCGCCCGAATACGCCGAGCTCGGCTTCCGCTGCCAGGTGCACGCCGCGCCCGACATCGACTGGGAGGCTGCCGTCGACCGCCGCGCCGGCCGCTTCCTCGCCCAGGGCACGGCCTTCGGCCACATCGCCATGGAGCAGGCCATTGCCGATTCCGGCCTGACCGAGGCCGAGGTCTCCCACGAGATGACCGGCCTCATCGTTGGCTCGGGCGGGCCCTCGACCAAGGTGATCATCGAGTCGGCGGCCATCGCCCGCGAGAAGGGTCCCAAGCGCGTCGGCCCCTTCGCCGTCCCCAAGGCCATGAGTTCGGGCGTTTCCGCCGTCCTGTCGACCTGGTTCAAGATCCGCGGGATCAACTATTCAATCTCGTCGGCCTGCGCGACCTCGACCCACTGCATCGGCGCGGCCTACGAGCAGATCGCCATGGGCAACCAGGACGTGGTCTTCGCCGGCGGCTCCGAGGAACTGCACTGGGCCCTCTCGGTCCTGTTCGATGCCATGGGCGCCATGAGCTCGAACTTCAACGACCGCCCGGCGGTGGCCAGCCGGGCCTACGACGTGGCCCGTGACGGCTTTGTCATCGCCGGCGGCGCCGGCATTCTGGTCCTCGAGGACCTCGAGCGCGCCCAGGCGCGTGGCGCGAAGATCTACGGCGAGATCGTCGGCTATGCCGCCAATTCCGACGGCTTCGACATGGTCGCCCCCTCGGGCGAGGGCGCGGTGCGCTGCATGCGCCTGGCCCTGTCCAGGGCGGGTGGCCGCAGGGTCGACTACCTGAACCCGCACGGCACCTCGACCCCGGTGGGCGATATCAAAGAGATGCAGGCGGTCCGGGAGGTGTTCGCGGACCAGGCGCCCGCCATTTCCTCTACAAAGTCCCTGACCGGGCACAGCCTCGGGGCCGCCGGTGCCCAGGAGGCGATCTATTCCCTGATCATGCTCAACTCCGGCTTCCTGGCCGAGAGCGCCCATATCGAGACCCTGGACCCGGCCTTCGAGGGCCTGCCCATCCTACGGCGCCGCGAGGACCGCCAGGTGGAGACGGTCATGTCCAACAGCTTCGGGTTTGGCGGCACCAACGGCTGCCTGATCATGTCCAGGATCTGACGGGACGAGCACGTCCCGCCCAGCACAAATCGGGAGACGCGAAGTGGCCGACGACTACAACATGCCCGTGGGCGAGCTCATGAAGGGCAAGCGCGGGATCATCACCGGGGTGGCCAACCACCAGTCCATTGCCTGGGGCATCGCCAGCCAGCTGGCCGCCCAAGGGGCAGAGATGGCCTTCTTCCACCTGCCGGGCATGGAGCGCCGGGTGCGACCCCTGGCCGAAGGCGTCGGCGCCCAGGTGATCGAGGCCGTGGACGTCACCGATGATGCCAGTATGGACGCCGGCTTCGCCGCCGTGGAATCGGCCTTTGGCAAGATCGACTTCTTCGTCCACGCCCTGGCCTTCGCCCCCCGGGACCAGATCAAGGGCTCCTTCGTCGAGAACGCCACCCGGGAGGGGTTCCGCACGGCCATGGACATTTCGGCCTACAGCTTCGTCGACTGCGCCCGCCGGGCCAGCCACATGATGCCGGACGGCGGGTCGCTGATCACCCTGACCTACCTGGGCTCCGAGCGCGCCATCCCCAACTACAACACCATGGGTGTGGCCAAGGCCGCCCTTGAGGCGGCCACCCGCTACATTGCCCGGGACCTTGGGCCCCAGGGCATCCGGGCCAATGCCATTTCTGCCGGCGCCATGCGCACCCTGTCCCTGGCGGGTATTTCCGGCGGCCGATCCATGCTCGCCCAGGGTCGGGCCCTGTCCGCCCTCAAGGAGGACACCAGCATGGAGGGGGTCGCCGGCGCGGCCCTCTGGCTTCTGTCCGACCTTGGCCGGTCCACCACGGGTGAAGTCGTCCATGTGGATGCCGGTTTCCACATGATGGGCCTGCCGGACGACGCCGAGGCGGGCTGAGGCTCCGCCCCTCTCAGGGGCCGTAGGCGCGGACGAAACGGCTGGCCGCCTCCCGGGCGATCCGGTCGATCGTCGGCGCCTCCAAGTCGGAGTCCACCCCCAGGAGCCGACCGGTCTGGTGCGAGCCGATCACCATGCCGGCGAAGAACTCTGCCGCCAGGGCGCAGTCGTCGATCCGCAGTCGCCCGGCCCGCGTCTCCCCGTCGAGGAAGGCGGCCAGCCGGGCCCGGGAGGTCCGGGTCCCGGACTCAAAGAAGGTCCGGGCCAGGTCGGGCAGCTCCGCCGCACTTTGGATATGGATCCGCAGGATGGAAATGGACGAAGCCGTGGCGATGCTTTCCAGCACCACCCGGGCATAGCCCGCTAGGGCCTCCTCCGGGCCGGCCCCCGCCCCGGGGCTGTCCAGGTGGGCGGTAATCTGGTCCACCCTGCGCTCAATCAGCACCCTGACCAGCTCGGCCTTCGAGCCGAACCGGTTGTAGACCGTCTGCTTGGACACCTTCGCCCGCCGGGCGATGTCCTCGATGGAGGCCCCCATGCCGCGTTCGGCAAGGGCCTCGCGCGCCGCTTCCAGGATGGCGAGCCCCTTGGATTCGTCGACCTGGCCCATGCGCCGGGGCATCAGAGACACCCTCCGGACGCCAACCGGACCGCGACACGACTTCCCGGTCGCCGTGGACGCCTGCTGCCCATCACTTCCCCCCACTTCCACCGTAACCGGGAGCTTCCCGTCTCCCCTGCCTCCACCTTGGGCCGCAACGCTGCG
>CAMAOY010000058.1 GCA_945859865.1 Phenylobacterium deserti
GGCTTTGGTCTCCTGTCCTACCGCCGCATTCGCGCCACCCATCTGGGAGCCCCCGATGGCGACCCCTACGCCGTACTCGACGCCCCGCACGACGCCTCAGATGCCGACCTGAAGGCGGTCTGGCGCCGCCGCATCGCCGACGCCCACCCGGACCGCATCCATGCCCTGGGCCTGCCCGACGAATACCTCGACATCGCCCACGCCAAGTCCGCCGCCCTCAACGCCGCCTACGACTCCATCCGCCGCGAGCGGGCGGAGATCGCCGGGGCGCGGGGGTAGGGCGCCTACCGTTTCAGGCAGTCGCCAGGCTTCAGGCGTCCAGATAGTCGCCGAAGCGTGCCGTGCTGTTTTCGATCCGCGTGATGTTGAACAGGTCAGATCCGAGGCCGAGGGCAACAAGGCCAAGGGCCAGGTTCATCCACCCGTCCCCACTACGCACTGGACGATCAACTGTCCATGCGAACGCAGGCTGATCCAGGCTGGCAATACCATTGGCCACCATTCTTGTCGGTGCAGCTCTGCCCGCCGGTACCCGATGCACAGCTCCCACCGTCGCGGACAATCTCGCCGGCAGTGTTGTAACCGACGGTGAACTGGTTCCTCCCGCCCGGTTTCATTATGGGCCTAGGCTTCATCATGCAGCCACCGAGCATTACCAGCACCGCAACGATCATCATTACGCGTCCGAACATGTTGTTCCCCCTTGATCCATAGCCTTAACGAAGTGCGCTCACTTACTGCTGAAATGCAATGACCTGCCAATTCAGCGTGAAGGACAGCGGTCGGGCGTGAGGCGGCCCTGAGGGTCGGACTTTGCACTGCAGAAGATCAGCGCTGTTGCATTGGGGCTTTTGAACACTTCCGTGGGACGATCCCGAGGCTAGGTCAGTGACTGATGGGCGCGGCGGTGTCCACCCGAGCCGGCGGGGCTCGGTCCGTTATTCACGACCCTTCACGGTTTTTTCCCGCGGACCGCTTCCCGGTGCCCCCTGTCCGGACGGATTCCAGTTGACGCCCCTGTGGGCGCGCCCAACATGTTGAGGCGGTCGGACCGGACGGTCCGGCCCTGCCCCACGCAGAGGATGTCGATGATCCGTATCGCTAATCGTTCCGGTGCTGCCTTCCTTCGCGGCCCCAAGGCCGTGCTCGCGGTCCTGGGGGCCGTGGCGGGGCTGTTGCTGGCGGCCGTCGCAGCCCTGTTCGCGGCGGCGACCGTCGTGGTGGTGGCGGTGATCGGGACGACCCTTTTGGGCCTCGCCGCTCTGACGGGACGGCTGCGCCGCCCGCCGGTGCGCGCCGCTTCTGCAACGGGGGCGGCCGGTGAGGTGATCGAGGCCCAGCGGGTGGGCGGCCACGAGTGGGTTGCCTACGGCTGGAGCGACAAGGACGGCCCGAAGCGCTGATTTCCCCCCGGGTGACGCTGCGGCGGGGCTTGCTGCCTGCGGGGGGTGCCTCTACCGTCCAAAGCCTCACACAAACGGAGGAAATGGAATGATCGGCGTCATCGCGACCCTGACCGTAGCGGAAGGCAAGAACGCGGAGTTCGAAGCCATCTTCACCGAACTGGCCAAGCAGGTGAAGGCGAATGAGCCCGGCTGCCACGCCTACCAGCTGACCCGCAGCCGCGCGAACGCGCAGGTCTACAAGGTGCTGGAACTCTACGCCGACGAGGCGGCCCTGAAGCACCACGGCGGCACGGAATACTTCAAGGCGGCGGGCCCGAAAATGGGTCCCTGCATGGGTGGCCGGCCCGAGATCGAATACCTCGACGGCGTCTGAAGCGGAGACGAAAACCATGGACCTGGCCTTCAGCAAGGACGACCTCGCCTTCCGGGACGAGGTCCGGGCCTTCATCGCCGAAGCCTTCGACGACGACATGCGCGCCCGCGCGGCCCAGTCGAAGAACGCCCACATCGACAAGGCGGGCCAGGTCCGATGGCTTAAGCGGCTGAATGAAAAGGGCTGGATCGCCCCGGACTGGCCGGAGGAATTCGGCGGCACGGGCTGGAGCCACAGCCGCAAGTACATCTTCGAGATGGAGATGGCCCTTGCGGGCGCGCCCTCGACCTCGAACATGGGGCTGACCATGTGCGCCCCGGTGGTCATGGCCTTCGGCACCCCCGAGCAGAAGGCCGAGCACCTGCCCAGGATCCTGTCCACCGACGCCTGGTGGTGCCAGGGCTATTCCGAGCCGGGCTCGGGATCGGACCTGGCCTCCCTGGCGCTCAAGGCCGAGCGGGATGGCGACCACTATGTCCTGAACGGCTCGAAGATCTGGACCACCTATGCCCAGTGGGCGGACTGGATGTTCTGCCTGGTGCGGACCTCGAACGAGGCCATCCGCCAGGTGGGCATCAGCTTCCTGCTGCTGGACATGAAGACGCCGGGCATTTCCATCGTGGCCCTGCCAACCCTGGACGGCCCCGCCCAGGGCGAGCAGGAGATCAACCAGGTCTTCTTCGACAACGTCCGCGTGCCGATCTCCAACCGGATCGGCGAAGAGGGCCAGGGCTGGACCTACGCCAAGTATCTGCTGCAGTTCGAGCGGGGAAATCCCTATGCTCCGGGCCTCACCCACCAGTTGGAGAAGGTCAAGCAGATCGCCTCCCTGCAGGCCTCTGACGGCGGCGGCAAGCTGGTCCATGACCCGGCCTTCCGGCGCAAGCTGGCCGAGATGCAGATCAAGGTGGACACGCTGAACGCCACCGAGCTGCGGGTCTTCGGCTCACGGGTTACCGGCGAGACCCTGGGGGCAGTGTCCTCCATGTTCAAGCTGGAGGGCAGCCAGGCCCAGCAGGCCATCACCGAGCTGGCCCTCGAGGCGGCGGGCGTCTACGCCGCGCCCTTCGTGCGTGACACCTGGGCCGAAATCCGGGGCGAGCGCAACGAGCCCCGGGCCGGACCGGACTATGCCGCTACCCTGGCGCCGCACTATTTCAACTACCGCAAGACCTCGATCTATGCGGGGTCGAACGAGATCCAGCACAACATCATGGCCAAGATGGTGCTTGGCCTCTGACACGGAGGACGGGCGTGTACGAGGGCTTTGAGAAGGCGCTGGAGGCGGCGGTGGCCTCCGGGCGCATTGCCGGCGCAGTGGCGGCCGTAACGGACCGGGACGGCGTGACCTACACCCGCCAGGCTGGGGTGCGGCAGGCCGGTGTGCCGGCGGCCATGACCCAGGACACGATCTTCTGGCTCGCCAGCATGACCAAGGCGGTGGTCTCGGTTGCGGCCCTGCGGGAGGTGGAGGCGGGCCGGCTCAGCCTCGACGGCGACCTGTCGGGTCTGCTGCCTGAGTTCTCTGACCTGAAGGTGCTTGAAGGCTTTGGCGAGGATGACGCCCCGCGCCTGCGCCCGGCCCGGCGGGCTCCGACCTTGCGGGATCTCCTGACCCATACTTCGGGATTTGGCTATGCCTTCCTGAGCGCGGACCTCACCCGATGGCATCGGGTGACCGGGGCGGCCGATCCGAACGGGGGCGCCAGGTCGGCGCACGTCCTGCCCCTGCTGCACGATCCAGGCGAGGCCTGGAGCTACGGGATCGGCATCGACTGGGCGGGCCTGGCCGTAGAGGCCGCCAGCGGCCAGCGCCTGGACGGCTACCTCAACGACTATATCCTCGCGCCCCTGGGCATGACGGACACCGGCTTCGCCCCCGTGGACCCGACGCGCCGGGCCACCGCCCACCTGCGGGTCGAGGGAACCCTCTTCCCGGCCCCGACTCCCCCTGGCGGAACCGAGGCCGAGGTCCTGTCCGGCGGCGGCGGCCTGCATGGCACGGCACCGGACTACATTCGTTTCCTGCGCATGCTGCTGAACGGCGGGGAGCTGGACGGCGCCCGCATACTGAAGCCGCAGACCGTGCGGTCCCTCAGCGAGGTGCAGACGGGATCCCTCAAGGCCGGGGCCTTCAAGACTGCCAACGGCGCCCTGACCACCGACTTCGACCTCTATCCGGACATGCTGACCGGCCATGGCCTCGCCTCGGTGGTCACCCCGGAGGCGACGAAGCAGGGGCGCCAGCCCGGTGCCCTGAACTGGGCGGGGATCTTCAACACCTATTTCTGGGCGGACCCCGAAGCGGGCAAGGCCGGCGTCCTTTTGACTCAGCTCATGCCCTTCGGCGACCCGGACGTCCTGGTCCTGCTGAGGGCGCTGGAGAGGGGCGACTGAGGCGAGCGCCGTTGACCCCCTCCGTCCCGGGGCTTTCGCCCCAGTCCACCTCCCCCTGAGGGGAAGGAATTCAAGGGCCTTACAGGCGGGAGGGGATGATCACCTGCATGCTCTCATAGCCCTTCACGAAGGCCGAGTAGATGCGCTCGGGCTCGCTGACGACCTGGATGTCGGGGAAGCGCTGGAGGATTTCTTCCCAGAGGATCTTCAGCTGCAGCTCGGCCAGGCGGTTGCCCACGCAGCGATGGATGCCGAAGCCGAAGGAGAGGTGCTGGCGCGGACGCTCGCGGTCGATGATGTAGCTGTTGGGGTTCTCGATGACCTCTTCGTCCCGGTTGCCGGAGACGTACCACATGACGACCTTGTCGCCCTTGCGGATGGTCTTGCCGCCCAACTCCACATCCCGCAGGGCGGTGCGCCGCATGTGGGCCAGGGGGGTCTGCCAGCGGATGGTCTCGGCGACCATGGAGGGGATGAGGTCCGGGTTGGCCTTGAGCTTGGCGAACTGGTCCGGGAACTGGTTCATGGCGTAGACCGAGCCGGTCATGGAGTTGCGGGTGGTGTCGTTGCCGCCGACGATCAGCAGGATCAGGTTCCCCAGGTACTCCATCCGGTCCATGTTCCGCGTGGCTTCGCCGTGGGCGAGCATGGAGATGAGGTCGCCCTTGGGCTCGGCATTGACCCGCTCGTTCCAGAGCCGGGTGAAATAGTCCACGCACTCGAAGAGGTAGCCGCGACGCTCCATTTCCGGGTCATCGGTCTTGAAGTGCTTGGACGAATTGTCCGCCGTGGCGACGTCGGACCAGAAGGTCAGCTTGCGGCGATCCTCGAAGGGGAAGTCGAAGAGGGTGGCCAGCATCTGGGTGGTCAGCTCGATGGAGACCCGGTCCACCCAGTCGAAGGGCTCGCCGATGGGCAGGTTGTCCAGTGTGTGCTGGATCCGGCTGCGAATCAGGGGTTCCATCAGGTGCAGGCTCTGGGGCGAGACCGCCGGGCTGACGGTCTTGCGCTGCATGTCATGCTTGGGTTGGTCCATGGCGATGAACATGGGCAGGGTGAAGTCGTCCTTTGGGTCCGCCAGGGCGATGGACGGTTCGGACGAGAAGTCCCCGTGGTTGGTATCCACGGCCATGATGTCGTTGTACCGGGTCACCGACCAGAAGGCGCCGTCCTCATGGTGCTCGGCCGGGTGCAGGTGGACCGGGTCCTCCTTCCGCAGGCGCTCGAAATAGGGCCAATGCGTGTCGGTCTTGAAGAGCTCGGGGTCAGCGACGTTGATGTCTTCGAGGGGAATGGAATAGGCCCGGGCGCGCGCCTCGGCCTTCAGGTCAATGGCGCCGTCGCTCATGGGAAACTCCTCGGTCCGGTGCGCCGCGGCCACAGGGGCCGCGACCAATTTGAGCATTGTTCAGAACATGACGAAGGCGATGGCGAAATGCAAGCCGACCTCGCCTCAGATTGACCCCTGATTTTCGCCTGACGCCGGCGCAGGGACCGTGCATAAGGTCGCCCCGAAACACTGAAACCGGGGTCCGCCGTGGCGGGCCCGACGCAGGAGACGCCGCCCATGGCCGCCGAAGCCCTTTTCCAGCCCTGGTCCTTCAAGGGCCTGAACCTGAAGAACCGTCTGGTCATGGCGCCCATGACTCGGTCCTTCTCGCCCGGCGGCGTGGCCACCGAGGAGGTGGCCCAGTACTACCGCCGGCGGGCCGCCGCCGAGGTCGGGCTGATCCTCACCGAGGGCACGGGCGTGGACCGCGCCGCTTCGCTGAACGACCGCAACATCCCGCGCTTCCACGGCGAGACGGAACTGGCCGCCTGGAAGCGGGTGGCCGACGAGGTCCATGCCGAAGGCGGCGCCATCGGCCCCCAGCTCTGGCACGTGGGCGCGGTACGTTCGCGCGACCCGGAATGGAACCCGACCGGCGGCTACGACAGCCCCTCTGGCCTGTCGAGCCCGGGCAAGAAGTTCGGCGAGGGCATGAGCGAGGAGGCCGTGGCCGACGCCATTGACGCCTTCGCCCGGGCGGCGGCGGACGCCAAGCGGCTGGGCTTCGAGACCGTGGAACTGCACGGCGCCCACGGCTACCTCATCGACCAGTTCTTCTGGGACGGCACCAATGAGCGCGAAGATGCCTACGGCTCGAAGGACCTGCCGGGCCGGGCGCGCTTCGCCGGCGACATCCTGCGGGCTGTGCGCCAGGCGGTGGGCCCGGACTATCCGGTGATCATCCGCATCAGCCAGTGGAAGCAGCAGGACTTCGCGGCGAAGATGGCGCCGACGCCCAAGGCCCTGGAGGCCTGGCTGACCGCCCTGACCGACGCCGGCGCCGACATCCTGCACTGCTCGCAGCGCCGCTTCTGGGAGCCGGAGTTCGAGGGCTCGGACCTGAACTTCGCTGGCTGGGCCAAGAAGCTGACCGGCGTGCCGACCATCACGGTGGGCTCGGTGGGCCTGTCCGGAGAATTCGTGGCCTCCTATTCCGGCGAGGCCTCGCAGCCCGCCTCCATCGACGACCTGCTGCGGCGGCTGGAGGCCGAAGAGTTCGACCTGGTGGCCGTGGGCCGGGCCCTGCTTCAGGACCCGAACTGGGCGGTGAAGATTCACCAGGGCCGCAATGACGAGCTGATGAACTTCGAGCGCACCGCCATGGCCAGCCTGTCCTGAGGCCCCTCCGCCCTCCCGGTCAGGCCAGGGCTGCGGTCGTGGCCTGGTCGGGGTGCGTGACGTAATAGTCGAGGTCGGCCAAGAGGCTCTCCCAGGCCGCGTCCCATTCGCCCGTCCAGTCCGGGCCGCAGACTTCGCAGACCGCGTCGCGGACCGTGCGGAAGAAGATGCGGAAGACCTCCGGCGGCACGTCGTAGCCCTCGTGGACCACCACCTCGCTCTGGATGAGGGTGGAGGCGTAGAGGCGCTCGCCCACGAAATCGAGAATGGCCTGGATCACCCGGGCCAACATCTCGCCGCGGATCTGGTGGTTCTGGTCCCGCCAGAAGAGGAATTCCATCTCGGGCTGCTCGCCGAAGAGGCGCGGATAGACGAGGGGCGTCAGGTCCTCGCACCGCTCCGCCGCCAGTTCGAAGCTGGCGACAATGAGGGGCTCGCGGGCGTCCGGCGCGCGGGGCATCCGGGTCTCAGGCGTTGAAGTTGAGCTTCAGGCCTGGCCGGGGCCAGGTAGCGCGGTAGAGCTTGCCGGTGGCAGAGGCCGTGATCCAGGCCGTGCGCATGTCCGCCCCGCCGAAGCAGATGTTGGTGGTGACCAGGTCGGGCACCGGGAAGTGCTCCACCGAGCCGTCAGGGTCGAAGGCGGTGATCCCGCCGTTGATGATGGTCGCCACGCAGACCTTGCCACCGGCCTCCACGGCCAGGCTGTCGAGCAGCTGGTAGCCGGGCAGGTTGCAGATGACGCGCCCCGGGGCGAAGCCGTCCGGCGGCCCCAGCAGGCCGGGCTCGGCGACGTCAAAGGCCCAGAGACGGCCGAGGTTGGTATCGGCCAGGTAGACGACCTTTTCGTCGGGGGACAGGCCAATGCCGTTGGGCGAGATCAGGTGGTCGCGCTGGCGGCTGATGTGGCTGCCGTCGGTCTTGGCGTAGTAGATCGCGCCGAACTTGCGGCCCTCTGGCGTCGAGCAGCCGTGGTCAGAGAACCAGAAGCCGCCCTGCCGGTCGAAGACCAGGTCGTTGGGGCCCACCAGCTTCTGGCCGTCGCACTCGGTGTAGAGGGTGGCCAGGGCCCCGGTCTTCAGGTCGAAGCGCTGGATGTAACCGCCGGTGTGCGCGGCCGGGGTCGGGCCGGGGATGGTCATGCCCTGGTTGTCCAGCCACTCGAAGGCCCCGCCGTTGTTGGTGATGTAGATGGCACCGTCCGGGCCGATGGCCGCCCCGTTGGGCCCGCCGCCGGTATTGACCAGGATCTCCTTCGATCCGTCGGGCTTCACCCGCGTCAGCGTCTGGCGCTTGATCTCGGTGAGGATCACTGAGCCGTCGTTCATGGCGATGGGGCCTTCCGGAAACTGGAAGTCCTCGGCGACTAACTGCAGGTCCATGGCCTGTCTCCTCCCGGCTTGGCTTTGTGGCGACTATGGGCGAGGGGGGCGGCGAGGGGAAGGGGCTCAGCCCCGCTCCAGCACCCGGAAGGTCACTGCGAACTCGTCGTCCTCGCCGGCGGGGAGGTCCTCCCGGCGGACCTCGCGCCAGCGGCTCTCGTCGAAGGGGGGCAGGAAGACATCGCCCTCCACGTCGGCGTGGACCTCGGTGAGGTAGATGCGCCGGGCGCGCTGCAGGGCCAGGGCAAAGAGGGAAGCGCCGCCGATGACGCAGGCCTCGGAGGCGCCGTCCTCCTCGGCCTGCTCGCGACCGATGGAAGCGGCCTCGGAGAAGTCCTCGCAGACCACGCAGCCGTCGGGGGCGTAGGAGGCGTCCCGGGACAGGACGATGTTGGTGCGCCCGGGCAGGGGCTTGCGGGGCAGGCTCTCCCAGGTCAGGCGCCCCATGATGACCGGCTTGCCCATGGTCAGGGCGCGGAAACGGGCGAGGTCGGACTTCAGCCGCCAGGGCAGGGTACCGGCCCGGCCGATGACGCCGTTGCGGGCCCGGGCGATGGGACCCGCGGTGAGGATGGGCGTGGTCATGCCCCTCAGACCGCGATGGGGGCGGAGATGGCCGGATGGGCCTTGTAGCCCCGGAACTTCACGTCGCCGGGCTCGAAGGCGAAGAGGTCGTCCCGGGGTGCCAGCTCCAGCCGGGGCGGCGGCAGGGGCGCGCGCGTCAGCTGCTCCCGGGCCTGGTCCAGGTGGTTCAGGTAGAGGTGGGCATCCCCCAGGGTGTGGACGAAGTCGCCGGCCTGGAGCCCCGTCACCGCCGCCACCATGTGGGTCAGGAGGGCGTAGGAGGCGATGTTGAAGGGCACCCCCAGGAAGACGTCTGCCGAGCGCTGATAGAGCTGGCAGGACAGGCGCCCATTCGCCACTTGGAACTGGAAGAGGCAGTGGCAGGGGGGCAGGGCCATGTCGTCCACGTCCGCCGGGTTCCAGGCGGTGACGATGTGGCGCCGGCTCTCGGGGCTGCGCTTGAGCCCCTCCACCAGGGCGGCCATCTGGTCGATGACCCGGCCGTCCGGCGCCGCCCAGGACCGCCACTGGCGGCCGTAGACGGGCCCCAGCTCTCCCTCGGCGTCGGCCCATTCGTCCCAGATGCTGACCCCGTGCTCCTGGAGCCAGCGGACATTGGTCTGGCCGCGCAGGAACCAGATCAGCTCGACGACGATGGAGCGGCGGTGGACGGTCTTGGTGGTCAAGAGGGGAAAGCCCCTCGACAGGTCAAAGCGCATCTGCCTGCCGAAGACGCCCCGCGTGCCCACCCCCGTCCGGTCGGGGCGGTCGACGCCATTGGCCAGGATGTCCGCCAGGAGATCGAGATAGGGCTGCTCCAGCGCCGGGGCAGCCTCCCGGGCGGTGTCGTCGTCGGCAATGTGGGCGGGGGCGTTCATGGGTGAGTCTCTCCACGCCGACCCTAGACGGCTTGCAAGGCCCTCGTCATCCCGCGAATCCGCCCTCGTTGAGGAAGGCCATCTCAGCGGGGGTGCTCTCGCGGCCCAGGGCGGCATTGCGGTGGGGGAAGCGGCCAAATTTCTGGATGATGTCGTGGTGCATCTCGGCGAAGCGCAGGAGCTCGCCATCGCCGGTCTCGGCGCAGAGGGCCTGGATGAAGCGCACGCAGTCGACCTGGTCCTCCAGCTCCTCGGAATGCTCCAGGGGCATGTAGACAAAGTGGCGCAGCTCGGGCTCGATCTGCAGGTCGAAGCCCCGGCGCAGGGCCAGGCGCACGATCCGCCGGGCCTTGCCGTCGGTGGCGAAGGCGTGGGCGCTGTCCCGGAACAGGTTGCGGGGGAACTGGTCGAGCAGGAGGATCAGCGCCAGGGCTGGCTCGGCCTCCTGCGCCCAGTCATCGTACTGCCCCCGGGCGGCGACGAAGTGGACGGGCTCGAAGCGCAGGCGGATAGCCTCGTCGAACCTTGCATCCTTGTGGAACCAGCGGCGCGGGCCGGCATTGCGCCAATAGTTGATGACGTCCTGGGGCAGGGCGGGCATGGACGAATTCCCTCCTGGGGTGGCGGGCGTTCAAGCCCGGTTCAGCTTGACCTTCCTAATCCTATGCGCACGGGGGCGACAACCGTCGGAGCGAAGATCTGCTCTGCAGGACCAGAGGTAAGGACCATGTTCAGGCATACCGACCGCGCAACTTCCCGGGCGCCCGGCCTTGGGCTCGCCCTGACGCTCGCCCTGGCGGCGGGAATGGCGCTCGCCCCGCCCGCCGCAGGGCAGGAGGTCGACGGCGATTCCGGTCGGCCGGACCCGCGCGACGACTTCCAGCGCCCCCGGGAGGACGGACCGCGCGCCCGGGAGGACTTCCAACGCCCCCGCGAGGACGGACCCCGCCCTGACGCCCGGGCCATGCGGGACCCGCTGCCTCCCGCGACCTTCGCCCCGCCGGTGCCGCCCGCTCCGCCCTCACCGCCCATGGCCGGCCCGGACCCCCGGGGCCCTGCCCGGCCCGAGGCCTGGGGACGCTATGGCCAGCCCCGGGATGTAAAGCCCGACCCCCGGCCTCCGCCCCGGCCCGAACCGCGCCCCGACGCGCGACCGGACACCCGCCCCGACGCGCGGCCGGACCGCCAGCCGGATCGGGACGGCGACCGCCAGGACGACCGTCGCTATGATGGCTACGGGAATGGGGGCTACGGGAACGGCAACTACGGGAACGGTGGCTACCGGCCTGATGGCTACCGGCCCGGCGGTTACCGGCCAGACGGGTATCGGCCAGACGGGTACCGGCCCGATGGCTACCGCCCGGATGGATACCGCCCTGGCGGTCCCCGCCCGCCCCCGCATCCGGGCGGACGCCCGCCGCGCTACGATCTCCGGTGGTATCCGCCGGTCTGGACCCCGCCCTACCGCTATCGGGCTGACCGCTGGGTTGCGCCGCCAGGCTTTTCCTATCGCCGGTGGTCCTATGGCGAGGTCCTGCCCTGGACCTGGTGGACGCCGCGCTACCGGATCGACTCCTGGTGGACCTATGGCCTGCCGATCCCGCCGGTCGGCTACACCTGGGTGCGGCTGGGACGCGACGCCGTCCTGGTGGACCTGTGGACCGGGCGCATCGTCCAGGTGGCCTTCAGCCTCTTCTGGTGACGGCCCTCCGGCCCTCCGGCGCATCGCCCGGAGGGCCGGCCTTGCTTGACGCGGCGGGAAATTTCCCATTGATGCGGCCCACTTCCGCGCGGTCGCCCGAGGGGCTCCGCGCCCGTCTTGTCCAAAGGAGACCACCCATGCGGGTCTATTACGATCGCGACGCCGACCTCGCCCGGATCCTGGACAGGAAGATCGCCATCGTAGGCTATGGCTCGCAAGGCCGGGCCCACGCCCTGAACCTGCGCGACTCCGGCGTGAAGAACGTCGTCGTCGCCCTGCGGCCCGACTCCGCCACCGCCCGCAAGGTCGAGGCGGACGGCCTGAAGGTGATGAGCGTGGCCGAGGCCGCCAGGTGGGCCGACGCCCTGATGGTGCTGGCGCCGGACGAACTGCAGCGCGGCATCTACAATGCCGAGATCGCCCCCAACCTGAGGGACGGCGCGGCCCTGCTCTTCGCCCACGGCCTGAACATCCACTTCAACCTCATCGAGCCCAAGGCCAGCGTGGACGTGCTGATGATCGCCCCCAAGGGCCCCGGCCACACCGTGCGCGGCGAGTACGAGAAGGGCGGCGGCGTGCCCTGCCTGATCGCCATCCACCAGAACCCCACGGGCAACGCCCTGGAGTTCGGCCTGGCCTACGCCTCGGCCATTGGCGGCGGCCGCTCGGGCGTGATCGAGACCACCTTCCGCGAGGAATGCGAGACCGACCTGTTCGGCGAGCAGGCCGTGCTGTGCGGCGGCCTGGTCGAGCTGATCCGCGCCGGCTTCGAAACCCTGGTCGAGGCGGGCTACGCCCCCGAAATGGCCTATTTCGAGTGCCTCCACGAGGTGAAGCTGATCGTCGACCTCATCTACGAGGGCGGCATCGCCAACATGAACTACTCGATCTCGAACACTGCCGAGTACGGCGAGTACGTAACCGGCCCGCGGATCATCACCGCCGACACCAAGGCCGAGATGAAGCGCGTGCTCGAGGACATCCAGTCCGGCCGCTTCGTGCGCGACTTCATGCTGGAGAACGAAGCCGGCCAGCCCAGCTTCAAGGCCACCCGCCGCCGCGCCTCCGAGCACGGCATCGAGGACGTGGGCGCCCGCCTGCGCGCCATGATGCCCTGGATCAGCAAGAACAAGCTGGTGGATACCGAGAGGAACTGATCCTGAACCCGTCATTCCTCTGCTAGGGGGTCAACGGCGCCTCAGCTGACCCCCTCAGTCGGCTTTGCCGACAGCTTCCCCTTGGGGGAGCAATGGCTCAGTCATTCCGCCCCCTAGGGAGAGGTGGATCGGGACGGTCGTCCCGGGACGGAGGGGGTCAAGGGAATCGCCGCTGAGCCCGCGACCTAATCCCACCCCAGGGGGGCGGCGTCGCGCAGTATGGCCTCGGCGGCCTCCGTGTGCTTGCCCTCGCCGTCGGGGTGCAGGACGAGGGGCGGCAGGAGGGCCAGGGGGGCGCGACCGCCACGCACGGCCCGCACGATCACCCGACTGGCCGGCGAAGCGGCGCGGGGCTGGACCGGGCGGATGCGGATGGAGCCGGCCTTTGGCGCCAGCAGGCCCAGGAGGTCGGCCAGCCGGTCGGCCCGGTGGATGAGGGTGATCGTTCCGCCGTCGCGCACGGCCTTGAGCAGATAGCCTGTCCAGGCGGCGACGCCGTCTGTCGCCATCCAGGCCCGGGACTTCTCCGGCGCAGGACCGCGCAGGGCGCTGGCGTCGTCGAAGAAGGGCGGATTGCACAGGGCGGCGTCGAAGCGCGGAAGGCCCAGGCGGGAGAAGGGCAGGGCGACGTCGCCGGCGAGCCCCTCCACCCGGTCCGCCAGGCCGTTGAGGTCGATGTTGGCGCGGGCCAGGTCCAGGGCGTCGGGGTCGGCCTCGATCCCGGTGAAGTGCGCGCCCGGCCGTCGCACCGCTGCCGCCAGCATGACCGCGCCGGGGCCGCAGCCGAGGTCCAGCACCCGCTCGCCCGGTTGGGCGTCGCAGGCTGCCGCCAGAAGGGCCGCATCCATGCCCGCCCTGTAGCCGCGGACGGACTGGAGGAGCCGGACCCGGCCTCCGAGGATTGCATCCGACTGGGTCAGGTCCGTCATCCGATTCCGCCAAATCCCCGGTTGGGCATTGTGCCGGCGAGGCGCCTGCCTTATCGCGTTCGCCATGTCCTCCGCAACGCATGCCGCCGACCCGGTCGCCCGCAGCGCGCCCTCCATCGCGGAGCTGACGCGCCTGGCCCGGCGGGACATGGAAGGCGTGGACGGCCTGATCCGCAACCGGATGCAGAGCCCCGTGCCGGTCATCCCGGCCCTGGCCGAGCACCTGATCGGCGGATCGGCCAAGCGCCTGCGGCCCCTCCTGACCATCGCTGCGGCCCGCCTTGCGGGGGCTAAGGACGACGCCTGCCTGAACCTGGCGGCGGCGGTGGAGTTCATCCACACGGCCACCCTGCTGCACGATGACGTCATCGACTCGTCCGAGCTGAGGCGGGGCAAGGTGGCGGCCCACCTGATCTGGGGCGCCCCGGCCAGCGTGCTGGTGGGGGACTTCCTCTTCGCCCGGTCCTTCGAGCTGATGGTCGAGGCCGGGTCCATGCCGGCCCTGGAGATCCTGGCCCGGGCCAGTCGGGTGATCGCCGAGGGCGAGGTGCTGCAGCTGACCCGCGCCCACGACCTGGACCTGCCCCAGGAGACCTACCTGGAGATCATTGGCGCCAAGACCGCCGAGCTCTTCGCCGCCGCGTCGGAGGCCGGCGCGGTCTCGGCCGGGGCCGGGGCGGGCGACTGCGCCCGGCTGCGGCGCTTTGGCCAGAACCTGGGCCTGGCCTTCCAGCTGGTGGACGACGCCCTGGACTATTCCGGGGCCAGCGACACCCTGGGCAAGAACCCCGGTGACGACTTCCGGGAGGGCAAGGCGACCCTGCCCCTGATCCTGGCCGTGGCCCGGACGGGCGCGGAGGAACAGGCCTTCTGGGAGCGTGCGGTCGGCCGGCGCGAACAGACCGAGGCGGACTTCGAGCGGGCCCGGGCGCTGATCGCCGGTTGCGGTGCCCTGGAGTCGACCCTGGCCCTGGCCGAGACCTATGCCGCCGAAGCCAAGGCGGCCCTGTCGGAGTTCGACAGCGCGGACGGATGGAAGGCGGCGATGATGGAGCTGGCCGACTTCGCCGTCTGGCGGCGGATGTAGGCGTCCGGGCTCAGCCCTGGAATTCCAGGTTCCAGGCCTTCCCCGATACCAGTTCGAACCCCTGTGCGCGCCAGAAGGCTTCGGCTCGGGCATCGTCCGTATGGACGGTGAGGCGTCGGACGCTGTCGAGCCCTTCCTGGATCAGGGCGGAGGCGAGGGTGCGGCCGACGCCCCGCCGGCGGGCATCCGGGTGGACGTAGAGACGACGCAGGCGCAGGGCAGGGCCCCCATCGTCCGACGAGGGCTCTTGCGTCAGGCCGCCGATCCCCGCGAGGCCGCCACCCTCGCGCA
>CAMAOY010000059.1 GCA_945859865.1 Phenylobacterium deserti
GCCCGCCGGGCCGTGGTGCGCAAGGGACGCGAGAACTACCTCTGCCTGCTGAACTTCCAGGACCTGTCCAACACCGCCCAGCTGGGCTCCGCCGACCTGGTGGGCCTGGGCCTGACGGCGCGCTGGATCCGGGCGACCCGGGACGGAGACATGACCGGCGGGGACTTCCCGGCCTGGCTGCCAGGCCTGTTCGCCGGACCCGCTGCCGGCCAGGCGACGGCGTCAAATCTGGTCGACCGGAGGGGCGAGTGCATCCATGCGGGGTGCCCACACTATCGGACCTGTTTCGTCGAGAAGGCGATCCGCGCCTCCCGCCGGGCCGACATCGTCATCGCCAACCACGCCCTGGTCATGGCCCAGGCGGCCTTCGACGGAGCCCGGTCACGGCGGGGCGCGCCCGAGGATTCGGAGTCGACCCACCTGCGCCGGGTGATCTTCGACGAGGGACATCATCTGTTCGATGCAGCGGACTCGGCCTTTTCCACGGCCCTTTCCGGCCAGGAGGCCGTGGAGCTGAGGCGCTGGATCCGGGGCTCGGAGCGGCGGGGCCGACGCGGTCGGGGGCTGGAGGCGCGGGTGGGCGACCTGGCCGGTGCAGATGGGCCCGCTCGTCAGGCCCTGGAGTCGGTGATCCACGCCGCAGGCCAACTTCCCTCCGAGGGCTGGAGCGCGCGGATCTCCGGCGCCGAGGGCGTTGGGGCCCAGGGTCCCCTCGAGGGCTTCCTGGCGGCCATGGGGGTCCAGCTCAGGGCCCGAGGCGATCCGGCCGACCCGGCCTGTGCGGCCCGGCCGGCCCTTCCGGAGGTGGTGGCGACGGCGCGGGCGGCCGCCGCCGCCCTGGCCGCGATCGAAGCGCCACTCCTGGCCCTGACGCGCTCCCTCGAGGACCTGCTCGACCAGGGCGCTGAGACCCTGACCGGCGCCGAGCGGGGCCGGATCGAGGGCGTCCTGCGGGGGCTGGACCGACGCGCCCGGATGACCCTGCCAGCCTGGCGGGGCATGCTGGCCACCCTCGACGGCGAGCCGGAACCGGAAGGTGGGGACGGCACCGCTGCCAGCGACTTCGTCGACTGGTTCGAGGCGACGGTGATCGGGGGCCGGGCGGTCGACGCCGCCTTCCGCCGGCACTGGGTGGACCCGACCGAGCCCCTCGCCCGGACGGTGCTCGAGCCGGCCCACGGGGTCCTGGTCACCTCGGCCACCCTCACCGACGCGGCCGCAGAGGATCCCTTCGACCTGGCGGAACTGCGCTCGGGCGGCGGGCGGCTGGAGACCCCGCCCCGACGCCTGCGGCTGGCCTCGCCCTTCGACTACGAGACCTGCGCCCGGGCCTTCGTGGTCACGGACGTGCGCAAGGATGACGCCCGGCAGGTGGCCGCAGCCATGCGGGAGCTGTTCCTGGCGGCCGGCGGCGGCGGGCTGGGCCTGTTCACCGCCATTCGCCGTCTTCGGGCCGTCCACGAGCTCATCGCTGCGCCCCTGGGCGACAAGGGGCTGTCGCTCTACGCCCAGCATGTCGACCCACTGGAGGTTGGTGCCCTGGTCGACATCTTCCGCGCCGAGGTCGATTCCTGCCTGTTGGGTACCGACGCCGTCCGCGACGGGGTCGACGTGCCGGGGCGCAGCCTTCGGCTGCTAGTTTTTGACCGTGCCCCCTGGCCCCGTCCCGACCTCCTGCACAAGGCCCGCCGCGCCCGCTTCGGGAACGGCTGGGACGACGCCATCGCCCGGGGCCGGATCGCCCAGGCCTTCGGCCGCCTCATTCGCCGCCAGGATGACAAGGGCGTCTTCGTCATGCTGGATGCGGCCACGCCTACCCGCCTGTTCGCCGCTCTGCCGCAGGGGGTGGAGGTGCGGCGCCTGACCCTGGTGGAGGTCCTGGAGGCGACCCGGGACTTCCTGGCCGGCGGCTGAGCGCTGGACTCAGGCACCGGGCCTGCCCATGCTGCCCCAACGCGGGAGGATGCATGCTGCGACAGAAGGTGCTGGTGCTCTACCTGGCGAATTCGGCGCTGGATTCGACCGTGGTCGGCTGGTCGCTGTTCGACGGGACGGGCGAGACCCGCCGGATGGCCGGGGACGAGGACCTTGCGCCCTATCCCACCGGCCTGCACGCCCTGCGCGACGGCTGGCGCCTGATCCAGGCCTCGCCCCTCCTGCCCCACGCCCGGGGCGAGGAGTTCGACCTCGCCTACCTCAAGTACGAATTCCTGTTCGAACAGATCGTGGAGACCGGGGAATGAACGACCTGCCCCTGCTTTCGGCCGAGGCCATGGCCAGCTTCGCCGCCCGTGGCTTCCTGCGCTTTGACGCCGCCGTCCCCGAGGACCTCAACCGCCAGTTCCTGGACGAGATGGGCGACATCGCCCCGCCCCGCCCCGGCCAGAGGATGATGCGCACCTATGGCGAGATGCTGGCCCGGGCCGGCGTGCCGCAGACCCCGGCGGGGGTGCCTCTGGCGCAGGCCTATCCCGAGGGCTCGGCCCTGAAGCGCCTCCTCGACCTGCCCCTGGTGGCGGGTGCCGTCCGCAGCCTGGTGGGTGAGGATCCGGTCTTCGACCACCACTTCCTGCACGTCACCTTCCCGCCCGCCTACCACGAGGCCAGCGGCGGCGAGAACGTCTCCCAGCACTATCACCAGGACTCCACCATCGACCCCCGGCGGGCCTTCGACATCCAGATCATGTACTACCCGCACACAGTGACCCGGGACATGGGCGGCACCCGCTTCCTGCCCGGCAGCCACCTGCGCAAGGTCAGCGAAGCGGCCATCGCCCGCTACCAGAACATCCGCGGCCAGCAGCACATGGTCTGCGAGGGCGGGACCCTGCTCTTCCTGCACTCGGGCATCTGGCATGGCGGCGGGGTGAACGTGTCCGACCGCACCCGGACCATGTTCAAGGTGCGCATCAACCCGTCACGCTCCCAGGTCCGCCAGTTCGACGTCTCGACCCTGAAGCCCCAGGACGCCCAGCGCCCCATCTTCTACCTCAAGGGTGCCCTGCCGCCCTCGGTCGAGCAGATCCTGATGACCCAGGAGCCCTGGTACGAGAACGACACCGGCCGGCTGGAGCTTCTGAACCGGGTCCGGTTCTGGCGCTACCTGACCGGCGACCCGGACTACGACGCCGACTACTGGGCAACCCGGATCGAGAACCTGGCGGACGCCTGAGGCCCTCGAAACGTAACGGGAACATGCTAGAACCGGGGCATGGCCGACGCCGCTGCGGATTCCCCCCTTCTGCCCGCCCGATTCGCCGACTGGTTCGCGGCGCAGGGCTGGTCGCCGCGCGCCCACCAGCTGGAGATGGTCGCCCGGGCGCGGGCGGGCCGTGACGCCCTGCTGATCGCCCCGACGGGGGGCGGCAAGACCCTGGCCGGCTTCCTGCCTACCCTGGTGGAGCTGGAGGCCCGCCCCCGGGACGCGCGGCGGGGGGTTCACACCCTCTATATCTCGCCCCTCAAGGCCCTGGCCGTGGATGTCGAGCGCAACCTCGCCCGGCCGATCCGGGAGATGGGGCTGGACGTCACCGCCGAGAGCCGGACTGGCGACACCGGGGTCGCCCGCCGCCAGAGGCAGAAGGTGCGGCCCCCTGACATCCTCCTGACCACCCCAGAGCAGCTGGCCCTGTTCTGCGCCTGGGAAGGCTCGCGCCTCTACTTCGAGGACCTTTCCTGCGTCATCATTGACGAGATCCACGCCCTGCACGCCTCCAAGCGCGGGGACCTTCTGTCCCTGGGCCTGGCCCGCCTGTCGGCCCTGGCGCCGGGGATGCGGCGCATCGGCCTGTCGGCGACGGTGGACGACCCGGATGTCATCCGCCGGTGGATGGGCTGTGGCGACCGGCCCGTGGACCTGGTCCGCGGCCCGCCCGGTGCCCCGCCCCAGGTGGACCTGCTGTTGTCCAATGGCCGCACGCCCTGGGCCGGGCATACCGCCCAGCACGCCATGGCCGAGGTCTACGAGGCCATCAGAAACGCGCGGACGGCCCTGGTCTTCGTCAATACCCGCTTCCAGGCCGAGTTCGCCTTCCAGGAGCTCTGGAAGCTGAATGACGACAGCCTGCCCATCGCCCTGCACCACGGTAGCCTGGCACCGGAGCAGAGGCGGAAGGTCGAGGCGGCCATGGCCCGGGGCGAGCTGAAGGCCGTGGTCTGCACCTCCACCCTGGACCTTGGCATCGACTGGGGCGACGTGGACCTGGTCATCCAGCTGGCCTCGCCCAAGGGCGCCAGCCGGATGGTGCAGAGGATCGGCCGGGCCAACCATCGCCTGGACGAGCCCAGCCGCGCCCTCTTCGTGCCCGCCAACCGTTTCGAGACCCTGGAGTGCCAGGCGGCCCGGGAGTGCATCGCCGAGAACCAGCTGGACGGCGAGCCCCTGCGGACCGGTGCCCTGGACGTCCTGGCCCAGCACCTGCTGGGCTGCGCCTGCGCCGAGCCCTTCGACGAAGCGGCCATGCTGGCCGAGGCACTTACCGCGGGGCCCTACCGCGACCTGTCCCCCGCCGACTTTGACCTGACCCTCGACCTGACCGCCACAGGCGGCTACGCCCTGCAGGCCTACGACCGCTTCCGCCGGATGGTCCGGGACCCCGGGGGCCGCTGGACGGTGCGCAATGGCGAGATCGCCCGGCGTCACCGGCTGAACCTGGGCGCCATCCTGTCGCCGGATGTGCTTTCGGTCCGCATCGCCCAGGGCGCTCGCCTGGTGGGCGGCCGCAAGATCGGCGAGATCGAGGAAGGCTATTTCGAGATGCTGGACCCGGGGGACACCTTCGTCTTCGCCGGCCAGGTCTGGAGCCTGGCCGGCATTACCGGCATGGACGTCCTGGTCCGGCCCGCCCGGGACTCGGACCCGAAGATGCCCTCCTGGGGCGGCTCCAAGTTCGCCCTGTCCAGCCATCTTGCCCGCCGGGTCCGGCGGATGATGTCGGACCCGGCGGCCTGGGAAGTCCTGCCCCCGGACGTGCGCGAGTGGCTGGGCCTGCAGCGCCGCCATTCGCGGATCGTGGCCGAGGACGAGATGCTGGTGGAGACCTTCCCCAGGGGTCGCCGACACTTCCTGGTGGCCTATCCCTTCGAGGGCCGGCTGGCTCACACCACCCTGGCCATGCTGCTGACCCGCCGGCTGGAGCGCGCCGGTGCCCAACCCCTGGGATTTGTCTGCAATGACTACGCCCTGACCGTCTGGTCCCTTCAGCCCATGGACGACGTTAACATGGACGCCCTCTTCGCCCAGGACATGCTGGGTGACGACCTGGAGGACTGGCTGGCCGAAAGCTTCATGATGAAGCGCGCCTTCAAGGGCTGTGCCATCATCGCTGGCCTCATCGAACGGCGGTTTCCCGGCGAGCCGCGCAAGTCAGGACGGCAGGTGACCTTTTCCACCGACCTGATCTACGACGTCCTGCGGCGCCACCAACCCGACCACCTCCTCCTGCGCTGCGCCCGCCAGGACGCCGCCGAGGGCATGATCGACGCCGCCCGCCTGGGCGACCTCCTGGCCCGGGTGGCGGGGCGAATCCGCCACGTCCGGCTGGACCGGCTGTCGCCCTTCGCCGTGCCCATGCTGATGGAGATCGGAAAGGAACGGAGCCCGGGTGCCGCCGGCGACGCCATCTTGGCGGAGGCCGAGAGCGAGCTGATCGCCGAGGCCCTGGCGTGAGCCCGGTTGCGGCCCTCGGCCTGCGCCCCTGGGCGGACGGCGCCCTGGAGCTGACCCTGGCGGGGGAGGCGGCGCGCCTCCTGCCGTCGGGGGCCCTCCTGCTGGCCGGGCATTCCACCCTGGTCGTCGCCGACCTGCACCTGGAAAAGGGCTCGGCCTTTGCCGGCAGGGGCCAGCTCCTGCCGGCCCTCGACACCCGCGAGACCCTGCGGCGACTGACGGCCGATGTGGAGGCCCGGGCACCCGGGCGGGTCATCTTCCTGGGCGACGCCTTCCACGACCGGGGCGCCTCCAGGCGGATGTCGGAGGCGGACCGGGAAGCCCTGCAGGCCCTGGGCCGGGCGGCGGACCTGGTCTGGATTACCGGCAACCACGACCCGGAGCCCGACGGCGACCTGCCCGGCGAGGCGGCCGACGAGGTGCGGCTGGGCGACCTCGTCCTTCGGCATGAACCCCGGACCGGACCCTCGCCGGGCGAGATCGCCGGGCACCTGCATCCCTGCGCCCGGATCGCCACCCCCCGCGGGGCCGTGCGGCGCCGGTGCCTGGTCACGGACGGGGAGCGAGCGGTCCTGCCCGCCTACGGGGCCTTTACGGGAGGGCTGAATGTCCTGAATCCGGCCTTCTCAGGACTGTTCCGGCAGTCGCCCGTAGTGGCCGCCCTGGGCGACCGACGGGTCCACGCGGCAGGGGCCCGGTCCCTGCGACCGGACCGGGGCTATATCCTGTTCCGATAGGTGGGAACCGGTCATCGGATCGAAACGGGATCACACACAATTCAAGTCAGAGGCGCAAGGCCTTCTCGAGGGCCAGGGCCAGGGACACGCAGGCCGAGAACGTCAAAAGGGTCATCAGGGCCGGGTAGCGGGACAGGGTCTGGGGTGCCCTGTCGAACAGCCAGGCGGCGAGATAGGCCACAATGAAGCCCCCGATGATGACGTCCGCGGCGACATAGTCCCGGGCCAGCAGGAGCCCGCCGCCGGCGAGCGGAGGCAGCATGGCGCCGGCGAGCCGGATGAGGTGGGGCTGTTCCCGTCCCGTCTCCTGGCTCCAGCGGATACCCCCCAGGAAACCGAGGACCACCGCTGACCAGATCAGGAGAACGTGGATGGAGATGAAGCGCAGGTCCGAAGGCCCAAAGGCATAGGTGATGGCCGCAGCGGGAAACCCGGCCAGGCCCAAGAGGGCGAGACTCCAGACCGGGCGGGGAGCCAGGAACATCACACCCTCCTGAAGACTGCGGACGCCGCCCAGCCGGCGGCCAACGCAATCAGCATGCAGGCCATACCATAGGCCCAGGGGCTCTGACGGGCAAAACTGGAAATCACCCGCTCGAGCCCAACCTTCTCGACGATCAGCTCCCGGCTTCGCCGGGTGATGGGCTGACCCTCCTGGAACAGTAGGACATCCACCCGGTATCGGCCGACGGGCGCGGAAGCAGGCAGGGTGATGCGGGCGCGAAACAGGCCCTTGTCGACGAAGGTCACCCCGGCGGGATCCTCCAGGTACAGGCCTTCCCGGGCCTTGAGCCGGACAAAGGCGCGGGCGAAAACCGGGTCCATGCCCCCCGCAAGGTCCAGGGCGCCCGTTCCTGCACCCGTACTTCGAAGGGTCGATGGGGCTGCAATCTCGGCGAGCCTCCGGTTGGAGGCGGTCAGGTGAAACCCCGGGGCGCTCGCGACCGTCGCCGGGGGACCATTCAACCAGAGCCCTGCGCGCCGCTCACGCCGGGCGATGGCGGCGGGCTGGTCGGGTCCGCGGACGAGGACCACCACATCGGCCGGCCGGCCCGAAGGGTCGAAGACGGCGCCGAAGACGCCGATCCGGGCGCCGGCATATCCCGCATCGACCTCGACATTGGCCGTGGTGAGGTCTGCAGACAGGTGGACGGGCGGGGGATCGGCGGTGATCTCAGCCTCCCACCGGCAGGAGGACGAAGGGATCGGTTGGGGCCAGGACCAGGCGCATTCCCATGAAAAGGCCGACCCCGAGGATGATCAGCGCCAGGAGGACGCGCAGTTCCTCCGCCCGGACCCGGGCCGAGGCCCGGGCCCCGAGCTGGGCGCCGAAGACGCCTCCCAGCACGAGAAGTCCCGTCAGCAGGATGTCCACCGTCTGGTTGCGGCCCGCCTGAAGCACAGTGGTCAGGGAGGCGGTCAGGATGATCTGGAACAGGCTGGTGCCCACCACCACTGCGGCGGGCATCCGCAGGAGGTAGATCAGGGCCGGGACCAGGATGAAGCCGCCGCCAACGCCCATGACCGCAGAAAGCACCCCGACGAAGGCGCCCAGGAGGAGGGGCGGAAGGACGCTGATGTAGAGACGCGACCGGGGGAACCGCATCTTCAGCGGCAGGCCGTACAGCAGGGCCGGGCGACGAGACTGGGAAGCGCCGGCGGGATCGCCCCGGCGCCGGCGGGCCAGGGCCCGGAGGGACTCCCAGAGCATCAGCGACCCGATCACGCCCAGGAAGACCAGGTAGGCCAGGGCCACCGCCAGGTCCGCCTGACCCGCCAGCCGGAGCCAGCGGAACACCTCCACACCGATCACCGAGCCGACCGCGCCCCCGGCCGCCAGGACGCCGCCCATTCGGAAGTCGACGCCCCGGGTCGCCGAATAGGCCAGGACGCTGGAGGTCGAGGAGGCAGCGACATGGCCGGCCATGCTGGCCACAGCAACGGGCGCCGGCACGCCAAGGAAGACCAGGAGCGGCGTCATCAGGAACCCGCCCCCGATGCCGAACATCCCGGACAGGAATCCCACAAGGGCACCAATCGCAACCAGCAGGGGAGCGTTGACCGAGATTTCCGCGATGGGGAGGTAGACGTCCAGCGCGAGCGCCTCCGGCGGCCTCAGCGGCCCAGCATGGCGAGGCGTTTCAGGGTGGCGTCGTCCAGGAGGCCGGTCGCGGGCGCCTTCTGGTCCTTCTGGTAGGCCTCGATGGCGGCCCTCAGCTGGGGCGTGGTCGATCCGTTCGCCGGCCCGGAATAGTAGCCGAGGCGGCCCAGGGCTGTCTGCGCGAGGCGAATATCGTCCGACGAGACCGGGGCCGCCGCCGTCATTGTCGGGCGGAGGCGCTCCACACTGCGCAGGGCCTCGCCATCGCCATTCTCGGCGGCGCGGGAGTACCAGACATAGGCCTGGCGCAGGTCACGAGGAATGCCCTGGCCCCGCTCGTAGACGACGCCCAGGTTGAACTGGCTGTCCACAAGGCCCGCTTCGGCGGCGCGGCGGAACCAGCTGACGGCGACCTCGGGATCGCGCGGCCCATCCTGTCCGGTCATCAGGGCCACGGCATAGAGGTGCATGGAGTCGCGGTCGCCAGACTCGGCGGCACGACGGAGCCAGGACCGGGCCAGGACGGAATCCTGGGCGAGGCCCGCCCCGCCCTTGCGGTACAGCTCGGACATCAGGGCCATGGAGGGTCCATGTCCGGATTCGGCCAGGGTCCGGACCTGGCTGAGCACCTCAGGGCGTCCGGCCTTCAGGTCGGCCTGGGCCTTGCGAAACCTTGCATCCAGCCCCGAAGCCGGTGCCGCAGGCGACGGGCGGACCGGCGTCTTGGCCTCAAGTGGGGCCTGGAGTGGGGCCGGCATCTGGGCCTGGGCCGTCGCCGCCGGGGTCACGCCGGACGCGGGTGCGAGGGCGACGGCGGCGCGAACTGGCTCAGAGGGGCTCCGGGGCACCGAGGCCAGAACGCCTGGCTCGGTCCGGGCACCGCCCTTCTCGGCAGTGCGACTGTCGAGCACGCTCAGGACGCCATAGCCGACGAGGGAGACGGATATGCAGAAGACCGCCAGGGAGGCCAGACCTGGTCCTGCGAACCTGCGGGGCCGAAGTGCCGGCCGGGGCGGCGATAGATCGAAGCCCGGCAGGATGGCTTCCTCGGGCTCGGTAGCCCGTGCCGGATCTCCCGCACCCCGCGCCGTCGCCGCGCGGGCGGCAGCCAGGAGGTCGCTCGGCCATTCATCGCCGCGCCCGTCTTCGGCATCACCCGGAAAGACAGCGGCCTCGACAGAAGGCTCTGATGGGATGGCCTCGGGTTCGTCGTCGTCGAAGAGCGAAAGGAGGCGCGACTCTTCATCTAACAGGGGGCTTGGCCTGCCGGCGGCGGACGACGATGCCGGGCGGGGAAAGTGGGCGTCGAGACGCAGCCGGGCCTCTTCCAGGAGGCGGGCGGTCCGGTCTTCGCTCCTCCGGATCCGCTGCGTGATGTCGTGGCCGTCAGCCGTGTCGCCGGTCCCCGCCACCAAAGCATGGGTGAGGGGTCCGTCGGTCCGCAGACCGATACCCATACGGTCGTTGATACGTGCGATTTCCTCGCCCAGGCGGGCGACGGAAGCGGCCTGGGAAGGGTCGGCGCGGGACAGCCGGCTGGCCAGGATCTCGCTGATGCGCTCGGCCTCATCGGCCGGGTGGCGCTCTGTCTCCGCCGGGGTCTCGGGAGGCTGCAGCGAACGGTCAAGTCCAGCGTCCCGCAGGCCCGCCGACTGGCGTTCCACGCGTCTGACCTTCTCGGACAGTTCGGCGACCGAGCGTTCCAGCTCGCCAATCCGGTGCCCGGCGGTTTCGGAAAGATTACGCGTCATCTCCTCCCGGGCGGCGTCCAGGCGTTCCCCGAGCCGGAATGACATCTCCCGAAGGCGGCCCTCGACCCCCTCGCCAGCGCCGGCCTCAAGGTTCGCAAGCCTCTGGTCCAGACCGCCGAAGGCGTCATGCAGGGCGCCCATCGCCGCCGCCGTCCGGTCCTGAATCTCGCCCATCCGGATGGCAACCTGGTCGATCCCCGATGGCGTCGGGGGCCGGGTCTCGGCCCGTTCGAGGCGGCCCCGGAAGGTCTCGAGGGTCTCCTGGGTGCGGACCTCGCCCTCGCGCATCTGCACCGAGAGGCGGCCAAGCGCGGACTCCAGCGCCCTGAGGACCTCTTCATACCGGTCCGGACGCGGTTCCGGCCGGGGCGCGGCGGCTGGCCTCACCACCGACGGCTCCAGGCGACCGAAGGTGGCACGCACCGAGCGATCCAGGCTGGCGATGGCTTCGCCCGTCCGCGCCTCAGCACCGTCTAACCTGTCGGCGAGACGGTCGAGGACTTGGGAAAGACGACGCAGCTCGCCCTCGGGGCGGTCAAAGGGATCGCGAGTGACCGGAGCCGGCGCGGAACGCACCTTACGGTTCGCTCCCGCAACAGGGATAGGGGCCTCGCCTTCGAGGATCGACCGGTTGAGCCATTCACCCAAGGTCATGCCAGCCCGCGCCGCCAGTTCCTTGGCGACTTCCCGGGCCTGCGGGTCGATACCCTTGACGCTCCATGGCGCCCCTGACGACATCCGAATCGCTCTCCCACTGGCTAGCGTATGGTGTAGCCAGCCGGCTTTCGGGTGTAAACGCGCTGTTAACCCGTAGACGTCGGACGGTCGCGACGCGCTGTGGATAGATGTCAGGTCCGGGATTCAATCGGCAGGAGATTCAACCCTTGGATGTCAGGATAACCCTTCTGGCCATGCTCCTGTCGTCCGGCCTCGCGGCCTTCGCGGGTTGGCGGGGCGCGCGTCCGCCCGACCTGCTCAGAGGACCCCGGATGATCCCCTGGCGGCCGATCATGGTCGCATCGGCGGTGGCCCTGCTGATGTTCTTGGTCCACCTCGTGAACCTGCTCGGCGTTACGACGGGACCGACGTCGATGTAGCTAGGCCCGGGGCTTCACCCTTGCGCGGCCGCCGGGTCAGGCCAGCAAAGCCACCGGAGGTCAGCAGGCCGACGTCAGCAAGCATCAAGGCGATGGCCCACTTCGCCGGACCCGCCGCATAGCGGGGCTCCCAGTCGGGATGGAACTTGTCCTTGTAGCTGCGCACGCCCTGGAAATTGTAGACGTCCTCCCCCAGGTCGAACATCAGGCGCCCCACCCGCGTCATGACCGGTGCCAGCGGCCGGTCTTCCAGGCCCGCGAGGGGTGCATTGCCAAAATCCAGGTAGGCGTAGCCCTGCTCCCGGCCCCAGCCGATGAGCTCAACGAAGAGGAAGTCCATGATCCGTTTGGGCGCAGCCTGGCTGTAGCGCATGAGGTCGATGGCGAAAGCCTCGCAGCAGGCGGTCGGCCAGAGATTGGCGAAGGCGACAATGCGCCCTTCCCAACGGGCCACAGCGACAGGGAAGGCCTTAAGGTAGCTCGGCTGGAACCCCCCGAGGGAGAAGGTCTTGTCACCACCGGACTGGCCTTGCAGCCATTCGTTGGAAATGGCTTCGAGCTCCGGCATGCAGGCCTCGACGGCGTCGGGAGGTATGACCTCGAAGGTGGCCCCGGCGTCGCGGACCTGGCGCCAGGCCCTGCGTATCTTGGCCCGCGTCTGGCCGTCGAAGGCGAAGTCCCGGAGAGGGAGACGGGCGCATTCCCCGATCTTCTGGATCGAGAAGCCAAGTTCGACCACGTCCGGCAGATCCTCGGGACCGATACCGTAGAGGCCCGGACGCGCGGCATGGGCGTCGGCCATCTCCCGGAACCGCCAGAGTAACTCAAGCCGCTCATCCCGGCGGCCGACAGGTCCGCCCATGGCAACCCAAGACCGCCCCCGGACCCCAAACATCAGGAAGCTTCGCCCGGACTCGGAGAACAGGAACCGCTTGTCCCCGAGCAGCGCCAGGTTGGAAGTCGGCTCTGCAGCCTCAGAGTCGGCGAGGATGGCGCGTACACGTGCGAAGTCTGGGTCATCCTCTCCAATCACCCGGGGCGTCGCGGCCGTGGCGATCAGCCGCCAGATCCCAAAACCCATGAAGGCCAGTGCGGCGCCCGCCCAGGCCCGGATGGAGCGGGCGACGTCGCGGTCCATCATGGTCTGCCAGAACGGCTGGTCTTCATAGTCGACATGCTGGAAAAACCAGAGCCCGAGCAATCCTGCCCCGACCACGGCGGCGCCGGCCGACAGCAGCCAGCCCGGCGAAACCTCCATCTGGGAGAGGGCCGCCTTTCTCGGGAAGGCGGCGCGCAGGGGGGCAAGAAAGGCGCCGATGGCCGCGAGGATCAGCCCCTCCTCCCAGATCAGGCCCTTGGTGAGGGCCAGCAGGGCCGTCAGGAACAGCACGGCCACGCTCGCCGTCCAGGCGGCGTCCAGTCGCGACCGCAGCCCGAAGGCCAACATGACAAGTACGAGGCCCAGCACGCTCGATGCGAAGTGGCTGGTCTCGATCACCACTGCCGGGAGGGCCATCGACAGGCGCATGAAGCGCTCAGGAGAGGAGGGCGTCGCACCCGAGGCGATAAGCATGGCCCCGCCGAACATGACCAGGACCGCCCCCGCCAGGGGCGCTGCGGACAGGAGGGCGGGTCTGAACTCGCGTCTAAGCGCCATGCTGAACCTGAAAAACATCAAGACAGCCCCGGGTCTAGCCTCACAAAGTTAAGAGATGGGTTCCAGAGCCCATCAGGTCAAACCCTCTGCCGAAGGTCTTGCTCCTCCCGGGCCTCACGTTAATGTGTCACGCGCTCGAGTGCTGACGGAGGAGACCCATGGCTGATTTCGGCGGCGAGAACCCTGAAGCCTTCCGGTCCGATGTCCGTGGATGGCTGGAGGCCAACTACCCCGCGGAGCTGCGCAGCGCCGATGTCCGCTCCGATCCCGAAGCCATCTGGGGCGGCCGGGCCTTCCTCGGCTCGGAGGATCCGCAGATCGTCTGGATGCGTCGCGTGGCCGAGAAGGGCTGGACGGCGCCGACATGGCCTGCAGCCTACGGCGGCGGCGGCCTTTCGCCCGATCAGGGACGGATCCTGGAGCAGGAGCTGGCTCGCGGCCGCTACCGCCCGCCCCTGTCCTCATTCGGGCTTTGGATGCTCGGACCGGTCCTGCTGGAATACGCCAACGAGGCCCAGAAGCTTGAGCACCTGCCCCGCATCGCTCGAGGCGAGGCCCGCTGGTGCCAGGGGTATTCGGAGCCCGGCGCGGGTTCGGACCTGGCCGGCCTCCAGACCCGCTGCGAGGACAAGGGCGACCACTGGCTGATCAATGGCCAGAAGGTCTGGACCAGCTACGCCAACAGGGCCGACTGGTGCTTCTGCCTGGTGCGCACAGATATGACGCGCAAGCATGAGGGGATTTCCTTCGTCCTCATCGACATGACCTCACCCGGCGTCGAGACCCGGCCGATCCAGCTCATTTCTGGCGAGAGCCCTTTCTGCGAGACCTTCTTCACCGATGTGAAAATCCCCAAGGGCAACCTCGTGGGCCCGGTCAATGGCGGCTGGCAGATCGCCAAGCGCCTGCTGCAGTACGAGCGCCAGAATATTTCGGGCGGCTTCGGGCCGGGCGAAGGTGCCGGCAGCTCCTCCAGCGACCTCGGGGTTATGGCCCGGAACTACATGGGAACCGATGAGACCGGCGCCCTTTCGGACCCCGACCTTCGCGGTCGGATCACCCGCAACAAGATGGACTTCGACTGCTTCTACAAGACGATCAACCGGATCGCAGCGGAGTCCAAGGCTTCCAACGGTCCTTCGGCGGCGACCTCCATCATCAAGTATGCGGTCGCTGGACTCGCCCAGGAGCGGTCGGAACTGATCGTCGAGATGATGGGCAGCCAGGGCCTGGGCTGGACCGGAGACGACTACGCCGCCCCGGAGATCGGGGCTGTGCGCGGCTGGCTTCGGGCCAAGGCCAATTCCATCGAGGGCGGCAGCTCAGAGGTCAACCTCAACGTGATTTCAAAGCGAGTCCTGGGCCTTCCCGACCCCCAGTAGGGAAGACTGCGGCGGGACCCCTTCGGGCATTTTCAGGGAGACGAGACAGATGGCGGATTTTGGCGGCGAGGACCTGGAAGGGTTCAGGGTTGAGGCGCGGACCTGGCTGGAGGACAACTTCCCCAGGGCCCTGGCGCAGGATACAGCAGCCCAGATGGCCGCCATGGGCGGTGGTCGCGAGAGCGACGACGCCCGGCTCTGGCGGGAGCGCATGGGCGCGAAGGGTTGGGGCGTCCCGACCTGGTCGGCGACCTATGGCGGGGGTGGCCTCTCGCGGTCCCAGGCCCGTATCCTGGCCGAGGAAATGGCAAAGATCGGCGCCCGCAATCCCATCGG
>CAMAOY010000060.1 GCA_945859865.1 Phenylobacterium deserti
TGAGCCTGACTCGTGTCCGGAGCCTGCCCAATGCCCATGACCCAGACCGCCCTCGAGGCCGAACTGCGAGCGGCGTTTCCGGACGCCGACATCCGCATCGAGGACCTGGCGGGGGACGGCGACCACTATCGCGCCCGGATCGTGAGCAGCGCCTTCAGCGGCCTGCCGCGGGTGCGGCGCCACCAGCTGGTCTATGCCGCGCTCAAGGGTAAGATGGGAGGCGAGCTCCACGCCCTGGCCCTCGAAACCCTGTCGCCGGACCAGGCTGGCTGAACCTGCGCCTTGACCCGGCGCGGGCGGGTGCCTAGCTGGTGAACAGCCCTTCGGGAGATTTCCTCATGACCACCGATATTCCGGTTCACGACTTCATCGGCCAGACCATCGCCGCCAATCCGGTGGTGCTGTTCATGAAGGGGGTGCCCGACCAGCCCCGCTGCGGTTTCTCCGCCCTCGTTGTCCAGGTCCTGGACCATTTGGGCGTGGACTATATCGGGGTCGACGTCCTCCAGGACCAAGACCTGCGCGAGGGGGTGAAGTCCTTCTCGGACTGGCCGACCATTCCCCAGCTTTACGTCAAGGGTGAGTTCATCGGCGGGGCGGACATCATCAAGGAGATGTTCCAGTCCGGCGAGCTCAAGACCCACATGACCGAGCAGGGCCTCATCACCTGACGGGCGCCCCGTGAGCCACCGGTTCGAGCCGCCGCAGGACCAGCAGGTCTTCTCCAGGCCCTTTGCGCCGGGACCGGTGGACATCGATGCCAACGGGCACGTCAACAATGTCGTCTACCTGTCCTGGGCCCAGGACCTGGCCACCGCCCATTGGGAGTCCTGTCAGCCTGAGGAAGATCAGGCGCGCTGGGCCTGGATTTGCCTGCGGCACGAGGTCGACTACCGACGCGCCCTGATGCCGGGAGAGACGGCGACAGGCCGGACCTGGGTGGCCCGGGAGGCAGACGGTCCGCGCTTTGACCGCTATGTGCGGATCGATGGACCGGACGGTGCCATGTGCGCCCAGGTGCGGACTACCTGGTGCCTCATCGAGCGCGAGGGTGGCCGCCCCCGGCGCGTACCGACCGAGATGGTCGCCCGCTTCATCGATCCGGCCTGACCGCCAGGGGATTGAGCAGGAAGATCGGCTCGTCTGCCGAAAGCCCCAGCGCCTTGCGGCTGAAGACCACCTCCACCCAGGCCTCGGAAGTGTCCTGGCAGGTCTGCATCCGCCGGCGGGCGAAAGCCACTGTGGCCACCCCGCCCCGTCGCTCGACGAAGAAGGTCAGGTCCGGGCGAACCCCGCAGCCCCGACTGGCCACCTCGAGGCTCAGGTCCTGCGGTCCGATGCGAATGAGACGGACCGGCTCAAGTTCCGGGTAGGGGCCCGTCGCCGGATAGGGGCCCAGCCTGGGCAGGCTGGTGCAGCCGGCAAGGGCCAGGGTTCCGACGAGAAGGAGGCGGCGGGTCAGCACGTCCCCATTCCGCTCCAATCGGTAGCCAACCGCAAGCCGCGTCCCAACGAAAAAGGCCCCGGATCGCTCCGGGGCCCCTGTTCGTCTCGGGTCGGCGTCTGGATCAGGACGCGTAGAATTCGACCACGAGGTTGGGCTCCATCTTCACCGGATAGGGCACCTCGGAAAGCTCCGGGGTCCGGATGAATCGGGCCGACATGGCCTTGGCGTCGACCTCGATATAGTCGGGGGTGTCGCGCTCGCCCGACTGCAGGGCTTCGAGGACCAGGGCCATGTTCCGCGAGCGCTCGCGCACCTGGACCACGTCGTCGATCTTCACCCGGTAGGAGGCGATGTTCACCCGCTTGCCGTTCACCGTCACGTGGCCGTGGTTCACGAACTGGCGCGCGGCAAAGACGGTGGGTACGAACTTGGCGCGGTAGACCACCGCGTCCAGACGGGCCTCGAGCAGGCCGATCAGGGTCTCTCCCGTGTTACCCTTGCGGCGGGCGGCTTCCTGGTAGGTCCGCGAGAACTGCTTCTCGGTCAGGTTGCCGTAATAGCCCTTCAGCTTCTGCTTGGCCCGCAGCTGCAGGCCGAAGTCGGAGGTCTTCTGCTTGCGGCGCTGGCCATGCTGGCCGGGGCCATAGGAGCGCTGGTTGACCGGGGATTTCGGGCGACCCCAGATGTTCTCGCCCATCCGCCGGTCGAGCTTGTACTTCGCCGAGTGGCGCTTCGACATGTGTCGTCTCTCTTCATGTGACGCAGGCCGGCGGCGCCCCTTGGGGACCGCGATTGCAACGGCGGCTCTGCATCTGCCCGTCATGCCGGCGAAGGACACAAAGGTCTCACGCACGGAAGGCGCGGTCCTTACCCCAGCCGGGCGCGAAATGCAACGCCGGCGCGGTCAGGCGGGCTCGACAGGGGGCAGACGCCAGCGGCCGTCCAGAAGCTCGGGTCGCGGCAGATAGGCCCGCATGAAGAGGGCGAAGGGACCCTCTGGCGCTGGCAGCCAGTTCGACTCCCGCTCCGGCCCCGGCGAGGCGGCCCCGATCCAGATGTCCAGGGAACCATCGGGGTTACGGGCCAAGCCCGGTGTCCGGTCGCCAATGGCGAAGCGGTTGATGTCGTTTCGGGTGAAGAAGAACTGCCCGTCCTCGGTCGCCTCGTAGAGACTCAGGGACCAGAAGCTATCCACCGGGATCTGGCGGTCCGCCGGGAAATGAAGCCTCCAGGCCCGACCGCCGTCGAACAGGGACCGAGGCAGGTCGCCCTCTGCCCGCATGTACAGGGCCTCTTCCGGCGGCAGGGCGGCGAGCCCGCCCACAGCCACAGCGGCGCGCAGGGCGTAGTTCTGGCCGAAATTCCCCAGCCTTCCGTCCGGATAGGACCAGCCGTCGATGAAGCTGGGTCCGGTCAGGCCGCCAGCGCTTCGGCCGAAGCGGCGGCCCGCCTCCAGGCCCTCGGCGATCGCCGCCGCCTCTTCTGGGGTAAACCGGTACGGCTCGAAGGCCTCCAGGCCCAGGGGCGCCATCCGCGCCAGGATCCGGCCGTCCATGACCGGCGGCGGGTTGAACCGCATCAGCTCGGCGGCGGACGCCAGGTAGTCCCGCCAGTCGGCCCCCCGGTTGGCGAAGGTCCCCGGATCCGCGGTGGCTGGCCCCTGCATGGACAGGCCCGTCTGTACCGACTTGGCGTCGGCCGCGTCCTCCGGCCCCGCAACCAGGATCCGGGCCAGGACCCAGACGTGCCGGGTCGGCGCACGCAGCACCCGAGGTCCCGGGGAGGCGGCGTCGCCGGGCCCGACCAGGGTGTAGGTCCCGCCCTCCCCGCCCGTGGTCCGCGTGCCCAGGAGGGCGAAGGTATTGCTGTAGGCGTCCATGAACTGGACCGAGAGATACCGGTCCCCTGAGGGCGGCAGGGTCAGGGTCACAGGGCCTTCGGACAAGTCCACCTGGGCCGTGGAATAGTAGGTGTCGTTGTTCGGCGTCGTCACTGCCCGGGCGGTGTGGTCCGCCAGCCTGCGCATGTGTCCGAAGGTGTTCATCGGCGAGCCAACGGCCAGTCCCCGGCTGCGGGTCGTGGCGATCTCGATGAGCGGCAGGGTGAAGACATAAGCCGCCCGGGCGGCTTCGCGGAGGGCGTCGAGGTCAGTCATGGGCGGCGTCTCTCAGTTGGACTTGCGTTCAGCTTCGGCCTTGCTGCGGGCGATCTTCTCGAGCACGCGCCCCCGACCCCGGGACAGGGCCGTGATCACGCCCCGAAAGGTGCGGACCTCCTGTTCGCTGAACCGGCCCCGGCCCAGGGCGGAGCGGAGGTTCTGGACCATGGAGGGCTTCTTCTCGGGCGGATGGAAGAAGCCGGCGGTTTCCAGCTCGGCCTCGAGATGCCCGTAGAGACCCATCAGGGTGGCGGCGTCCGCAGGCTCCGGGCCGGGACGGAAGATGGCCGGAGCGCCAGCATCCAGGCCCATGCGCCATTCATAGGCCAGGATGATCACCGCCTGGGCCAGGTTGAGCGACCGGAACCGCGGATCCACCGGCAGGGTGACAACGGCCTGGCAGAGGGCGATGTCGGCGGTCTCCAGGCCGGCTCGTTCGGGGCCGAACAACAGTCCCGTGTGCAGCCCCTGTGCAGCCTCCGCATGGGCCTGTTCGGCGGCCTCCCGGGGGGTCAGGACGGGGAGCTGGAGTTCCCGGGGGCGGGCGGTCGTGGCCAGGACCAGGGTCAGGTCGGCGATGGCCTCGGCCACCGTCTCGTAGACCTGTGCGGCGTTCAGAGGCCAGTCGGCGCCTGAGGCCGATGCCCAGGCGTGCTCCTGGGGCCAGCCGTCGCGCGGGGCCACCAGGCGCAGGTCGGTCAGGCCGAAGTTGGCCATGGCCCGCGCCACGGCGCCTATGTTCTGGCCCAGTTGCGGGCGGTCGAGAATGATGGCGGGAGCCGGAAGGATCATGCCTCGCCCTTTTCAGGCCTGACGTCCTCCCGCGCAAGCTGAACCCGGTCCTGCAGCCTTTGCGCCGGACGCGAGGGCGGGTATAGCACCTCCAGAACCCTATCGTTTCGCTGAGGAGTGCGCGCCCGCCATGGCCAAGATCAAAGTCGCCAACCCTGTCGTGGACCTGGACGGGGACGAAATGACCCGCATCATCTGGCAGTGGATCAAGGACAAGCTGATCTTCCCCCACCTGGATATTGACCTCGACTACTACGACCTGGGGATGGAGCATCGCGACGCCACCGACGACAAGGTCACGATCGAATCGGCCGAGGCGATCAAGCGTCATGGCGTCGGCGTGAAGTGCGCGACCATCACCCCGGACGAAGCCCGGGTGAAGGAATTCAACCTGAAGAAGATGTGGAAGTCGCCGAATGGCACGATCCGCAACATCCTCGGCGGCGTGGTCTTCCGGGAGCCCATCATCTGCCGCAATGTCCCTCGGCTGATCCCTGGCTGGACCCAGCCCATCATCATCGGCCGCCACGCCTTCGGCGACCAGTATCGCGCCACGGACTTCCGGGTCCCCGGCAAGGGCAAGCTGACCATCAAGTGGACCGGCGAGGACGGCCAGGAGATCGAGCACGAGGTCTTCGACTACCCCAGCTCCGGGGTCGCCATGGCCATGTACAACATCGACGAGTCGATCCGGGAGTTCGCCCGCGCCTCCCTCGCCTATGGCCTGCAGCGCAATTATCCGGTCTATCTGTCAACCAAGAACACCATCCTCAAGGCCTATGACGGGCGCTTCAAGGACATCTTCTCCGAGGTCTATGAGGCCGAGTTCGCCACCCTGTACAAGGAGGCGGGCCTGACCTACGAGCACCGCCTGATCGACGACATGGTCGCCTCGGCCCTGAAGTGGAATGGCGGCTTCATCTGGGCCTGCAAGAACTACGATGGCGACGTCCAGTCCGACCAGGTTGCCCAGGGCTTCGGTTCACTGGGCCTGATGACCTCTGTCCTGTTGACTCCGGACGGCAAGACCATGGAGGCCGAGGCCGCCCACGGCACGGTGACCCGCCATTTCCGCCAGCACCAGAAGGGCGAGTCGACCTCGACCAACTCGATCGCCTCGATCTTCGCCTGGACCCAGGGCCTGGAGCACCGCGCCAAGCTGGACGGCAACGAGGCCCTGGCCAATTTCGCCCACACCCTCGAGCGGGTCTGCGTCGAGACGGTCGAGTCCGGCTCCATGACCAAGGACCTGGCCCTTCTGGTCGGCGACTCCCAGGGGTGGCTGACCACCGAGGGCTTCATCGACAAGGTCGCCGCCAACCTGGACAAGGCCCTGGCGGCGGGCTGAGGCGGCCCGCCAGCGGCACCCCCTCCGTCGCGCTGCGCGCGCCACCTCCCCCTTGGGGGGAGGAATTCGAGTCCCCATTGCTCCCCCAAGGGGGAGCTGTCAGCAAACCTGACTGCGGGGGTCAACGCCGCCGCCGATGCGTCCTCTCGGCCCTGGATCAAGGGTGCGAGCTTGCGCCTGAAAAAGTCCAGGGTCGCCCGTGTCCTGTGCATCAGGTTGGCCTGGGTCCAGCCGGCCCGGTGCCGGAGCCCTGGATAGACCATGGCCTCGAAGGCTGTTCCCCGTGCCTGGAGGTCGGCCATCACACGGGTGGAGTTGTCAAAGGTGACATTGTCGTCGGCCATGCCGTGGAGCAGGAGGAGGCTGTCCGGCTTCAGGCGGCCCAGCCGGGCCGTCACCTCGGAGGCGGCGTAACCGGCGGGGTTCTCCGACGGCTTGCCCATGTAACGCTCTGTGTAATGGGTGTCGTAGAGGGTCCAGTCGGTCGGCGGCGCCCCGGAGACCCCGGCGGTGAAGGGGGTATCGGGAGCGGTCAGCAGCATGAGCGTCATGTAGCCGCCATAGGACCAGCCGGTGACCCCGATCCTCGCCGGATCGACGAAGGACTGGCCCGCAAGCCAGCGGGCGCCGGCGATCTGGTCATCCACCTCCAGCTGGCCGAGCCGCCGGTCGATGGCGGTCTTGAACCCCTCCGACCGGTTAGGCGTGCCCCGGTTATCGAGGGAAAAGAGCAGGAAGCCCGACTGCAGGTAGAGAAGATCGGCGGGATCGTTCCAGACCTTGCGGACCTGGGCGCTGCCGGGGCCGCCATAGACCTTCACGACAACCGGGTACCGCCGGGAGGGATCGAATCCCGGCGGCTTGCGCAGGGACCACCAGAGGTCCGATCCGTCCTGGGCCTTCAGGGTCCCGAACTCCGGCGCAGGCAGACGGTCGCGATAGGGCGCCATGGGATGGCCGGAATTGAGGGGGTTTTCCTCGACCCAGCGCACCCGGCTCCCATCGGCGCGGTAGAGCCCGGTCCGGGGCGGCGTGGCGGGATCCTCGTAGGTTCCCGTGAAGGCGGTCCCCCGCCCAGCGACCTTTACGGTCCACCAGCCGCCGGCGGGTGTGATCGCCCTTGGCGGCGCCGGACGCTTCCAGGAGACCTCGTAGAGCCTGCGCTCGACGGGGGTGTCGCGATTGGCGGTGAAGAAGGCCACGCCCCGGGTCTCGTCGACTCCCTGCAGGGCGTCGATAGGCCAGTCACCCTGCGTGACCTGGCGGAGGGGCCGGCCGTCAGCCCCATGGAGGTAGAGGTGTTTCCAGCCCGACCGCTCGGAGGACCAGAGGAAGGTCCCGTCCTTCAGCGGGCGGAAGTCGTCAGAGAGCTCCACCCAGTGGGCGCTCGTCTCCGTGAGCAGGACCCGCGAGTGGCCGTCGGCGGGGTTTACCGCGAGCAGATCCAGCCGCTTCTGGTCCCGGGATTGGCGTTGGACGTAAAGGGTACGGCCGTCTCGCGACCAGTCTACCCGGGCCAGGTAGACATCCGCGTCCGGCCCAAGGTCGACGCGGATGGGCGCGCCGCCCGCGAGGCTGGCGACGAACAGCTCGACCCGGGCGTTGGGACGCCCGGTCCGGGGATATCTCTGGGCCACAATCACCGCCCCGGTCGCATTCACATCGAGCCGCTCGACCACATCCACGCCGGACAGATCGGTCCGGGTCAGGGCGATCCGGGTCTCGTCCGGGCTCCACCAGTAGCCGGTCTGGCGGTCCATCTCTTCCTGGGCGATGAACTCGGCAGTTGCCCAGCTTTGAAGCTCGGAGCCATCTTGGGTCAGGGCCCGGGCGTCCCCGCCGGCGGATGGCGCAACCCAGAGATTATCCCCGCGGACGAAGGAGACAAAGCCACCCCGGGGCGAGACGCGGGCGTCGATTTCGTCCTCCGGCGTGTCCGTCAGACGACGCAGGGAGCTGTCGCTCCGGGACCAGAGCCAGAGGTCGCCCTCCACCGGGGCGAGGATGAACCGGCCTTCGTCATCCCAGTCGTAGGACACGACGCCCGAGGTCTGGACGCCCTGGCGCTCGCGCCGGCTCTTCTCGGCCTCGGACAGGGCCCTCTTGCCCGGGATCAGGGCGGCGGAGTCGATAAGGCGCCGGGGGGCCCCGCCCGCCACGTCGGCGGCCCAGAGGTCCGTGACCCGGGGATTGTCCTCCCGGGCGCGGAGGTAGGTCACCAGGGTCCCGTCCGGGGACAGGGCGACCCCGCGTGCCCTCGGACCGCTCAGGTCCGGGGCCGAATAGACCCGCTCCAGGGCCAGGTCGGCGGCGGCCGCGCCCTCGGCCGTTAGGGCCAGGGCCAGCACTCCTGCAACAAGCTTCATTCGGTCACCTCCGGTAGGCAGGATCAAGGCCGGCTCTCCCGCCCAAGGGCAGGCCCGGGTCGTCAGATGAGTGCGGAGGGCTCCAGGCCCAGCTCCTTGAGCAGGGGCTCGGCATAGTCCACCCGGCCGGTCATGGTCGCCGGATCCGCCTTGGCCAGCTGGTAGACCGCCTCGGCGATGTACTCGATGGGCTGGACCCGGTCCTTGGACTGCGCGTTGATCAGGCCGTGCACCGCCACGCCGGGCGTGTCCACCAGGCCGGGCGACACGACGTTGACGGCGATCCCGTTGGCCTGGACCTCCGAGGCAAGACCCGTGGAGAAACGCTCAAGCGCCGCCTTGCACAGCCCGTAGACGGTCCCGCCCCGGCCCGCGCCGTAGGGTAGCTTGGGATGGATGCCGGCCGGCGAGGAGATGTTCACGATGGAGCCTGAGCCCCGCTCGATCATCGAGGGCAGGACCAGCTGGGACAGATGGAAGGGCGCATAGACCTGCACCTCCATCATCAGCTTGAAGCGCTTCTCGGTGAAGTCGACCACCGGCATGAAGTAGGTGATGGCGGCGTTATTGATGAGGATGTCGACGGGGCCATACAGGGCGGCGGTCTCGTCGATCAGGCGCTCGCGGTCCTCCACAAGCGCCAGGTCGGCCTTGATGAAGGCCGCTTCGGCGCCCGCCCGGCGCAGGCGGTCCACCGTGTCGTGCAGGGTGCCGGGCAGGCGGCTCTCGCCGGACTCAGCGGTCCGGGCCGAGGCCACGACCCGGGCACCCTCCATGGCCAGGCGGGCGCAGATAGCCTCACCTATGCCGCGGCTGGCGCCGGTGACCAAGGCCACCTTGCCCTTGAGGGTTCCGTTGGGATTGATGACGGGCTGAGACATGGGGCGGCCTCCCTGACCTTATGGAGTTCAAGTTATTCCTGAACCCTCACCCCGGAGGCGGCGCGAGGCAAGGCCCCGCGCGTCGCCTCAGCCTGCGAGCAGGGCCCGGATCGCAGCCAGGCCCTCCTCAGCGCGCGCGGCGTCAGGGGCTCCGCCCTGGGCGAAGTCCGGACGCCCCCCGGCCCCCTGCCCGCCCATGGCTAGAACGGCGGCCCGCACGAGATCGACGGCGCTTAGGCTATGGACGGCCGTGCCGGTGACCGCGACATTCGCGGTTGCCTTGCCGTCCGCCGTACCGACCAGGGCGATGACGCCGTTCGGGACCTGCTTCTTGAACTCCTCGGCGATGGGCCGCAGGTCCTTGCCGCCGACCCCGTCCAGGATCCGGGCCAGGAGCTTGACGCCTCCGACATCCTCGATCTCCCCGGCGCCCTGGCCGCTCCCGCCCATGGCGAGCTGGCGCTTGGCCTCGGCTAGGTCCTTCTCGAGCTTCCGGCGCTGGGCCTCCAGGGACTCGACCCGGGCGAGGACCTCCGACACAGGCGTGCGGAACTGCTCGGAGAGACTGCGGGCCACCGAAGCCTGCTCGACCAGCCAGCGGCGGGCCGCCTCGCCGGTCAGGCCCTCGATCCGCCTCACGCCGGCGGCGACGCCGCCCTCAGAGACGATCTTGAACAGGGCGATGTCCCCGGTCCGGTTCACGTGGGTGCCGCCGCAGAGCTCGACGGAATAGGCACCCTCGCCCTCCAGGGCCGCGCCCAGGGTCAGGACCCGGACGGAGTCCCCGTACTTCTCGCCGAACAGGGCGACGGCGCCGGCGGCGATGGCCTCGTCGGGCGCCATCTCCTCGGTCCGGGCCGCCTGGTTCTGGCGGATGACGGCATTGACCTCGGCCTCGATGGCCTCGATCTCGGCGGGGTTGACCGGTCCGCCATGGCTGAAGTCGAAGCGGACGCGCTCACCGTCCACCATCTGGCCCTTCTGGGACACGTGGGGCCCCAGGACCCGCCTCAGGGCCGAATGCAGAAGGTGAGCCGCCGAGTGGTTGGCGCGGGTGGTGCGGCGAAGATCGGAGTCTACCGCCAGCCGGACCCGGTGACCCGCTCGAAGCGTTCCTTCCAGGACCTCGATTTCATGAATGAAAAGATCACCCGCCTGCTTTTGCGTATCCAGGACGCGGCCCCGACCGCCCAGCCAGGTCGCCAGTCCCACATCCCCCGCCTGGCCGCCGCTCTCGGCATAGAAGGGCGTGCAGTCGAAGACCGCGAAGACAGTCTCTCCGGTGCCGGCGGAGGAGACCTCGTCGCCGTCCTTCACCAAACCGACCAGTTCGCCCTCGGCCTCCGTGCGGTCGTAGCCCAGGAACTCGGTGGCCCCGAGGCGCTCGCGGATGCCGAACCACTCCGCTGCCGCCGCCGCCTGACCGGACCCCGTCCAGGCCTCCCGGGCCATTTCGCGCTGGCGCTTCATGGCCTCCTGGAAGCCCTCCAGGTCCACCGACACGCCCCGGGCCCGCAGGGCGTCCTGGGTCAGGTCGAGGGGAAAGCCGTAGGTGTCGTAGAGCCGGAAAGCGGTCTCGCCCGGTAGGCGGTCGCCTTGTCCAAGGCCGGCGGTTGCTTCCTCCAGGAGGGACATGCCGCGGCCCAGGGTGCGCCGGAATCGCTCCTCCTCCTGGCGCAGGGTCTCGACGATGACCGGCTCGGCGCGCCGCAGCTCGGGATAGGCCTCGCCCATCTCGGCCACCAGGGTCGGTGCCAGGCGATGCATCAGGGGCTCCTGGGCTCCAAGCAGGTGGGCGTGGCGCATGGCCCGGCGCATAATCCGGCGCAGGACATAGCCGCGACCCTCGTTGGAGGGCGACACGCCGTCGGCGATCAGAAAGCTGGTGGAACGCAGATGGTCGGCAATGACCCTGTGGGAGGCAGGCTCACCACCCTCGCCCACCAAGCCCTGCGAGGCCCCGATCAGGGTGCGGAAGAGGTCGGTGTCATAGTTGTCGTGCACGCCCTGCAGGACGGCAACAATGCGCTCCAGTCCCATGCCGGTGTCGATCTGCGGCTTGGGCAGGGGCCGGCGGGTCCCGTCGGCCAGCTGCTCGAACTGCATGAAGACGAGGTTCCAGATCTCGACGAAGCGGTCGCCATCCTCCTCGGGGCTGCCGGGCGGCCCACCCCAGATGTGCTCGCCGTGGTCGTAGAAGATTTCCGAGCAGGGGCCGCACGGACCGGTGTCGCCCATGGACCAGAAGTTGTCGCTGGTGGCGATGCGGATGATCTTGTGGTCCGGCAGGCCGGCGATCCGCTTCCACAGGTCCGCAGCCTCGCCGTCGGTATGGTAGACGGTCACGCACAGCTTCTCGGCGGGGATGCCGAAGGTGCGGGTCAACAGGCTCCAGGCCAGCTCAATGGCACCTTCCTTGAAATAGTCGCCGAAGGAAAAGTTCCCCAGCATCTCGAAGAAGGTGTGGTGGCGGGCCGTGTAGCCGACATTGTCGAGGTCGTTGTGCTTGCCACCGGCGCGCACCGACTTCTGGGATGAGGTTGCCCTCAAGGTCGGCGGGGTCTCGGCACCCGTGAAGTAGTTCTTGAACGGCACCATGCCCGCGTTGACGAACAATAGGGTCGGGTCGTTCTGCGGCACCAGGGGAGCCGAGGGGATCACCTGGTGATCGTTCGCCCGGAAATAGCTCAGGAAGGTCGAGCGGACGTCGTTCAGACTGGGCATGGCGCGGCTTCTGGACTGGCGGGACGGCAGGCCGACGGACGTGGGAAACGTCCGTCTGCGCCGCCGCGGAAGCTCGACCGTTTAAGGGACTTGGAGGGGCTCGCCAAGGATTGAGGCGGGCCCGCTCCCGATTCCGGCCCGGTGCGCTGCACAGGGCCGGTTCGTGTGGCCCGGGGGCACCGCCCCGGATCAGTCCGCGTCGTCCTCGGCGGTGGGGCCGACCAGGAGTTCTTCCTGGATGACCTCGCGGGCCCCGCGCACCTGGGCTTCGATCTGGTTGGCGATGTCGGGGTTGGCCCGGAGGAACTCGCGCACGTTGTCGCGCCCCTGGCCGATGCGCTGGCTGTTCCAGGAGAACCAGGAGCCGGACTTCTCGACCACACCGGCCTTCACGCCCAGGTCGATGATTTCGCCCAGCTTTGAGATGCCTTCGCCGTACATGATGTCGAACTCGACCTCGCGGAAGGGCGGGGCCACCTTGTTCTTCACCACCTTCACGCGGACATTGTTGCCGACGATCTCGTCCCGCACCTTCACCGAGCCGGTGCGGCGGATATCGAGGCGGACCGAGGCGTAGAACTTCAGGGCGTTGCCACCCGTGGTCGTCTCAGGCGAGCCGTACATGACGCCGATCTTCATCCGGATCTGGTTGATGAAGATGATCATGGTCTTGGTCTTGGAGACCGAGGCCGTGAGCTTACGCAGGGCCTGGCTCATGAGGCGGGCCTGGAGGCCAGGAAGGGAATCGCCCATCTCGCCCTCGATCTCGGCCCGGGGGGTCAGGGCCGCCACCGAGTCGATCACGATCACGTCGATGGCGTTGGAGCGCACCAGGGTGTCGGTGATCTCGAGGGCCTGTTCGCCGGTGTCGGGCTGGGCGACGAGGAGTTCGTCCAGGTTGACCCCCAGCTTGCGGGCGTAGGCCGGGTCAAGGGCGTGCTCGGCGTCGATGAAGGCGGCGGCGCCGCCAGCCTTCTGGACCTCGGCCACCACGTGCAGGGCCAGGGTGGTCTTGCCCGAGCTTTCCGGGCCGTAGATCTCGATAATCCGACCCTTGGGCAGGCCGCCGATGCCAAGGGCGATATCCAGTCCGAGGGAGCCCGAGGACACCGCCTCGACCTCCATGCTCGCCTTATCGCCGAGCTTCATGACGGCACCCTTACCGAAGGCCCGGTCAATCTGGGTCAGCGCCGCCTCAAGGGCCCGCTGCTTTTCACCGTCTTCTTTCACCACGAGCCTCAAAGCCGCCTGATTGGACATGATCCGGAGTCCTTATCCCATGATTCCGCGGCCCAGGGCCGCCCATCGACGCCATCGCCGATGACAAAGCGGTACCCGGTTTGTTCTCTGTTCGCAAGATGTTCTCTTTCGCCATGAACGAGGGGGTGCGTCCAGTTTTGACGTAGGCCCTGGGCTCAGGTCCCCGGGGTGTAGTCCGGGCGGCCGCCAAAGGTCATGCCGCCGTCCACCACCAGGTCGTGGCAATTGACGAAGTGGCCCTCGTCACTGGCCAGGAAGAGGGCGGCCGCGGCGATGTCCCGGGGATAGCCGGACTTCTGGACGGGCGTCGCCCTGGCGATGCTCCGCTCCAGCTTGGCCATGGAGGCCGCCACGTGGGCCTCCTCCATGGTGACGGCGCGCTCCGATCCCCCAAAGAAGATCGGCGTGGCGATTCCGCCCGGCGAGATGCAGTTCACTGTCACCCCCAGCCGGCCGAGTTCCATGCCGGCCAGCTTGGTCGCCTGGGTCACCCCGGCCTTGGCGATGGAATAGAGGTAGCCGCCGCGGTGCGCCTGCAGGGCTGCCACCGAGGAGTTGTTGATGATGGTACCCCAGCCCTGGGCGGCCATGACCGGGGCGGCGTGCTTCATGCCGTAGAGGGTGCTGGAAAGCAGCAGGCGCATGGCGTCGTCGAACTGGGCCTCGGTGAAGTCCGTGACATTGCCCTGGGTGCCGCCGCCGGCGTTGTTGAACAGGATGTCCAGGCGCCCGAACGCCGACACCGTCGCGTCGATCGCTGCCTTGATTTCGGCCTCGATGCGTACGTCGGCCCGGTGGAAACGGGTATTGCCGCCCAGGTCGGCGACCATCTGGGCGCCCTTGTCTGCATTGCGCCCGACGATCATCACCTTGCCGCCCTCGGCGACGAAGACCTCCACCGTCGCCTCACCAATGCCGCTGGTACCGCCGGTGATCATCGCCACCTTGCCGTCTAGTCTTCCCATGTCTTCCTCCCCGCACTGTGATCGCGCCATATTGAACCTGGGTATGACGACAAACCGCAGGCCGCAAGCTCTCCGGTCCGTGAAACTCAGCAGCCCCTGCGGGCGCTACGAAATCTTGAGTCATCGGTATGTTTGGTCTAGGCTCATCTCAAAGACATGAGGGAGAACGGCCATGGCCGACGGATCGGGACTGAACATCGCTTCCCTGAAGGGGCGGGTGTCCGAGGCGGAATGGAAGGCGCGGGTCGAGCTGGCGGCCCTCTACCGGCTGGTGGCGATGTTTGGCTGGGACGACCTGGTGGACACCCACATCTCCGCCCGGATCCCCGGCCCGGAGCACCACTTCCTCCTCAACCCCTACGGCCTGTTCTGGGACGAGATCACGGCCTCGTCCCTGGTCCGCATCGACGGGGACGGCAACATCCTGCAGGAGACGCCCTATTTCGTGAATTCGGCGGGCTTCACCATCCACTCGGCGGTGCACATGGCTTTGGAAAACGCCAATTTTGTCATGCACCTGCATTCCGAGTACGGCGTGGCCGTCTCCGCCCAGACCGAGGGGCTGATGCCCCTCAGCCAGTTCGCCCTGACGGTGATCAACAAGATCGCCTACCATGATTACGAGGGCATCGCCCTGAACCTGGACGAGCGCGAGCGGCTGGTGGCGGACCTCGGCGACAAGCCCCTGATGATCCTGCGCAACCACGGTACCCTGGGCCTGGG
>CAMAOY010000061.1 GCA_945859865.1 Phenylobacterium deserti
GCCCTTGCGATCCTTCCCGGCGGCTTCCAGCCCTAGTTCCGGGCGCCGAAGAGGGCTGAGCCCACCCGGACATGGGTGGCGCCAAAGGCGATGGCGGTCTCGAAATCGTCGCTCATGCCCATGGACAGGACGGTCAGCCCGTTGCGGGCCGCGATCCGGGCCAGCAGGCCGAAATGCGGACCCGCCGGTTCACCGACCGGGGGAATGCACATCAGCCCCTCCACCGGCAGGGCGAGGTCGCTGCGAACCCGGTCGAGGAAGGCGTCTGCGTCGGCCGGGAGCACCCCGGCCTTCTGGGGCTCCTCACCCGTATTCACCTGGACCAGGAGGCGCGGCAGGCGCCCGGTCTTCTGGGCGGCGGCGACGAGGGCCAGGGCCAGCCGGTCCCGGTCCAGGCTTTCGATGACGTCGAAGACAGATGCGGCAGCCTCGGTCTTGTTGGTCTGGAGGGGCCCGATCAGCCGTAGCTCGAGGCCCTCCCGGCGGCTGGCCCAGCGGGCCTCGGCCTCCTGGACGCGATTCTCACCGAACACTCTGTGCCCGGCGGCGACCACGGGGGCGATGGCCTCCCAGGGCTGCTGCTTGGAAACGGCGGTCAGGGTGACGCCGCCGACCGGGCGGGCGGCGGCCTGCTCGGCGGCAGCGATTCGGGCTAGGATGGCGTCGAGCGAGGAGAACACAGGCATTTCCGGTTTCTGGACCGTCGGGCGGACCGCCGCATACCTAGGCCGGAGGCGGGGCCGGGGAAAGGCCCTGCCGCCGCCGCTCCTGGTGTTCACCGACCCGGACCGGACCCCGGATCCTGTCGCCCTCGCCCGCGGGCTGCCCCGGGGGACGGGCCTGGTCTACCGGGCCTTTGGCGCGCCGGATCGGCTGGAGATCGCCCGGGCCCTGGCGGCCGTCGCCCGTCAGCGCGGCCTGGTCCTGCTGGTGGGGGCTGACGCCGGACTGGCCGCACGTTCGGGCGCGGCGGGGCTCCACCTTCCCGAGCGCCTCGCGAGCCGGGCCCCGCGCCTGCGGAAACCGGGCTGGCTGATCACGGCTGCCGCCCATTCCCCGCGGGCGGCGCGGCGGTCGGGCATCGACGCCTTCGTCTTGTCGGCGGTGTTCCCGTCGGCCTCGCCTTCGGCCGGCGCACCCCTCGGGACCCTGCGCTTCGCGGCGCGGGTGAGAGCCGCCTCGGCTCCCGCCTATGCCCTCGGCGGGGTCGATGACACAAAGGCGGGCCGCCTGCGCATGACGGGCGCGACGGGAATTGCAGGGGTCGGGTTCAGTCTCAGAATTTAAAGGCGGACTCGAGCCGGACGCGGGGCGCCGGCTGTTGTTGCGGGGCCATCTTGCGCATGGCTTCTGGCCGTCCAGCCTCGTCGCCCATGGACACCGCGCCGCCGATCCGAAGGGTGGGTGAGACCCGGTAATAGGCTCCGGCCTTCACGTCCGCCCAATCCGCATCGCGGGTCGGCGCGGTCTGGACGTTGAAGGTCATGCCCCAGCGGCCCTTTCGGGCGTCCCAGGTCAAGGAGGTTCCACCCACGGGAGAGGCGGACTGGTCCATCCGGACGGTGAAGTCGTCGGCCTTGCGCGCTGGCTCCGCGTGCGCGATCGACGCCGCACCGGCCAGGAGAACCCCGGCGGCGAGCGAAGCGCAGGTGCGCAGGAGGGTCACACGAGAGAACATCATCACCATTCTGGCTGACTGGCAGCCGACTACGTCCAGAAAAGGACGGAACTCACGATTAAGGGCTGGGGAGCGGTGGGGTCAACCTCGGTAGACGCCCTGAGCGCCGAATCCCCCCCCACCTGTGGCGGAGGGGTCACGCGATTCCTGTTTGGCCCGCGTCCCGGCATTGATATAGAAGGCGCGGCGCGGGGTGGCGCTGGTTCGCGCCGCGGGGTGCGGGCCCTGAAGTTTGGAGCGGTGCAGATGCCGTCTGGATCCTTAGACCTGAAGAAGAGCCTGAGGGTGGGTCTGGCGATTCTCGCCGCCGCCTCGCTCGCCGCCTGTGCGTCGAACAGTGCCCCGAAGACATTCGAGGGCCAGGAGCCCGAGGGCTTCAACCCGTTCAGCGTCTTCGAAGGTGCCTCCCAGGCGGGGGGCGACAAACCGGCCGTTTCCGTCAACGGCTATCTTTGGCGCGCGGCCCTGGACACCCTGTCCTTCATGCCCCTGGCCTCCGCCGATCCCTACGGCGGCGTGATCATCACAGACTGGTACGTCAATCCCGAGAAGCCCGACGAACGCTTCAAGGCGACGGTCTACATCCTCGACAGCCGGCTCCGCGCCGATGGCCTGAACGTGGCCATCTTCCGCCAGGTCCGCGATGCGAAGGGAACCTGGACCGAGGCCCAGGTGAACGCCCAGACCGAGGTGGACGTCGAGAACGCCATACTGACCCGGGCCCGGCAGGTGCGACTTTCGAGCGCGCCGGGCTAAACGCCGGACCTGTCCTGGCGTCGCCCACCGAACCTGACCGGCGAAACCTGGCGGGCCTGAAGGGTCGAAGGGGATCGCCGAAGCGCCCCTCCCGGAGACTTCCGGGGCCCTCCTTGACCTGATCCGACGGTATGTCCGCCATGGCCAGATACAATCCCAAAGACAGCGAGCCCAGGTGGAGACGCGCCTGGGAGACCGCAGACGCCTTCCGCGCGGGGCCGCCGGATCCTTCACGGCCCAAGTACTACGTCCTCGAGATGTTCCCCTATCCGTCGGGCCGGCTGCACATGGGCCATGTGCGCAACTATGCCCTCGGCGACGTTATTGCGCGGTACAAGCGTGCCCGGGGCTTCAATGTGCTGCACCCCATGGGCTGGGATGCCTTTGGCCTGCCCGCCGAGAACGCCGCCATGGAGCGCGGGATCGACCCCAAGGCCTGGACCTACGACAACATCAGCCGGATGCGGGACGAGCTGAAGGAACTTGGCCTGTCCATTGACTGGTCGCGGGAGTTCGCGACCTGTGACGTCGGCTATTCCGGGCGCCAGCAGGCCTGGTTCCTGGACCTGTTCGAGAAAGGGCTGGTCTATCGCAAGGAGGGTCTGGTCAACTGGGACCCGGTGGACCAGACGGTCCTGGCCAACGAGCAGGTCATCGACGGCCGGGGCTGGCGATCCGGCGCGGTGGTGGAGAAGCGCCGGCTCAGCCAGTGGTTCCTGCGGATCACCGACTACGCCGACGCCCTGACCGACGACCTGAAGACCTTGGAGCGCTGGCCCGAGAAGGTCCGGGTCATGCAGGAGAACTGGATCGGCCGGTCCCGGGGAGCCCGCTTCGCCTTCCGCTTCACCGATCCGGCGCGAACGGACGGGCTGGAGGTCTATACGACCCGACCGGACACCCTCTTCGGGGCTGCCTTTGTGGGCGTGGCCGCCGACCATCCCCTCGCGGCGGAAGTCGCCGCGCGCAGTCCCGAGGCTGCCGCCTTCGTCGACGCCTGCCGGCGCGGCGCGGTCTCCGAGGCCGAGGTCGAGACCGCCGAGAAGCTGGGCTTCGACACGGGCCTGCGGGTCCGCCACCCCTTCGACCCCGCCCTCGAACTGCCCGTCTGGATCGCCAACTTCATCCTCATGGACTACGGAACCGGCGCCATCTTCGGCTGCCCGGCCCATGACCAGCGCGACCTGGACTTCGCCCGCAAGTATGGCCTGCCGGTCCGACCGGTCGTCCTGCCGCCCGGGGCGGACCCGGCGACCTTCGAGGTCGGCGAGGAGGCCTGGACCAGTCCGGGCGTCCTGTTCAATTCCGGCTTCCTCGACGGCCTGGACATTGAATCCGCCAAGGCTGCGGCCATCGCCCGGCTGGAAGCAGACGATGCCGGCGAAGGCGCCACAGTCTTCCGCCTGAGGGACTGGGGCGTTTCGCGCCAGAGGGCCTGGGGCTGCCCGATCCCGATCATCCACTGTGCCGCCTGCGGCGTGGTGGCGGCACCCCGGGAGAGCCTGCCCGTCGCCCACCCCGCGGACATCGTCTTCGGCAAGACCGGCAACGCCCTCGACCGCCATCCCACCTGGAAGCATGTCGCCTGCCCCGCCTGTGGCGGCCCGGCGCAGAGGGAAACCGACACCCTCGACGTCTTTGTGGATTCCTCCTGGTACTTCGCCCGGTTCACCGATGTCGAGGCGGTCGAGCCGATCCAGCGGCAGGCGGCGGATTACTGGCTGCCCGTGGACCAGTACATCGGCGGGATCGAGCACGCCGTCCTTCACCTCCTCTATGCGCGGTTTGTCACCAAGGCCCTGGCCGACGCTGGTTATCTGTCCGTCCGCGAGCCCTTCGACGGCCTGTTCACCCAGGGGATGGTGACCCACGAGACCTATCGTCGCCAGAGCGGCGAATGGGTGGAGCCCGGGGAGGTGGCCATCGAGACCGAGGGCCAGACCCGGCGGGCCCGGCTCCTGTCCAACGGCGCGCCGGTGGTCATCGGCGACCCTGAGAAGATGTCCAAGTCCAAGAAGAATACCGTTCCCCCCGGGGAGATCTTCGAGGTCTATGGGGTCGACGCGGCGCGGCTGTTCGTCTTGTCCGACTCGCCCCCGGAACGGGACGCCCAATGGTCCAACGCCGGGGTCGAGGGTGCCTGGCGGTTCGTCAACCGGGTCTGGGGCGAATTCGACAGCCAGCCGGCCGGCCCGCACGCGGCCGATCCCGGCCACCCCGGGGCGGAGGCTCTGCGCCGGGCGACCCATCGCCTGACCCGGGCAGTGACTGAGGCCATCGAGACCTTCCGGTTCAATTCCGGCATTGCTCGCCTCTACGAGTTCCTGAACCTCCTGAGGGAGTACAAGGCCGAGGGCGCGGAGGCCGCCATCCTGGCCGAGCGGGCCGTGGCCCTGTCGACCTTCGCCCGGCTCATCGCCCCCTTTACCCCGCACCTGGCCGAGGAGTGCTGGGCCCGGATCGGCGGCGAGGGCATGGTGGTCTTCGCCCCGTGGCCCGCCTTCGACGAGGCCCTCACCCGGGAGGCCGAGGTCACCCTGCCGGTCCAGGTCAACGGCAAGCGGCGCTGGGAAATCCGCGCCCCTGCCGGTGCCGAGCCCGCCGACGTCGAGAAGATGGTGCTTGACGATCCGGAGACGGCCCGGCGTCTTGAGGGCTTGACCATCCGCAAGGTGATCGTGGTGAAGGACCGTATCGTCAACATCGTGGCGGCCCCATGAAGCCGGGCGCGGCCCTCGCCGGCCTGGCCGCAGCCCTCTGCCTGGGCCTCGCCGGCTGCGGCTTTACACCCCTCTACGCCAGCCCGGAGCTCGGCCCGGCCCTCGCCGCAGTCGAGGTCACCACCCCCGAAGGCCGGGCGGGCGCCCTCCTGCGCGAGCAACTGGACGACGCCCTCGGCCACCGGGCCTCCCTGCCGCCAGCCTACCGGCTGGATGTGGCCCTATCCGAGCTCCGGTATCCCCGGGGTGTTCGGGTGGACAATGTGGCTACGCGGTATGAATACGTCCTGACCGCCGCCTACACCCTCACGGCCGCTGGGGGAGGCGAGCCCCTGAAGTCCGGCAAGGTCCGGGTGGAGCTGACCTACGACTCGGCCGACCAGCCCTACGCCTCGGTGGTCGCCCAGCAGGACGCCCAGGCCCGGGCGGCGCAGGAGGCGGCCCGCCGGATCCAGATCGAGCTGTCCAGCTTCCTCGCCGGCCAGGGGTCTCAGGCGAGGTGATCCTCAGCCGCCGCCCCGACATCGAGCGCTTCCTGGCCCGGCCGGACGCCGGGATCCGGGCCGCCGTGATCTACGGACGGGACCTTGGCGTAGTCCGGGAGCGGGCCGCCCAGCTGGCGAAGCAGGTCACTGAGGACCCGGACGATCCCTTCAATGTCGCCCTCCTGACCGAGGGCGACCTGGCCGGGGATGACGCCCGCCTGGAGGGCGAACTGGCCGCCCAGTCCCTGATGGGCGGGCGAAGGCTGGTACGCCTGAGGCTGGGCGGGGAGCGGGCGGCGAGTGAGAAGCTGGCGGTGGAGGCCCTGGCGCGCCTCCTGGCCGGGGAATTGAACCCCGAGGCCTTTCTGCTGGTCGAAGCCAGCGCGCTGGGCCGGGACTCTGCCCTGCGAAAGGTCGCGGAGAAGGCCCCGGCCTGTGCCGTCATCCCCTGCTATGAGGACGAAGTGGGGGATGTCGCCCGGATGACACGGGAGGCCCTGGCCCAGGATGGGGTGGGCCTCAACGCCGAGGCACTCGCCCTCTTCGTCGGAAGACTGCCCCATGAACGGGGCGTGGCCCGGCGCGAGATCGAGCGCCTCGCCCTCTTCCTGGGTCCAGGCTCCGGTGTCACCGCGGGCCCCAAGGACCTCGAAGCCTTCCTCGGCGTCGAGCCCGAGGCCTCCCTGGCCGGTGCCGCCTCAGACGCCTTCGGGGGCAGGCTGGCCGAGGCGCAGGCGGGCCTGAGGCGGGCAGCGCAGGAGGGGCTTTCGGGTCCCGGGGCCGTCCGGGCACTCGGCATGCACCTGGGAAAGCTTCGGCGCACCCTTACCCTCGCCCGGAATGGAGCCGGTCTTCAGGAGGCCGCCAAGGCCTCCGGGGTCTTCTGGAAGGACGAACGCGAGTTCCTGCGACAGGCAAGGTCCTGGAGCCTGGAGACCCTCGACGGTGTCCAGGGAGATATCCTAGCCGCAGACCGGGCCTGCAAGACCGCCAGGGCACCGGACGTCCTCATCACCGAGAGGCTGGCCCTTCAGATCGCCGCAAGGGCCCGGCGCATGGGGCTTTAGGCTGTAAAGTCCGTCTACTGACGATCATCCAGCGGCGACGCACGGGTAGCGGGCACGGTGCTGCCTGGCGTCCACCGCGAGGTACAGGCGGCGGGCTACCGGCGCGAGAGCCGGCGGCAGATCTCGTCGAGCTGCTCGAGGGTCGTGTAACGGATCCGCACCTCGCCGCGTCCCTCCCGGTCGGTGATCTCCACCCGAAGGCCCAGGGCAGCGGAGAGGTCCGCCTCGAGGGCAGTGGTGTCGGCATCCTTGCCGCCCGTCTTCCGACGCGGTGTAGCTCCCGGGTTTCCGGGCTCCTGGAGGCGGCGGACCAGGGCTTCGGTGTCGCGCACCGACAGGCCCCGTTCAACCACCTGCCGTGCGGTCGCCAGGACATCCGGAGCCCCGAGCAGGGCACGAGCATGGCCAGCGGTCAGCTGGGACTCCGCCAGCATGAGCTGGACCTCGGCCGGCAGGGCGAGCAGGCGCACGGCGTTGGCCACGTGCGGACGGCTCTTGCCCATGGCCCCGGCCACCTCGGCCTGGGTGCGTCCATACTGCTCGATCAGCCGCTGGTAGCCCGCAGCCTCCTCGATCGGGCTCAGGGATTCGCGCTGGACGTTCTCAGCGATGGCCGCCTCGAGCTGGGCAAGGTCCGTCATCGGACGGATCAGGGCGGGAATGGCGTGAAGCCCGGCCCTCTGAGAGGCCAGCCAGCGGCGTTCGCCGGCGATCAGCTCGTAGTGATCCTGCCTGGAAGGATGGGGCCGCACGAGGATCGGCTGGAGCACGCCGCTGTCCCGGATGGACTCCGCCAGACCTTCCAACTCCTCCGCCGCGAACCGGGAGCGGGGCTGGCCCTCGAACCGGTGGATCTGGTCGAGGGGGATTTCGCTGACGCTGCCGGGCGGCGGCGGTGGTGGTGGCGCCGCCTCTCCGAGGAGGGCCGAGAGCCCCCGTCCAAGTCCACGTTTTTCCGCCATCGGGGCCTCCTCAGGCGGCCTCGCGCCGGGCGCGTTCGCGCTGGACGACCTCGCGCGCCAGTCTCAGATAGGCCTGGCTGCCGGCGCAGTTGATGTCATAGACCAGAACCGGCTTTCCGAAGGAGGGTGCCTCGGAGACCCGGACGTTCCGGGGGATGACCGTCTTGTAGACGGCCTCTCCGAAATGACTCCTGACATCGCCGGCCACCTGTTCCGACAGGCGGTTGCGGCGGTCAAACATGGTCAGCACCACACCCTGGATTTCAAGCCGGGGGTTCAGGCTCCCGCGCACCAGGTCCACCGTGCGCATCAGCTGGCTCAGACCCTCCAGGGCAAAGAACTCGCACTGCATGGGCACGAGCACCGCATCGGCTGCCGCCATGGCGTTGACGGTGAGCAGGTTGAGCGACGGCGGGCAGTCGATCAGGACATAGGTATAGCGCCTCGAGATCCGGACCGCCTCGAGGGCGTCACGCAGGCGGAAGGAACGACGGGCTTCCCGCCCAAGCTCGATCTCCACGCCGGAAAGGTCCGGATCGGCGGGCACCAGGTCCAGGCCCGGCAAGCGAGTGGGGATGGCGGCGTCGAGGAGGGGAGTGGCGCTCATGAGCACGTCATAGAGGGTGATGCGGCGCTCAGCGCGCGGCACACCCAGGCCCGTCGAAGCATTGCCCTGAGGGTCGGAGTCGATCAGGAGAACGCGCTCGCCCACGGCAGCCAGGGCCGTCCCCAGGTTGATGGCGGTGGTGGTCTTGCCCACGCCGCCCTTCTGGTTGGCGACGACGAGGACGCGGAGGGGACGGACAGCTTCAGCGACGGGGGCCACGACCGGAACTCCGGATACAAAGGATGCGACCTCTACCATCGCTCAGACTGGGCAGGATATCCACCTCAAAATCCCATGATCTTGTGGCCTCTTCGATTTCAGCCACAACATCTTGACCTTTAAGGAACAATGCCCCCGCCCCTCTTCGGAAGTAGGGCCGGGCGTAACCAAGCAGTCGCACCAGGGGCGCGCAAGCCCTCGACGTGACGATATCCACAGACAGGTCAAGTGCCTCGGCCCGGGCATTGTGGACCGTCGCGGGCAGACCAAGTTCCTCCGTCACCGCCTCGAGGAAACGGCAGCGTTTGGCCACACTTTCAACCAGGTGGACGTGAAAGCCCGGGCGATCCCGGCTGAGTATGGCCAGGACGATGCCGGGAAGACCGGCTCCTGTACCCAGGTCCGCCCAGGTCAGGGCCCCGGGCGCAAGGGGGAGAAGTTGGGCCGAGTCCAGGGCGTGCCGGGACCAGAAGGCGGGCAGGGTGGCGGGGCCCACCAGGTTCATCCTCTGGTTCCAGTCCACAAGCCGGGTCCGATAGACCTCCAGATCCGCCAGGGCGCGGTCATCGGCCCCGGTCAGGGCGGCGAAGGCCTCGGGCGTCAAGTGGGCCTCGGGGGTCAAGGGGGTATCAGGCAGCGTGGCGGCGGGCATGGGCCAGGAGGGCGGTGAGAGCGCCGGGGGTCACACCCTCGATCCGGGCAGCCTGGCCGAGGGTCAGGGGGCGGACCGAGGACAGCTTTTCCCGAATCTCGTTGGAAAGCCCGCCCACCTCGGCGTAGTCCAGGGTCGGGGGCAGGCGCAGGGACTCGTCCCGTCGGAAGGCTTCGACGTCCGCCGCCTGGCGGTCGAGATAGCCGGAATAGGCGGCGTCGATCTCGACCTGCTCGCGGACGGCCGGGCTCCAGTCGTTGATTTCTGGCCAGATCCGCGCCAGGTCCTGAAAACCGATGGTCGGATAGGCGAGGAGTTCCGAGAGGTTTCGCCTCTGGCCGTCCGCCTTGACGGGCAGACCTTCGCGAGCCGCCGCCGCGGGCGTAAGGATCAGCTCCGCAGCGCGACGGCGGGCGGCCTCCAGCTCGGCGCGGCGAGCGCGCCAGACGGTTTCACGTGAAACACCGACGCATCCCAGGGCGAGGCCCCGGTCGGTGAGCCTCTGGTCCGCATTGTCCGCCCGCAGGGTCAACCGGAACTCGGCCCGGCTGGTGAACATCCGGTAGGGCTCGGTGACACCCCGGGTGACCAGGTCATCGATCAGCACGCCGATATAGGCCTCGTCCCGCCGGAAAATGACCGGATCGGCACCCGAGGCTGAACGGGCGGCGTTGAGGCCCGCCACAAGTCCCTGGGCCGCCGCCTCCTCGTATCCGGTCGTCCCATTGATCTGGCCGGCTAGGTAGAGGTCCGGTAGACGCTTGACCTCCAGGGCCGAGTCCAGCTCCCGCGGATCCACATAGTCGTACTCGATGGCATAGCCGTGGCGGAGGACACGCACGGCCTCAAGGCCCGGAATGGTGCGAAGGAAGAGGTCCTGGGTCTCTGGGGAGACCGAGGTGGAGATGCCGTTGGGATAGACGGTGGGATCGTCCAGGCCCTCGGGCTCCAGAAAGATCTGGTGGCCGTTCCGGTCGGCGAACCGCACCACCTTGTCCTCGATGGAGGGACAGTACCGCGGCCCGCGACCGTGGATGCGGCCGCCATAAACCGCCGACTCCGAAAGGCGCTCGGCGATGATCCGGTGGGTCTCGGGGGTGGTGGCCGTGACCCCGCAGGCGACCTGAGGATTGGTGATCCGGTCGGTGAGGAAGGAAAAGGGGCTGGGGACGGGGTCCGCCGCCTGGCTGTCCAGGCGGTCCCAGGCGATGGTGCGGCCATCCAGCCTCGGCGGCGTTCCGGTCTTGAGCCGCCCCATGGACAGGCCCAGGGCGTACAGACGGTCGGCCAGGCCGATGGCCGGCGCTTCGCCGACCCGGCCTGCGGGTATCCTCTGCTCCCCCAGATGGATGACGCCCTTGAGAAAGGTGCCTGTGGTCAGGACCACCCGCGCGGCGGGATAGACCGCGCCAGACGCTCCCACGACCCCGGTCACGCGCCCAGCCTCGACGACCAGGTCCTCGACGGCCTCAGCGCGAATCTCTAGACCCGGCGTAGCCGCCAGTTCGGCCTGCATGGCCTCGCGATAGAGCTTCCGGTCAATCTGCGCCCGTGGGCCGCGGACGGCGGCCCCCCGGGACCGATTGAGCATGCGGAACTGGATACCGGCGGCATCAGCCAGGCGGCCCATCACCCCATCCAGGGCGTCGATCTCGCGAACGAGGTGGCCCTTGCCCAGGCCGCCGATCGCCGGGTTGCAGCTCATCTCGCCGACGGTCTCGATCCGGTGGGTCAGCAGCAGGGTGCGGGCGCCGAACCGCGCCGAGGCCGCCGCCGCTTCACAGCCAGCGTGGCCGCCGCCGATGACGATGACATCCCACATTCGCTCTACCCGCTCCTACAGGTCCCGGAAGCGGCAAGGTCCTACACCAGAACGGTCCCGGTTTCACGTGAAACAGGTCACTTGCCAATACAGAAGGTCGAGAAGATCCGGTCCAGGACGTCCTCGGGACCGATGCGCCCCGTGATCCGGTCCAGGGCTCGGGCGGCCAGGCGCACGTCCTCAGCGGCCAGTTCCGGGGCATCAGAAAGGGCGCGGGCGCACTCCAGGCGCTCAATGGCCTCGGAGAGCAGGGCCGCATGACGCAGGCGCGTCGCCGCCGGGGGCTCCGAGGCGCCAAGCGCCGCAACGACCCGCCTGGCAAGCGCGGCCTCGAGGGCAGAGACGTCATCGGGGAGATGAGCGCTGAGCCTGTGGGGCTCCAGCCCAAGGGCGGCGGCCTCGATGAGGGCCCGGCCCGCCGCATCTCCGGCCGGCAGGTCCGACTTGCTGAGCAGGCAAAGGTCTCCGGCCCTCAGCACATCCGGCGGAGCCACCCCGGCATTGGCATCCCCGGCGCCATCCACCACCCAGAGCCTGAGATCAGCCTCGCCGGCCCTCAGGCGGGCCCGGCGGATGCCCTCGATCTCCACCGCGTCCTCTGCCTCGCGAAGGCCCGCTGTATCCGCCAGAACCACCTTGTACCCCGCCAGGCGAAGTGACACCTCGATGATGTCCCGGGTGGTTCCCGGTGTCGGGGTGACAATCGCCGCCTCCCGGCGGGCAAGGGCGTTGAGGAGCGTGCTCTTCCCGGCATTGGGGGCGCCCACCAGGGCGATGGAGAAGCCCTCGCGGATCTGCTCCGCCCGCCGAACACCGGCGACCGCCCCCGAGAGCGCCGCCAGCAGCCGGTCCAGAACAGGACCCGCCCTGCGACCAAGGTCGTCGGGAAGGTCCTCGTCGGGAAAGTCCACCGCAGCCTCAAAGTAAGCGAGGGCCTCCACCAGGTCAGCACGCCATATATCCCGGGCCCGGCCCAGGGCGCCGCCGAGCTGGGCCAGGGCCTGGCGCCCCTGGGCCTCCGTCTCAGCGTCGATCAAGTCTGCGACACCTTCGGCCTGGGCCAGGTCGAGCCGGCCGTTTTCAAAGGCGCGACGGGTGAACTCGCCCGGCTCGGCTAGCCGCAGGCCAAGGGCGGCGAGGGCCTGCAGGACCGAGGTGACGACCGAGGCGCCGCCATGCAGGTGCAATTCGGCGCTATCCTCGCCCGTATAGCTCCCAGGCGCCGGAAACCAGAGCACGATGCCGTCGTCGAGGACTTCCCCATTTCCAGCCCGGAGCCTGCGCAGCGAAGCCCGTCGCGGCGTCGGGACCTGGCCGGAAAGGGCGCGCACGGCGTCCAGCGACCCGGGGCCCGACAGGCGCACCACGGCCACCGCCGCCCGGCCCGGGGCGGTCGCGGGGGCGAAGATGGTGTCGTTCATTTGGGGCGGGCGGCGCCCGCGCCCAGACCGGCCGTCTGGGTCATCAGCTTGGTGAACTGTTCCTGGGCGCCGGCGCCAAAGCTCATCCAGTTCTTCATCAGCTCGTCCGGGGCCAGCATGGACATGTTGGCGGTCATTCGCACCTGCATCTCCTCGACCATCCGGGCATTCAGGGCGCTGACATCGGGCAGGCCCAGGAAGGCGCGGGCCTCGACGGGGGAACAGTCGATCTCGACAGTGATCTTCATGGCGGAGCCTCCGGTGACGCCTTGAGGATAGCGCGGCCTTCGGGGATCGCAAAACTACCTTCCGCCCGGGTGGCGGCAGGGCTTAAGTGTCGGGGTTGGTCGTCCAGGAGAAAACCGATGGAAGTGACACTTCAGGTCGAGGGGGCACGCTCCCTGGCCTTCCACCACCCTCATCTCGGAGAGGCCTGAGCCATGCACGCCATCCGCTTCACCGCCACCGGCGGTCCCGATGTCCTGGACCTCGTCGAGCTCCCCGACACCCAACCCGGCCCCGGTCAGGTCCTGGTCCGGCAGGCCGCTATCGGGGTCAACTACATCGATACCTACCACCGCTCCGGCCTCTATCCCCTGAAGCTACCCTCGGGGCTTGGGATGGAAGGCGCCGGAGAGATCGTCGCCGTAGGCGAGGGCGTCGAGCGTTTTGCCCAGGGAGACCGTGTCGCCTTCGCCTCAGGTCCCATTGGCGCCTATTCTGACCTCCATTTGGTGGACGCCGGTCGGGCAGTGAGACTCCCCGAGGGCGTGGATGAACGCACGGCAGCGGCGGCCCTGTTGAAGGGCATGACGGCCGAATTTCTGTTGCTGCGCTGTCGGCCCCTGCGTGCCGGGGAGCCGGTGCTCATTCACGCCGCGGCGGGAGGCGTGGGACAGATCCTGGTGCAGTGGGCCCGGGCCCTGGGCGCCGAGGTGATCGCCACCGCCGGAAGCTCCGCCAAGGCCGATCGGGTGCGGGCCTTGGGCGCTCACCACGTGATCCTCTACGGGGAACAGGATGTTGCCGCGGAGGTCCGCCGGATCACCGGCGGCGCGGGCGTGCCCGTCGCCTACGACTCCGTCGGGGCCTCCACTTTCGAGGGCACCCTGGCCAGCCTTGCCCGGCGGGGAACCTTCGTCAGCTTCGGCAATGCCTCGGGCTCGCCGCCTGCCGTTGAGCCGGCGCGGCTGATGCGGATGGGATCCCTGTTCTTCACCCGTCCGACCCTGGGAGACTATATTTCCACGACGAAAGAACTGGACGCGAGCGCCGCCGCCGTCTTCAGCCGCATCGGCGCCGGGGAGATCTCCATCGAGATCGGCCAGACCTTCCCCCTCAGCCAGGCCCGGGCGGCCCATGAGGCCCTGGAGTCCCGCCAGACTGTGGGCTCGTCCCTGCTCATCCCCTGAGCGGGAAGGCATAACCCGTGTTTCACGTGAAACACGGGTCCAATGCGGGTCAGGTGTTCATGGACTGGAAGAAGTCGTCGTTGGTCTTCGACTGACGCAGCTTGTCGAGCAGGAACTCGATGGCGTCCTGGGCACCCATGGGCGCGAGGATCCGACGCAGGACGTGGGTCTTGGTCAGCTGCCCCGGCGGGGTAATGAGTTCGTCCTTTCGGGTACCGGACTTGAGGATGTCGATGGCCGGGTAGATGCGCCGGTCCGCGACCTTCCGGTCGAGTACGATCTCCGAGTTCCCGGTGCCCTTGAACTCCTCGAAGATCACCTCGTCCATCCGGCTTCCGGTGTCGATCAGGGCCGTGGAGATGATGGTCAGGGAGCCGCCTTCCTCGATGTTCCGCGCCGCACCGAAGAAGCGCTTGGGCCTTTGGAGGGCGTTGGCGTCCACGCCGCCGGTCAGGACCTTGCCCGAAGACGGCACAGTGGTGTTGTAGGCCCGGCCCAGGCGGGTGATGTTGTCGAGCAGGATGACCACATCCCGCTTGTGCTCGACGAGGCGCTTGGCCTTCTCGATCACCATCTCGGCCACCTGGACGTGCCGCTGGGCAGGCTCGTCGAAGGTTGAGGCGATGACCTCGCCCTTCACCGTGCGCTGCATGTCGGTGACTTCCTCGGGGCGCTCGTCCACCAGGAGAACAATGAGGTAGCATTCCGGATGGTTGGCCGCGATCGCCTTGGCGATGTTCTGCATCATGATCGTCTTGCCGACCCGGGGCGGGGCGACGAT